>CAJXQE010000116.1 GCA_913058215.1 uncultured Verrucomicrobiales bacterium
GTGTATAAGAGACAGGCTTGAGGTGGCGAGACAGAAGTTGAATTCAGAGAATGAAACTGCCATAGAGGTTCCGGCAACCCGCAAAGCGGCGAAAAAGCAGGAAGAAGAGCTGCCCAGTGCCGTGGAATTCATTAAGCAGGAGAGGGCGCGTCAGGCCGCCGGGAAGGGGATTCATGCTCAGGATCGTAAGCGAATGCTTTATGCTGCAGCTAAAGAGGCTCACTTTTCAGAGCGGTATCGATCCAGTCTTTGGTTCATCGATGAAGCAGAGAAATTCGGGAGTCTGGAATCTGAGGTGAAGAATATCAAAGCCTGGAACCTTTACGCAACAGGGAGAAATGAAGAGGCGATGAGCATTTTTGAGCAGGTCTATCGTGGGAATACCAAAAACCCGGACGCGGCGCGCGGGCTTCTGCTCAGTCTCAGTGAATTGAATGCGCTGAACTATTTCGGTGAAATCCGTGCAGAGCTGGGAGGTGCCCTTAACGAATTAGATTTCGAGCAAAATACCCGCGAGGAAAGCATTCTTTTCGGGAGTTGTTCCGGTGTGGGCGAGCCTATTGAAGATTCCAGTCACTTTGAGTTTGCAGGATTGGACTCAAATGGTTCTGCTTTGCGTTAAAAATTTCCCGTAGTGATACCGTTCCCCGGCCGGTGGTCTTTGTTTTGCGACAATTCCACCGGCCAACTGCGTTTTGATATCCGCTCTTTCGAAATTGAAAGAAGAGCACATAGTTTGGGTATAATAATTATTAAAAGCACAATAATTATCGTAGACATAAGTCAGTATTCTCGGTATACTTACGTAAGCCTCCTGCCCATTTTCCGACGGTGGAGGAGCGTTTATCCCCGAAATGATTCTTTCAGAAAATGGCGTAGACAGTTTGAATCCTGTTTCCTTTGGCAGGACGAATGAATGCGGGCAGTTGCTTTTAGAATTGCGTTCCCGTAACCGTTGGCCTCTCATTTTTGTTCAAGGACCAAGCGGTGTCGGGAAGCGCGGCTTGGTTGAACTGTCTCTTGTATCTCGCCTGAGTCGATTGCAAAGAGGGAATCAACTGCCTCTCCTTGTACCGGTTCGGCTAACTTCACGCGACACGCCCAGCACCATTGCAAAGAGCTGCATTCGCGCAGTTCTTGAGAATCACCCATCGTTTCGAAGTCAGTCGTCCTATGCAAAGCTGGGGAACCGTTTGGCGAACCTTGCCGAATCTGATCCAGTTGGAGTGGGGCGACGACTCAGTGCTCTTTTGAAAGGGCTTGAGCAGGGGACCGCCGGGCTTTCGGCAATCAAGATTGTTGTCCTTGTCGATGGGCTCGAGAATCTGTTTGAAGACAGGAAACGTTGTAAGCGAGAGGTAAACCGCTCCGTGGATTCTGGACATCAACGGGATTCTCTGGGGTTTCTGAAAGAGATGATCGGAACCAGAAGTGTTCTATTTGCTTTGACCTATCGATCCTGGGTTCACGATATCATTTGTGGCATCGTAGCGAACAGCCAGTTGGACCCTTCTGATGCCCTTTTCTGTTCCGTTCCCTATCCTGACAAGCGGACCATCAATTCGGTAGTTGCTGCCCGTGTCAATGAGCGAACTTTACCCTCGGCCTCGAAACCCAAGATTAGAAAGCTGGCCCGGGTTCTTCGCGAAGACTTTGAAGAAGCCCCTCAATGTCTTGGTTTGCTACCACGCTTGATGGATCGTCTTCATGATGAGGCGGAGGCGCTCGGAAAGCCAGTTTGTGCGCTTGATTACACGGGCACGGAAGGTCTTGCCGGGTTCGTTTGCGGATTGGCTGAGGAAGTCTATCAAATGAAAGATGTCTCCCGTCAGGCGATTTGGGAGGAGCTGTTCAGGGGGGCGATGAAATCCGGAGAGTATGTGCTCCAGGCTTCAGAGATCGCAAAAGACAACGAGCTTTGGGCAATGGCTCTGGAGTTGACGGATTGGCGATTGTTCAGCCTCGAGGGGAATTCTTTGGAGGAGGCGGTCTTCCTTCCGATTCACGATGCTTTGTATCACAAGTGGGAGCGTGCCAGCTCCTGGATGAGGGATGAAAAACCTTCTCTGGCGATTGTTAGGCAGTTTGATGAGCACGCGATATCCTGGGAAATTTCCAATCGGGCTCCCGCTGGTTTGCTGTATGAGGAGGAGCTCCTCGAGAATGCATCAAAGGTTCTGAAGGATAAGGACGTGCGCAGACTTCTCTCGCCTCTGACTTCTGACTACCTGTCCGCATCTTTGCGTCGAGTCCGGCGGGAAAAGGCGATTCGACGACTAATGACTGGCAGTGGGATCGCGGCGGTTTTGGCAGCGTTTTCCGGTGTTGCCGGATATGCCTGGTACAATCAAAGTGACTCCGGAGTCGGGATCGCTATGGTGACGGCTCCTCTTGACGAAGATCCAATTTCCGAAAAGCCAGAGTCTCCTGAAAAGAATGCGACTCCGCTTAAAGAACCGGCTATCGAGATACCGGTCGACACAAGTCCGGGGACGGATGAAAGGGCTGTTTCTCCGGTTCCTGAAGGGAATGGTGACCTCGCCGAAGTTTCGCCCAAGTCGTCACCTGTAGGTGTTCTCTTGTCCGATGCCGAGATTGAAGAGGCCGTTTATGGGTTTCAGGAATTCTCTGTTCCCGAACCGACCGTTTCAGCTCTTGGAGAAGCCGGGGAAGAGAAGGAATCCGTCACGAAATTTTATGGTCCCACCGGATTGACGGACGGGCCGGCGCTTGATGAGTCGCTGAACGAATCAACGCTCTTGGAAGAACCGGGAATCGTAGATGCTGTCGTGGCGGTGTCTGATCCTGAGGTGATTGAGGAACAGGTTCGCAGGGAGCTTGAGGATACTGTCGCGTCTTCTTTTGAAGATGAGCTGCCTCCAGTCGGGAAGCATTATTCAGTGGATCCTGTGGCGATTAAGATTGAGGTGCCGGAGGTATTGTCCGGCGAATCAAATTCAGGAGACCTCTCAAAAGTGGCGAGCAATGATGGCCTCGAAACTGCGCAGGCGGCGGCAATGGAATCCGCTCCCCTTGAAGAAAAAGTGAGGGATCTTCCAGAGGCATCGAAAAAATTGATCCCGGTGGAATCTCCGGAAGGGGAGGATGACCCTGAAGTGACGGAAACCACTGCTCAAGTTCCGATGGCGAATCCTCGCTCTGTCGATCCAATTGTAGCAAAAGTGGCCGATGAGCCAGAACGGGTTCCCGCACTTCCGATGGAGCCGGATAAGAAGACTAGCCCGGATGCAGAAGTCGCTGCTCCGAAAAAGCCTCAATTGCCTGAGGGGATTCACGAGGATTCCAATTCGGAAGAGGTGCTTGCGAAGTTTAAGGAGCAAAGTGAAGTCGGAAACCATGAGGCTGCCATTGATTTGCTGGTGTTTCTTCACGATCAGATCGTCGAAACTCAGGCGCAGGATGGAAAACGATTTTCCATTGGGGGAAAAGGTCTTGCGATGAGTCTTGGAAAAATCGCCATGAAGCAGGGGGATCAAAAGGCGATTGAGAAAAGTTGGAAACTTGGTTTTTCCGGCGGAGCCTCTCAGGGCGGAGGAACGCTATCTCCCGATCTCCGACTCTTGATGGCGCGGATTGCGAGAAACGCCGGTCGCAGGGAAGATGCGTCCCATTTGCTGAGCAATCAAAAGACGATTAAGCCATTGAGTCAGGAAGAGTTACTGATCGGTGACGCTGTGATCGAGTGGCACTTTGGTGAAGCCGAAGAGGCTCGCCGAAGTTTGGGAGAAATATCGCCTGAATCGTTGAATAACAGCGTGATAGAGGGGGTTTTTATACCTCAAGAGCTTGCCGAGAAAGAGATTGTAGGCAAGGGGAAAGAAGAATCCGGAAACGAGTAAAGGTGCGGAGCGCTTGACTAAGTGCGCTGCAATTTCTTCGATCTTTCCTTCTTCCACTCAGATCGGTGATTGAGCATCCAGTCAACCAGAGCCGCTTCAAAACCGATATCGTGTTTGGCTTTTTCGCTCTTAATCCACTTGTGACGAAGAATTTCGTCACGTTGGGCCACAAACTCCTGATAGAGAGAGGAATTCGTTAGGATTTTATCGGGGGCTATTTCGGACATGGGCGTCGGAATTGTCTAAAAATCTAATGGTGTCCTGCTGATTCGCAATGCCAAATGTAGGAATAAAACAAAGCGGGAACTGGTGTCGGGATTCAGATGACCGACGAGCCACCGGCATCAAAATCCTTAAGAGCAAACCAGTCTGCCAGTGTCGCAGCAATATCAGAAAACGATTCACGACGTCCAAGGCAACCTGGTATGGAAGGGCTTTTCAAGAGGAGCGGAACCATTTCACGTGTGTGATCCGTTCCTTTCCAGGTAGGGTCGTTTCCGTGATCGGCAGTGATCATTACGAGAGTATTGTCGTCGATCCGCGGAAGCAAAGTTCCCAGCCATTGATCAAATTCAATCAAAGAACCCGCGTAGCCCTGCGGATCTCTGCGATGTCCATAGAGCATGTCGAAGTCGACCAGGTTGGCGAATATCAGTGTCGGAGACTCAGGGGGATCCGAAAGCAGAGTATCGATAACTTCCATTCCGTGAGCATTGTTCCGGGTGGGGTGAGAAATTTCGATCCCACTGTCTGCAAAGATATCGGAAATTTTCCCCACTCCAACAGTTGTGACGCCCTTGGCCTGAAGGGCATTCAAAACAGTCGGAGGCGGTTGTAAAGAGAAGTCGTGGCGTCTGGAAGTGCGGCTGAAATTGCCCGCAGTTCCTTCAAAAGGGCGCGCAATGACCCGTCCAATTCGCTCGCGATCTGCGATGATGCGACAGGCACGACAGATCTCATAGAGGCGTTCAGGCGGAATGATCTCCTCGTGGGCCGCGATTTGAATGACGGAATCAGCGCTCGTGTAGAGAATCGGCTGCCCGGTCTTGACATGTTCCTCCCCGAGCTCTTCGAGAATAACGGTGCCGGACTGCGAGTAGTTTCCGATAAAAGTAACCTTCGCCAGGCTTTCCATCTCAGCGACAAGTGAATCCGGAAATTTCTCAAAAGTCGCAAACGGTTCCTTCAGTTCAGCACCGGCAATTTCCCAGTGACCCGTTGTGGTATCTTTTCCCGCGGAAACCTCGCGGAGGCATCCCCACGACATCGTCGTCGGCGAATCGGGAAGGGGATCACCTGCTGCGAGAGCTTCGGCATGAGCTAATCCGGCTCCGTCCAGATTCGGCAAATCCATTTCCGGAACAGTCTCCCGAATGTGTCCCATGGTGTTGGCGCCTTCGTCTCCGAAATCCTTGGCATCAGGAGCAAAGCCGATACCGACGGAGTCCAGGACGATGAGAAGTGCGTTTTTCAAAGCAATAGGAAATGGGCAGGTGTTCGTGACGGGTTGCGGTGTTGAAAGCAACCGGGGCAGAATTCTGACCGGAACCCGTCCCAAGCTCAAGCAGGATTATTTTCTCATCTTTTTTTGAAAAGTCTTCGCGCTTTTCGTCTCAATGTGTTTGCCTTTTTGGGTGGAAAAGAAACCCAAAGACTCAGAGGAGAAAATGCTGCTTGGATTTGCATTTCTCTGGGTCTTGTTTCAAAACAGGAAATACCGTCGGAACCTGTTGTTTGGTTCCACCATTGTGACGATGCTCATGGCCTTTGTCGGATCGGTTTTCCTGATCGATTTCCTTTCGAAGAATCCGATTCTTTTTGCCATCTATTGGATGCTTTGTCTTCTGATGGTTGGTTTCGTATTCATTCTCGCATTCTACGATTTGCTGCAGGTTCGAAAAGAGCATCGAGTCCGGATGAGGGTACTTGATCGGGAACTTCAAGAGGCCACCATTGAAGCCCGCCGAATCGCTGCGCAAGTGCTGAAAGATGAAGGGGATGGATCGGAGACAGACGCGGCTGAAAGTAAGCCGGAAGAGTGAGCTCCTGGCCGACGAGGGTGATAGCAAATGGACGCTGAATCCGTTAAAAAACTTCAATATCAGTCGGCTTTAAGAAAGGCCCGGCGACCAGCTCTCAATTGGTTTCAGGTATTTGGCATCGTTATCGGAGTATTTCTCGGATCGGTGTTTGTGTTGGGCTTCGGCCCAATTTCGTTCGTGATCGGAGGAATCGCATTTTTCATTTCAGATCGATACAACCGCCGAAAAGCCCGCGAAAGGCTTATCGAAGTGCGGACGAGGTTTGGTCAGATTGAAAGCTAGCTGGCTATTTTTAGCAAAGCCGATTCCTCGAATTTCTAAAAATCGATTTTCAGATACCGCTTATTTACTTGCCCTTCGGCTGAAGCGGCGCGAAATATCCTGCATCCATCTGAATTCACCGTAACCAGCGCGGTCAAAAATTCAGAAGGACTGAAAAGGGGGCTGTAGCTCAGTGGTTAGAGCAGGGGACTCATAATCCCTTGGTCGTGGGTTCGAACCCCACCGGCCCTACTTATTATCAACGAGTTATGAGATTGAAGTTTCACTGCTGTGATTTGGGGGTGCAAAAGGGGTGCAATCTGAAACTGATCTTTGGCGGGTAGTTAAGGAGCAGTGGTATCTTGTCTGGAAACCGTTCGAAGCAGAAGGTTGTTGGTCCGTTTCGGTGGGAGGCGGGAAAAACTGCGTGAAAATGGCACTTAGTTCTGAGCTAAGCGATATGTCGGGTCAGGTTAAAAACTGCAATGCTAGGCTCACTCGGGCATGCGTGTGCAGGCGAGCCGGGAGGTCTCCGCACTTCAGCTCTTAGATTTTGAAAGGAAGTGTCACACTATCCGCAGAGCCCAATTCCTCGGATGCCCTACCACGAGAAGAGAAGCGAGACGGCGGAGATTCTGACTTCGGTCTCCGCCGAAGCATGAGAGGTAGAGGCAATAGATAGTCCGTCTGTGGCCGTTCTGATAATTGAATCCTGGAGAAAGTCGTTTCGGTTGGATTCAGAGAGAGGAGGATTCAAATATCGACTTCGTTTCCGGGCGGGGTGCCGGATCAATGAGATAGAATCCTTCTCTACTCGTTTTCAGGGACTTGGTTTGCTTCCCAACGCTCAATGGTCAACAACGCACTGTCGATGAGTTCGAGGACCGAGGTGAATGAATCATCCACGTAGTAGAGAGCCCATACTTCTTTGCCCTTCTCATCGTCCTCTTCCCGCTTCGGGTATCCTACCAAGTCGAGTAGTTGAAACGTTCGCGGGTCGATATTGTCGATGTCGACGGCATAGACGAGGGAAGCCTGATCGTCTGCGTCCTGCTCATCGCTGGCGACCGCCATCGCTCCGACATCTGGAAGATCGAGCGCCCCGGCTACCCGCTATACGAATTCGTCTCCGCCAAGGTCACTAACATGCACACCCACAAAACTTTCGACAACGCCGTTTGGTCCTACAACAAGGGAAACTTCTGGGGCGCCCTCAACTTCGACCTGCGCCCCGACGATCCTGTGATGACCTTCCGCTGCGTCGATATCAGTGGAGAGGTGGTTAAAGAATTCCCCATTAAACTCAGCGAGATCAGCCACCGCTGAGCGCCCCGCAGGGATTTGCCCCCGCAATACCGGCTGGTCCGACGTACTGATAAGAACTCCTCCTTGTCCTGCGGATACCTACCTTATTGTTTGGTTGGCTTCACTCCCCATCGATCATACCCAGATGGCGCAGCCTACAACCGCGAAGCATGTTCCTCTCTAAAAGCCCGCAGTTTTTCGCTGGCGGAAGCAGACAGCTTCTGCCCCGACAGGAATTCACTGGCGCGACGGGCGATAAAGAAGTCTTTAGACTGCAGGAGTTTGACGAGGTTGGCCTCGACCTCTTGGGAAAAGAATTTACGACTTTCGACGAGGCGCAGGGCGAGATGAATGGGGTAGTAATCTTGCTGCTCAAGACTCGAGGTGAGTTCCTCAAGGATTTCCTCCTCCAGTTGCTCATCCGACTCAAGTAGTTCGATGACGAGGCCGGCATTGAATTCGTCGAGTGCCCCCAGGACGCCAATGAGCTTTCGGTAGCCCGTGTTTTTGTCAGGGCTCGCCTGCTGGATATACTCCATCGCCAACTCGATATGATCGATATCGGCTGAAGGTAACAGCGTTGCGACTTCATCCAGGTATTGAGCGGTTACCGGCTTTTGCTTCAGCAGGTAGTGGATCGCGAACTCGATCTTTCGCCAGTCTTTGCTGTCGAGCAGGTGTTGAAGGTATTCCGGAGAACACCGCGATTCGGTCATCGCCTGCATCATGGGAACGATTTCTGTATTGGCATACTTCCACAACACCCAGGTGGTCCAGGCCGCGTCCTTGACGACGGCTTCCTTGACCGCGCCGGGGGTGGCTTTGGAGACGCCATCCAGATCATCGTCTTCAGCTGAATCGCTGTCGTCGTTCTCGGTGGCCAGAAAGCCAAGCGAGTGATCGTTCAGGATCGACTTTCGGTCCTTCAGAATGGAATCAAGTTTCTCGTAATCCGCGGGGGTAAATGGATCGTGTTCCACTTTGGTCAGAGGCCGCCTCTCCGGATATTCCAAGCGTTCATAGAACCCCATCGCATCCCAGTAGAGAGTGACCTCCACCAGCTTGCAGACATCGTCCAGGCAGACCTTGTTCACGAGTTTCATGCTGTAGCCTGAGGGAAATCCTGCGGCATCCGGGTGAGCATTGAGAGTGTATTGCCTTTTCGCTTCCTCCGGATAAACCGGGTC
This sequence comes from uncultured Verrucomicrobiales bacterium, assembly GCA_913058215.1. Lineage (GTDB taxonomy): Bacteria > Verrucomicrobiota > Verrucomicrobiia > Verrucomicrobiales > DEV007 > Arctic95D-9. The sequence continues at coordinate 8,656 of CAJXQE010000116.1, forward strand.
GGTCAGCTCGATGGTCGTGACCTCAGTCGACCCGGCGAAAACGACACTTCCAGTGGAGAAATTGAGAAACAGTAACAACAGCCACATTGGTAGTTGTAGAAAAACGCCGCCACAACGGGGTAGGCTCAAACTTCCGCAAGAGCGAAGCGTTTTCACCAAGGAGAGGCGATTTGTAATCGCCTGCACTGGCACCGCGGGCGATTGCAAATCGCCCCTCCTTGTTTTGACCGACTTGTCGCGCCTCCAGTTCATTTAAAGCAGCGGAAAGCCCTCCGTTGAGGTGACCTCACCTGATTTACTCACGAACAGGGCGTCGACCCGGTTCAGAGATTCCACCATTTCTTTCGCTTCTTCCGGCCCGAGAATGAATAGCGCGGTGGATAACGCATCTGCCTCGAGGGCACTGGGTGCGGCGACAGAAACACTGGCCAACTGCGCAGGAGAAAGACCGGTCCGGGGGTCCAGGAGGTGATGATGCTGATGATCTTCGCTAAAGCGGGTGGCGTAGTCGCCGGAAGTCGAAAGACAACGATCCTGCAATCCGGTTTTAGCGATGCTGCCCGTCTCTCGAGGGTGTTGGACGGCGATGTGCCAAGCGTCCCTTTGGAGAGGTGAACCCATCGCATTGAGCTCGCCGGCATCGATGAGAGCATGCTCGATGCCATGCTCCTTCAACGCCTCTTGCGCGAGGTCTGCGGCCAGACCTTGCGCCACGCCGTTCAGCGTGATCTGCATCCCCGCCCGATCGAAAGTGATGATGTCGGGCTCGATCCGGACATGCTGCCAGCCAATCCGCTGCCGCACCTTTTCCAATTCAGCTTCAGTGGGCATAGCCCCGTCGCCGGCCCGATCAGCATAGAGCCGCCAAAGCGGCTGCACGGTGACATCAAAGGCACCACGGGTGAATCGTGACAATTCTGCTGCCTTGGTTAGGACCGCCGCGAGGTCCGGGTGCGGATGGCGTAACACTCCCTGTCGGTTGAGAAGACTCAACTGGCTGTCGGGCCGATAAAGGCTCATCAGCTCTTCGACATGCTCAATTCTTTCCAGGGCGGCATCTATCGCCTGGTGGGCAATCGTCGCATCGGGATGAAAGACCGTGATACTAACCTGGTTTCCCAGTGCCTCGGCTCTGCGGACGTGTGGCTGCGTCGCCAGTTCATGTCCTGACAAAGCTCTGTGCATCATCAGCGTGGCCGCACCGGTGCTGAGGCTCAGGAATTGTCGTCGATTTATCATTTGGATTAAAAAACTGAAATTTGAATTCTCGAATCAGATGTTTCTAAGCCTATCCGATTCGTGCCTCTTTGTGTTCATTAGTGGAAATTTGTGTTCCAAAAATTACAGAACGAGCCGTTTGCACTCAACTTTACTGCCAAAATTGATCACCAAACCGATCTTGTAGTTGGCGATTCGTAAGTAATTTAGCATTTGAGCAGTTTCCTTTTCGGAAATGGAATCCAGAGCCTTAATTTCCAACAAAATGTTGAGGTTTGGCAAAGTGATGTCCGGGATACAATCTCCCACTGGCTGATTCTTGTAGAGTATAGGAAACGGTTGTTGCTGAATTGCTTCAAATCCATTCTCGCGAAGCTCTATTGCCAAAGCATTCTCATATGGTTTTTCTCTCAGCCCAAATCCAAGTTCGTTTTGAACAGTCATGGCGCACCCGATTATTTCGTAAGTGCCGTCTTCTTTGTGAGTTTCCATGCAATTCGGTTTAACACTAATTCGCTTCGCTTGACACAAATGAACTCTAATTAACACCAATGTTTGGAGGCTTCGGCACGCTACGAATTCATCTTTACTTCAATCCACCTTCGCGCACTTCAGTCTGCCAATCCTCGCTCTTCTTTTTGAAGGCACGGTAGTGTGCATATTCCTTCTCGGTCACCTTGCCGTCGCTGTTGGTATCGATGAACGGGAAGAGCCATTCGTAACCGGGCTTTTCGCTATTCCAATCATCATGCGACGCCCACTGGGCCTTGGATCCTTGCTTGCCTGCTTTGGGTTTGCCTGCTTTGGGTTTGCCTGCTTTGGGTTTACCTGCCTTGGGCTTTGTCACGGTGATGATCGCCGCTTCACTGGTTTCCTCGCTGCCGTCAGAGCTCACCACGACATCGAATGTTGCGCCGCTGTCTTTCACCGTGAGTTGGGGCAGGCTCAGGCGATTCCCGGTGGCGCCTTCGATTGGCTCGCCGTCACGCCGCCACTGATAGCTGGCTTTCGAGCTGTTTGATAGAACCATCAAGCCTGAGGGTTCCCCCTCTTGGATGGCTCGGTCGGCGGGTTGCAACCAGATGCCACCATCATCACCGTCCCCACCACTCGTGGTCTGGAGGTCGGATTCGCGGCTCAACATGTGATGGGCGTAGGCGGCAAAATGACCGTTCACATCCCTGGTGTATGACTCGAGGATTTCGTGCCCGAGGCCTTCGTGATCACCACATTCAAAGAGGAGCGCCGCCACGAGAACTTCCTTGAACTTGGCATTGAGTTCAGGGCCACCCTTAGGATCCACCCGGTGGCGCTGCGGCAGCTTTTGATCGGCTCCGCCGCTTGCGGCGTAATAGCTAAGCGGCTGGGTGTGCCCTTTAACTCCCGGCTTGTTGAGCAGATGAGCCAGAGGTTCGGCCAACAACGGGTGCTTGTTCATACGCAATGCCAGGCAGCCCGCTTTGTAGTGAGACAGCGGGCTGTCCGCCTGCAGCAGTTCCAGTTTATGAATCAGCGTCGGCTGCACTTCGGGTGTCTGCAGGAACCCTAACGCAATCACAAGGCGGTCCACCTTGCCAAAGGAATTGGCTTTCTCACGCTGATTGCTGAAGTCCCATCCGGCGCCCCAATTCGAGGCTTGATTGACCGCTTCCAGTAAAACTTCTCTGCCAGACGGATCGCCCAGCACGGCGAGGATCCGCGCGAAATTGATGCGAGTCTTGAGGTCGTCGGCATTTTCAAAGGCCTCCTTCAGATAAGGAATCGATTGCTCCGCATTGCCCATCACACTAGCCAGTGCAGGCAGGGTATCGTCGTGCTCATGTTTCTGATGAACATCGATGGTCAGCGCATGCAGGGTTTTCACGGCTGCTTTGATCGCCTCCTCATCCAGGGGGAAGGAATCGGTATCGGTGAGAACTCGCTCCTCAAGGCAGCCGTTTCGGACCAGGTCTCGCTGCAATCGCTTCAAGTCGATCTCGCGCACCAGGCCACCAGTGGTTCGCACGGCAAGAGCAGCGGCAGCTCCGGCAGCGAATCCCTGGTTCTGAAGATCCGGCTGCATGCGTGTCAGGGTCATGGCGTCGCGGTGGGCGCTGGCACTCAGTCCCGTCACGAGCAGGCCTTCCAGGCCCTCGGGAGTCAAACAGCGGTAAGGCATGTCGGAGATGTAGACCGGTCCTTTCATGTCTTTGATCAAAAACATCAGGTCGTCCGGCAGCGCGCCAGCATCGAAGTTACTTCGATGGTGAGAGATGGTGTCGGGGAAAGTGCGACCGGTGACGACATCCCAGGTGCCGAGATTGTAATCGCCAACGATTCGCCTGCGGTCGCGGGTGTCGATCAGATGCCCCATGTCGTGAGGCTTCTGCTTCTTGACTCCGCCGCGCTGGCGGGCGGTCAGTAACAGGTGGGTGCGATCGAGCACGTCGGCATCATTGGTCATGCCATAGGCGGTGTTGTTGTGTCGGACGCCCAGATCCCGGTCGGGATAACCGGCGACCTGAACGGTGAGGTCGCCCGAAGCGGAGATGCTGTATTGGGTGGCCGCGCCCGCCGCCGCCGGAATATCGGCATTCCCGGTGCCATCGACGACGACGTCCGCGAGGACCACGCCGCGTCCAAACGGAGTCGCTACGACGACACCGCTTACTTTGTCCCCTTTCATCACCGCACCGCAGCCGAAGCTGCCGAACCAAACTTCGGCGTTGGCCTTCATCAGTTCGGAACGAAGCCACTCAGCCTTCTGGACCGGCCACCACTGGTTTTCGATACCGAGGGCTTTGTCGACTTCAGCGGTGAATCCATTTTGCAGCCCATACCAATAGTTGGCCACCAACCCGGCCGTGCCGACTCCGCCCAGCTCATCCTGATATTCGATCAGCAAGGTCCTCGCCCCGGAGCGGGAGGCACCAATCGCGGCCGGGGCACCCGAGGTGCCGCCACCAACGACGACCACATCCCAACGACCGAGAATGGGAAGATCGTGAGCAGGAAGCTCGACCTGAGGGCACTCTTGAAAACGAAAGCTGGCAGCGACTTCCGATACGGTGGAGTCCGATGTTCCCGTAGCGTTCCCTGGGAACTGCAGCTTGATAGGGGAGGGGACTTCTTTGGCACGAGCGGCCGCTTCGATTCCAATGTTCCGCCCCGCGGGCGCCAGTCTGCTCGGACTCTGGAAGAGCGTTTGGCGAACCACATCGCTCGCACCGGCATAGGCGCTGAGCACGTAGAAATTGGCCACCCCCTTAGGGCGGAACAGACCGGGAGAAAGCTCCCCTTCGTTTTCGTCGCCTGCCTCGGCAGGAACAATCGGATTGTCAGGAAAGAAGAGAAGGCGCTCGGAGTGATCGAACATCCCGTCGTCGTAAGCGGCCGTTCGCATCAGGTTGAGAGCCCGACTGCGAGACCGAAACGTGTCGGCTTCATTCGGAATTGACAGGGTGTATTGATAGATCGGGAATTCCCGTTCTGACGGTTCCTTCGAGCCTTTCTGCTGCTGTTTCGAGCCAAAGCGAACCCCAGGGATCTTCTTGCTATTGCCCTTCTCCGAAGGCTCTCCGCCGACCACGATAAACTGGGCCTCCTTCGGACCTGGCTGGAAGGGTTGGAACTCAGCCTGACTCTGTCGGGCAAGTGCCGCATCCGGCGTGGCGTCGATCACGACCTTTGCCCGGACCGCCTGACGGCCACTGCGATTGACAAGGGTCAGACCGGCGGGGTTACCGTCCTGGTCGACCAACAGCTCGCCCGGGAAAGTACCCGTCAAAAACTGGACCTGGGCATCGAGGAGTGCATTGTCGAGCGCTCGCTTCACCTCCAAGGGAGTGACCACCTGACGGTCACCGAACAACTTCCGGGAGAGTGGTGTGCCAGGCTTCTCGCCCGGCTCGAGCCAGAGTTTCTGGGTGGCGCAAAAATCGTAGCCGATGTAGGGACGCGAATCGACCAGCAGCACGCTGGCTCCTTTTTCGGCGGCGGCAACGGCGGCCTCCACGCCTGCCAGAGACCCACCGGCTACCACGACATCCACATCGTAGGCGAGCGGCAGGGTTCTCTCGCCCTCGACGATGGCGACGTCAGATTGCGCCTGCAAGATCAGCGATGCCGAAGCGTATATCAGGATTGAGGTGATCAATTTTTTCATGATGGGCGGATGGATTTCTATACTAACATTTGGACCACGGATGAACGCGAATGGACACGGATTTCTCCCGCAATGCATATCCGTGTGCATCTGTGTCCATCCGTGGTCTAGCTGCTCTCATTTTTGAGTTGTCGACTCGTTACTTTTTTCGTGATTTGGTAGGCATAGGCACAACGTCATATTCCTCCGCCCAGCCTTGCCAGAGTGCCTGCAGGGTATCGACTCGCTCGGGAAACTCTTTGTTTTGTTGCTCCTGCTCGGTTGGGTCATTGGTCAGATTATATAGTTTCCATGGCGCACGTGGTCCATCAGCGACCAGCTTCCAGCCGTCCTGATAAACCGCACGCCTGCCGCCGTGCTCCCAAAACATGGGGCGCTCGGGCAATGCCGCCCCTCCGGCGGCTGACAAAAGGCTACCACCATGGGGCGCAGCGGGTGCCTTGCCGCGAAATGAATCAGGGAACTCAACTCCCGTGGCCTCGAGGCAGGTTGGCAGGATGTCGATGATGTGACACCGCCCGTGCCGGACCGTTCCGGCATGCGCCTTCAGCTGGTCCGGCCAGCTGACAATGAGTGGCGATGAGACGCCACCTTCCCAGGTCTGTGCTTTCTGCCCCCGATAGGGTGTATTGCTCAGCATGGGAAAGCTCTGGCTGCCTGTCCCGCCGTTACTACCTTTACCCTCGCTGGCGGAGCCATTGTCGCTTAACACGAGGATCAAGGTGTTTTCAAACTCGCCCTGCTCTTTCAACAGATCGATCAGCTCACCGATGCCATCATCCATGATCTCGATCATGGCAGCGTAGGTGGCCATGGTTTTTGCCCATTGCATTTGCTGCTCCGCGCTGAGTTTCTCCCACGATGGCATTCCACCGGCGAGCTGAGTCCCCTCTGGCAAAACACCCAGAGTTTGCTGGCGTGCAAAGCGTTCCTTTTGCAACTGTTGGAATCCGACCTGATAACGCTTCAGGCATTTTTCGACCCGGTCCGCCGGTGCTTGGATCGGCTTGTGCGGAGCGTAGTGGGCCAGATAGAGGAAAAAGGGAACCTCCTCGTCGATCCGTTCAGTGACAAACTGAATGGCCTGCTCCGATAAATCTTCCGTTAGATAGTAGTCCTTGGGGTAGGCATCGCGCCCTTCTGGGAGATGCTCCCGATTGGTCATCATGAATTGCGGGCTGAAATAGTCCTTCGCCCCCCACCAGGTGCCGTGGAAAAAATCGAATCCCCGGTCCAGCGGGAAAATGCGTTTTTGAGGCGATGTTTTGTCCGTGGTCGTCAGATGCCATTTGCCCACGATGCCGGTTCCGTAGCCATTCGCTTTGAGGATCTCCGCCAGGGTGGGAGCATCGAGGGAAAGCTGTCCCCGATAGCCGGGCCGCCGGAAATCGGTCGTCATCTTGCCCACCCCCACGGCATGCGAGTAACGCCCCGTGAGCAAGGATGCCCGCGACGGCGTGCATCGGCAGGTATTTTTGAAGCCACTGAACCGCACACTTTCCTCCGCGAGGCGATCAAGATGAGGCGTTTCGATCTCGCCGCCATAGCAACCCAGATCCGAGAAGCCCAGGTCGTCCGCCATGATGACGATGACGTTTGGTTTTTCTGCTGCTCGGTTTTCACTGGGAGCAACGATCAGTAAGATCGCGCTCACCATCGCCGCCCACTGATTCCTGAAAAGTTCTTTCAATATTGTCATCCTATTCAAATCACACACCTATCCGGGATTTCTCCAAACCTGCCTTGTAGATGAAGTAAAATTTCAATTCCGCTCTCTCATCACCAACTCCAGCACGGGCCCGGCCGCTTCGCGGTGCTGGCTGGAGGCAAATCCGTGAACCAGAGTGGCACCCGGCGTGACACAGTGGATCATGAATCCGACCTCGCCGCTCTGATCGGCTTTCAGGAAGGCGAGCAATTCCGGCGTATCGAGAATCACCACCGCTCGCTGTTCGGCGCGAGACACGGGAAAGGTCGCCAACCGCGTCGAATCTTCCAACTTCGGTGCGTTGACCCACCTCAGCCCACTATTAGGCCATTGTTCCCGTTCGTCATCCGGCAGGCCATAGAGACCAAATTCGCTGACCTTAGGCATGACGGTGACCATGCCGAGACCGGTGGGCACCGCGTTGAGAATCAAGCGAGCTTCAGCAATCTTCTCAAGATCGATCCCCGATACGTCAAAGGCGATCAGGGCCCTTCGATCCACAGGGGTGGGTTGACCGGGATCACCATGTTTGGCCCGATTCGGATCTTGATGTTTGACCATCAGAAACTCTGGACTGAGTCGGTTCTTCCGATATTGATCGTAGTAAATGATCGACGTCTCCCGTCCACCGGTACCCAGAGCCACAATCGCCTCTCTGGTTTCCAGCCCTCCCTCGGCGGTCGGGTCTTCGCTGGAACGGAGTTGCTTGCCATCGATCAGGGCCGTCTCATTGGTGAAAAGATGCTTCACCTCACCGCCGGAGTGATGAATCGCGACCTCCCCTTCATTCACCGCTAGCCGAGCCTCGTCGCCCCCTTCTCCCAGTGACAAAGAAAAGCGGGTCCCGTGATCGACAATGTTGCCATACCGCGTGTCCACCTGGAAACCGACCGCACTCTCCGGCACGTGAAACGAGGCGTTGCCATAATCGAAGATTACTTGCATCTCGGAAACCACTTCGATCCTCGCCGGACCTTCCAGAACCATTTCCGCACCAGAATGAAACCCCAATGTCGCGACCCCTCTCTGCAGCAGGTAGGTACCGGGACCAAATTCCGCACCCGCAATAGTTGGCTGGTCGCTTTGCCATCCGGCCAGCTCACTGGAGAGAATCCGGCCTACGGTTTCTGCCCGGGAATCATTGAGACTAATGATCGTCATCACGGCGATCACCGCTGCCGCCGCACCCATCAATAGAATCAGAGCCGACCGCTTTTTCCGGGGGACTTGAGGCATGCTGACAACATTCTCTTCCCGCAGCGCCAGACTGCGCAAATCCGTTTCGCACATGGCCTCCTGCAAGTATTGCTGCCGCAAGTCCGCGTCGTCGAGCATTCTCTGCTCGAGCTCAGCAACTTCTTCGTCGCTCGCCCGTCCCTGGAAATAGCCGTCCAGTAGTTCTTGATTAGTCTTGTTCATGATTGAGCCAGCCTTTCTCTGACACAGTTGCGTAAGGCATCTCGCAGGCGTCCCAGTTTTTTATAAAGCGCATTCGCTGAGGTGCCGCCACGTTCGGCGAGTTCTTTGATTCGTCCGTGGTGGAGGTAGGGCGCCAGAACCAACTCACGTTCCGGACTGGAAAGCTTACCCAGGCAAGACTCCAACGCTTGCCGGCGGTTGCTGTGTTCCGCTTCGTTGATCTGCTCGGCTTCGTCCGCCAGGATCGCGACCAGCTCGTTGCTGAAGACAGCGCCCTTCCTCTTCTTCTGCTCGAGGTATCGATAACAATGGAAGCGAACGATGACCTTGCCCCAGGGCAAAAAACCGTCCTCATCCTCCAGCTGGCCCAGCTTCTGCCACATGATGACACTGGCATCCTGAATCACATCATCCACCGCATCCCAATCAGGCAGCAAGCTCCGGGCAAAGGCCCGCAGTGCGTTCTCATGCTGCAAAAGAAGCCGCATGAAGTCTGCTTCGGTCAGCGTTGATTTGTCTTGGTCGTCCAGCATCTATCTACTCACTTATCCGGGGTTCTTGGAAACCTGCCGCATTTTTTTCATAAGTTTCCATGAACTCTGATCTCAAAATGATCGAAAAACGAAACAACCCTATCGGTTCATGAACCAACAGGGTAAGTTCTCCAAACATACCCTATTGATTCGTGAACAGTAGAAAAGGGTCTCCGCACCCGTCGCAGAGATTTTGGTCATGGAATGCGGTTGAGTGAGATCAAGCAATTCGAGAGATCGTATTCACGCCAACCCCTCCCGGCTCACCACGAATTTCTCATCGTATTCATAACCCAATCCCGGTTTGCCGGAGGGCTTGAAGTAGTAGCCGTCGAACTCGATCGGTTCTTTAAAGAACTGATTCCTGTTGCGGCTTATGTGCCCGGTCGGATTTTCTCGCAGCGTGTTCGCTTCCAGAATCAACACATTCGGAGTGGCCATGCAGAAGTTGGCCATGGCGACCCAGTTTAGCGGACCATAGGAAAAGAAATGCGGCGCAATCTGAACGCCTCGCAGTTCGGCCAGGGTGGCGATCTTTCGGGCTTCGGTGAGGCCACCCACGTTGGGGGGCGACAGATTGAGAATCGACGCGGCCCGCTTGTCAATCAGGCGGGTGTAGTCCTCGAGGCCCTGAAGGTTTTCTCCTGTCGCAATGGGGACCGTGGTGGCCGCAGCCACCTTGGCCATTTCATCCATGCTGGCGGTGGGCGATGTCGGCTCTTCGATCCAGAGCAGGTCATACGGTTCGAGCGGTTTGCAGGTCGCGATGGCTCCCTCGGCACTGCACTGGCCATGCCCGCCGTGGATCAAGTCCACTTTGTCGCCCGCGCCTTCACGAAGGCAACGGAAGACCATTTCGTTGTAGACGATGTTCTCCTCGGTCGGCATTCTGCCGCCCGCCTCATCGTCCGTGTCCTCCCAGACTTTCCTGTCGCCAAATCGCTCGTAAACCAACCAGGGATCGACCTTCACGACCGCACCGGGTTGCTTGGCCAGTCCTCGCCCCAGCGAGCGCCAGGCCTCTTCATTTTCCAGCTCTGCTTTGGGCGGCTTGCCGTAGTAGTAGATTCGGATCCGGTCGCGCACGGGACCGCCGAGCAGTTCGTAAACGGGCCTGCCGGTTTCCCGGCCAACCAGATCCCAAAGGGCATAGTCCACGGCGGTGCGATGCGAACAGAGGACACCAGCCCGCCGCAGGGTGGACCAGATGGCCTCCACGGCCGAGGGATTGGCCCCGATGAGATGATTCTTGGCGACACCACCCAGCGCTGGTGCGTAATCAAGGTCAGGGAAATCCGCATAGCCGGCGGCGCCGGTGCTTGAGGTGATTTTCAGCACGCGACGCTGCTCTCTGTTTTGTTTCAACACGAGCAGTTCCACGGCTTCGATGCGACTGCCTGAGCCCGCTGCCAGGAGCGGTTCGCTGAGCGACGACAGTCCCGCCAGCGCACCAAGTCCCAGGCTGGTTTGCTTGAGAAAGCTTCGGCGATTGGTTAGGTGATTCATGTTTTGGTGGTCCATTACTTTGCCTGGGTTTTGGTTTTTAGCTCAGCAATGCGCTTTACCTGAAATTTCGTTTCATCAATCTCACACGATTCCGAAACCAGAGATCCTTGCGTCATCCGCAAGGGGATCTTCAGCACACTGTCCTCCTTCAACCCTGTCTCTTATACACATCTCCGAGCCCACGAGACCGAGGCTGATCTCG
>CAJXQE010000117.1 GCA_913058215.1 uncultured Verrucomicrobiales bacterium
AAAAGGAACGCCGTTTCGTCGCCTCGTTCCGCTTGGAAGAGCGAATGAAATTTCCAGACAAGACCATCGTCGCTTTCCAGCATCGCCGACTGGACCGTTCGTGGTGGAGCATTTTCGCTTCCGTCCTGCTCCGAGTAATGGAGTTTCCGTCTACCACAAAGATAAGCTTTCCCCTCGTAAGTTGCTGCTCTCCAGATGTAATGACCGTAGGTGCCTTCGAGCTGTGTCGGCTCGCTCCAGGTTTCCCCATCCCCGGAATAGACAGCATAGCCGAGATGTTGATTAAGGTTGTAGTCGTCGCGTAGCAGCGTGTCGTCGCCTGTCCACCAGGTGCCGGTGTAAATGAAAAGTTTCTCTCCAAAAATCAGGAAATGCGGATCGCGAACATCCCGCCGCGAAACCGAAAAGCGATGTTTCTCTTCCCATTCTTTTCCATCGACACTGGATAGCACGAGAATGGACGAGGTGGGGTGGACCATGTGGCCATCGGGACAAGTTCGAAAAGTGAGCCATATCTTTCCCTTCCAGCGGACCATGTCAGTAAAGGCGTTGTGCTCGCCATTGTGAAAAGCGCGACGCACATTGGTGACCGTCACCTCAGGAAGTGAGTCGGCGAAAACACTGGTCCCGAGAAAGGTAATGAGAATCAACAGGGTGTATTTCATGCACTTTTCATAGTGGGTTTTTAGATTTCGGTCAATTGCCGCAAAGCGGAAGTATCATGTCTCGGGCACATCAAAAGTGACGGCTCGATCTCGTCTATTGCGATGAAAGCCCTCATTCGCCGATTAAGGGACCTTGCCGGGCTGGATGCTTCCGACTAGAAAAAAGGGATGATGAAGACCACCCTCGTTTCTCTTGTTCTGCTTGCGTCCGGATTTTCCGTCAGCGCCCAAACCCCGGTGGTGAAAAAGAAAAAACCGCCACACCCTTCGTATGCCGGGGTTGAAGATGTGGAGGGCCTTCCGCGGGTTTTGCTGATCGGTGACTCGATCTCAATGGGTTATACTTTAAAGGTCCGCCGTGAACTGGAAGGCAAAGCGAACGTGCATCGTCCCAAGGCCAATTGCGGGCCAACGGACACCGGGCTGAAATACATCGATAAGTGGTTGGGTGAAGAAAAATGGGACGTGATTCATTTCAACTGGGGGCTGCATGATGTCATGCATTACCTCAACAGTGTCGCACGCGAGGATCGGGTCCCGCACGCCACGGAAGGGGCCTTTCGGCGCAATTCACCAGAACAATACGAAAAGAAACTGCGTGAGTTGGTGACGAAGCTGCAAGCAAGCGGAGCGACCTTGGTGTGGGCAAATACCACTCCGATTCCCGACTCGTCGACGGGCATGTGGAAGCCCGGGGATTCGGCAATCTATAACAAGATCGCCGCCGGGGTGATGAAAGAAAACAAGATCACCACCGACGACCTGTGGACTTTTGTTAAGCCGAAACTCGACGAATTCCAAAACGAGGGAGACGTCCACTTTTCTTCCAAAGGCTCTGCATTACTCGGCGTCGAAGTCGCTCGAGTGATCGAAGGCGTGTTGAAAGAGAAACCGGCGAAGTAGCTTTTTCGGGACGGAGCGATTAACCTTGAAAATCCAGGAAATTTGAGCCTAGTTTTCGACACCGTTTAATTTGGAAATCTTATCCTAAATTTCGGATTTGAAAGAGTAATCAAAGGAAGGATGAAGTTCGTTTGGTTGAGATAGTCTCAATTTTCCACTTCCCATATGACAAACACGGAACTCGTTTGGCCAATCCGGTTATCATCCGTAGAATTAGGGTTATAAACGCTGTAGGGCTTATTCGTTGTCGCGCCGTCCGCAGAGTAGTATCTCATTACTATTGACTGGGGTCCGGTTGTAGTGTGCCCTTCGATAATTGCCAATGAGGGAACTGTGGTACTATGAAATTGTCCCGTGTAAGTGAGACTGCCACTGGAAAACTCAGATCCCGTCCCCAGTTTCCAACCCTGCTGAAGAGATCCTGAATGTGCTCCAAAGAACGATAGGGATGCCCGGCAGATCAGTACACTGGTTGCGGATTTCTTGTTCACCAAAAAATCTGCCATAGTATGAGATTCGGCAACTTCCAAATTCGTCCGTGTGTTCTCAATATGATAAGTGACATTCAGCACCTTGCCTGCCGGCCCTGCATTCAAGGCGTAGCCGACCGATGCTATCCTTCGATCCGGTGACAATTGCTCGAAGGTTGCCCCGTCGTCGGAGCTGAACCAGATGCGCAACAACACCTCGGCGTTGTCGGAAAATACGGATTTTGGAACCAAGACCATGGGGGTATCACCAAGCAACACGGAATAATGCCCCTTGCTGAGCTCTACAGATACGTTTGTCGTGGGTTCGCTCCCCCCTGCCCCGGTTCCGTCATTACTCCAATAGGTCGCGTTGCCCAAAGTATTGACCAGAGAAAATTTGAACTTCCCGCTACCGTCGTAGTTCACCCCGTCTACAGCAATTCGGCCCTGATGGTTGAGAATTCCGGGCGGTTCGGCGGCATGGGTGAATTCCGGTAGTGCTGCAAAAAGCAGAAGCGCCAAAATCGGAATGGCAATAGCCCCTGCTGGTAAAATGTGCGATCCAGGACAAATCAATAATGTAGTCATGACACCTTATTGAAATAACATATTTATGAGAATTAGTCCATCCTATTGGTTGATTGGAATTTGCGGCGATTCGGCGGTCTAAAACAAAATTCCGCCGGAGTGATGAAAGAAAGATCGCTACCGACGACCTGTGGACTTCTATTAAGCCGAAACTCAACGATATATAGAACGAGAGAGACTTTCACTTTTCTTCCAAAGGTTCTGCGGTGCTCGGCACCGAAGTCGCGCGGGTGATTGAACAGGTATTGAAGGAGAGCTTGCCAAAGTAAGCTTAGCCGGGCAGGACAATCAACCTGCCCCCCGGATTTTAGGATCACTTGCTCAAGGTATTCAGAATCACTCTGGCAACTTCACCGCCCATCAACTCGCAACCCTCTGGAGACAAATGGATCCCGTCTGATGGCTTCAGGATTTTCTCCGGGCCAACCTTTTTCATGTATTTGTTCAAATCATTAACCGCGATTCCCAATTCATCTGCCACGGACCGGGCTTTCGCATTGAAGGTATCAACATCCTCGTTCCGGCGCACCACCCGACCATACCCCTCTGATTCGGCCTGCTGTTTCTCATTCACGACCGTGGTCAGAGCGAAGATTACTTTTGCATCGCTCAATTCATCCAGCTTCTTAAAAATGGACCTCAAGTTTCTCTCATAGACTTCAAGTGTGTGCCTCGTTTTGCCGGTCTTTGCATTAAGATACATGTCGTGCAATCCGACGTTGATATGAATCACCTCCGCTTTCTCTGCTCCTGATAACCAGCGTTCTAGATTCTCAAGCGTGTAGGCGGAATGACTGCAATTGTCCTTCGGTGCCGAAATAATCGCCTTTCCTTCCAGAGCCTTGCGCACCGTAGACTGGTAGTTCCCTCTGATGGAATCTCCCAGCAAAACGACGAGAGGCAGAGAATCAGGCTCAGCAGAAGTGACAGGAAAACAGGTGATTGAGAAAAAAAGGATAAGAAGAATTTTCATGATCAATGGCTTCAAGTTCTGTTGTCTATTGAATGCCCGGCCGCTAATTCTCCAGTCCGGACTAATGGGAAGGTAATAGAGAGGCCGTCGCAAATTAAGCCGCGTATCAATCCCCTCTTTTTTTGAGCAAGCCCTTGAAAAACAAGCCTCTCATTGGGAGACATACTGTTTTTCACACCAACAAACCCCTCACTCCCAGGTCAGCTGCACCTTCCGCTCGGTCACGGGCCACCAGTCGCCGATTTTCGTGGCGAGCCGGGCTACGACTTCAGGATTGTCCTTTGCGAGGTTCTTATTCTCGTGTGGATCGGCGAGCAGGTCGAAAAGCTGAGGGCGTGTCTCGGCCCGGGGATGGCTCGAGGCATAGCGTCCGACCACACCATCATAGGTGAGGAGAAGTTTCCACTTCCCTTCGACCACCCAACGGTAAAGCAGGGAGTCTTCGGGCTTATCAATATTAGCAACGTCGTGTGCACAACCTTCTCCGAGCACGTCTTTCCTCGGCGTCGCTTCGCCACTCTTGAGGGAATCCAGCAAATTGATACCGGGCAAGCTATCAGGAATGTCCGCGCCAGCGGCAGCGAGCATGGTCGGAACAATATCGATACTGGACGCGAGCTGATTGCCACGGTCGCCGGGCTTGATCACTCCGGGCCAGCTGTACATGGTTGGTTGACGGGTTCCGCCTTCATTCGGCGATTGCTTGGATCGCGGCGCGTATTTCCTGCTGTCCACGCTTTGAATCCAACCGTTATCCGAAATGTAAACGTAAAGAGTGTTGTCGGTCTGCCCCTTCTTATCGATGTAATCAATCAGCTCGCCGCAGGTTTGATCATACCATTCACACATCGCGTAGTACCTGGCGACGTGATCGGAATCAACTTTGGCTTTGTACTTTTCAAAAAGCTCTTTCGGCGGGTTGTGTGGAGTGTGAGGAAGAAATGCGGCATACCAGAGGAAGAAAGGTTTCTCTTTCTCGACCGACATATCGACGAAATCAAAAATCTCCTTCATTCCTTTGCGACCGATATCCAGGCCATCGTCCCCATGCCGTCCGCCGGGCTTGGGAAATCCGCGAGTCATCCCATGAGTGAATCCACCACGCTGATAAGGACCTTCCCACCACTTGCCAGACTGATGGCTGAAGTAATCTTTTTCCCCGAGCATCGATGCAATGGTCGGATGCTTGTCGACATGGGAAATGAGCTGTTCCCGCAGGGCGTCATATTTCACCTTCTGCTTTTTCGGATCGGCGAGAGAGAGAGCCGGATCGTTCCCGCTCGTTTTGTGCTGGTGAGTGTAGAGCCCCGTGGCGAGGGTCATTAGAGAGGGGCGACACAAGGCGGTCGGAACATATCCGCGACGAAAAACAGCGCTGCGGTCCGCCAGTTTATCCAGATGCGGAGTCTCGATGTGTTCGTGCCCCATGAAACTATAATCAGTCCAGGACTGATCATCCGACAGGATCAGGACAATGTTCGGGGGAGAGTCCGCCGCTTGCGGCGAAAAGGTCAGCAATAGAACACTGAAGAAGACAAAGAATCCTGATTTCATACGCAAAGTTACCCTGCTGCGATTTTCCCGTCAATTCCTGTAGTTGCGCCGTGCGTATCGAATTCAGCAGAACTTGACCTTTTCTTGGTTTGGGCGATTATTGCAAAAAAATTGCATTAACCCGCTAGTATGAAAGCCCATTTCCTGAATATCGCCGCCCTTTTTGCCGTCTGCGCCTCCCTCCTTTTCACCAGTTGCTCGGATTCGACGCACACCGGTCTCAACGAAGAAGGCAAGCCGATCATCATTGTCCCGGTTCCTCCCTACGCGAAACTGGTTCGCGAGATTGCGGGCGATGCCGTTGAGATCCAGGAACTGATTTCCGAAAATGACGATCCTCACACCTACTCTCCCACGCCAAAGGAAGTAGCGAGACTTGGAAAAGGAATGATTTACTTCAACGCCGGACTTCCCTTTGAATCGGGCCTTTTACACAAACTTTCCCACGGCACGAAGGGGCTGAAGACCATCGACATCGTGTCGGATCTCGACCGTAGAAAATTTGCAGAAGGAGAGCACGATCACGAAGAGGAAAAAGAGGACGAACACAAAGGTCACGATCATCATGGACACGACCACGGCCATGACCATGAGGAATGGGACCCGCACGTGTGGCTTTCCCCCGCACACCTGGGTCGTCAGACTTTGATGATTTCCGAAGCACTGCAAGAGGTAGTGACAGATGAAGCGGTCGCCAAATCGATTCAGGAAAAAGCGGAAAGCTATGTGGCTAATCTTCACGAACTGGACATCCAGCTCGAAACAGCCCTCGCCCCGATGAAGGGAAAATCGTTCTACGTCTATCACGGTGCCTTTGGATATTTCGCGGACGCCTACGGCTTGAAACAGGAAGCCATCGAGCTGAATGGCCGGACTCCAGAACCGAAAGCACTGACCGCCCTCGTCGAAAAAGCGAAGGCCGATGGCGTGAAAATGATCTTCGTTCAGCCTCAGTTTGATCAGTCGAGCGCCAAGTCACTTGCCGAGTCCATTGGCGGACAGGTCATTTCCATCAACCCGCTCGCTGCGGATGTTCCTGCAAACCTTCGGGAGATTGCTGCGCAGATCAGCAGATCAACAGGGTCAGATCGTTGACCTGCCCCTGTTGAATAGAGCCACTCAGAATGACCGACATCGTCCGCTTTGAAAACGTTTCTCATCGATATGGGAAGACGAAGACTCTGGATGAGGTTTCCTTCACGGTGGAAAAGGACGAATCGCTTTGTATCATCGGCCCGAACGGCGGTGGAAAATCGACCATGCTGAAACTGATTCTCGGTTTAATTGAACCGAAAAGCGGCAAAATTGAAGTGCTTGGAACGACACCGGAAAATGCGCGTAGCCGGATCGGTTATGTTCCACAATCGATTCAATTCGATACCTTGTTTCCCGTCTCGGCACTGGATATCGTGCTGATGGGGCGGCTTCATCTTCTGCGTTTCGGAAGATTTTCGAAAAAATGCCATGCCATTGCCGAAGACTCTCTTGCCAGGGTTGGGTTGGAATCCATTTCCAAATCCCCTTTCGCCGAACTCTCTGGAGGCCAACGCCAGCGCGTCCTCATCGCCCGCGCCCTTGCCTGCGAACCGGAGCTGATGCTGCTTGACGAACCGACAGCCAATATCGATTTGTCCGTGGAAGCTCAGTTCATGGATACCCTGAAGTCGCTGCGGGATATCATGACGGTGCTTCTGGTGACACACGATCTCGACGTGATTTCCGAAGTGGGCGATTCCGCCCTTTGTGTAAACAGACGGGTCCACCGGCATTCCATTCCACTCAGCCCTGCGACGGTTCAGGAAATATACAGCGGCAGCCTGCGGCTCGAACACGACCGGAAAGTTCGCCATCAGACGGGTGATCACACGGGATGCGATCATGATTGAATTTTTCGAAGCTCTTCAGACCGTCCCCCTGATTCGCTACGCGTTGATCGCCGGGATTTTTTCCAGCCTCTCTTTCGGGGTGATGGGAAGTTTCGTGGTCACGCGGCGGATCGGCTATATCGCGGCGGCTATCGCTCACAGCAGCCTCGGCGGCATCGGAGCTGCCATTTATTTCAGTCGCAAATACGATCTGGAATGGCTGACGCCGATGGGCGGAGCTCTTGTAGCCGCGCTTATATCCGCCCTGATTATTGGAATGATCAGTCTCCGGGCAAAAGAACGGGAAGACACAATCATCGGTGGCGTCTGGGCCACAGGGATGGCGACCGGGTTGCTGTTTATGCATTTCGCACCGGGACGAGGCGTGAATCTGGAAAGTTACATCTTCGGAAATATTCTTCTGACTTCCCAAGCCGATGTCATCGCCGCTGCTGTTCTAAGTTTGGTGGTGCTCTCGGTCACCCTCCTCTTTTACCACAAGCTGGTAGCAGTCTGTTTTGATGAAGAATTTTCGCGGCTTCGGGGGATCAACTCCGGCGGATACTTTCTTCTTCTTCTGGTTCTTATTTCCATCAGTATCGTGCTTCTGGTTGGACTCACCGGGATTATTCTGGCGATCGCCCTGATTGTTTTGCCGGCAGCCACCGCCTCTCGTTTTAACAAGCAGCTTTGGAAAATCATGGTGAGCTCGGTCGTGCTCACTCTGATTTACACCGTCTTCGGCCTGGCGTTCAGCTTTGTCAGCGAAACTCCGACCGGCCCCGTAATCGTGCTGATTGCAGCCCTAGTCTACGGCGTATCGTTGAGCCGGAAGTAATCTTCCCGGTCGGCAGAAACCCGTATAACTTTAAAATTGAAACATTATTGTTTTTATGGCAATGATAATAACCTCCGCAGTTTTATGTCCTTTCACCATAGTCGGCCTATCAAGCCTAAAAACTCTGAATCCAACGCACTTTCGAAGAAAGAAGTGACGGAAGCCGGCTTTATCGATCCCGAGGGCACTCCAGCTCAGCTGAATAAGGGGGGAGAAAAGGGAGAATTCGATGAGAGATCGGCTTGCAAGAGCCTGGAAGAGATTTCCGGGATTGTGTCTGAGTTTTCGAAGGAATTCCCGCATCTCACACACAAGATAGAGCCTACCTCTGACGGAGAGGACCCTCTGGTCGGTAATGTTCGCTCCATGCTTAGCTCCATGGCGAGAACGGAGCACAAATTGATCGAACTGAATCAGCAGGCTCTGGCGGCTTCGGTCGCAAAAGAACAATTCCTCGCCAATCTCAGTCACGAGATCCGAACTCCGATGAACGGGATCTTCGGTATGGTCAACTTTTTGCTGGAGACCCAGCTGGATCCGGTGCAAAAGGACTATCTGGAAACTCTTCAGGGTTCCAGCGAGCTCTTGCTGAATCTTCTCAACGATGTTCTGGATGCTTCGAGAATGAACTCCAACCTATTGAAGCTCCGTCCCCGGAACTTCAATTTCTCGAGATTAATTCATGAAATCAATCAGGCCTACAAGCCTCTCGCGGCTGAATCCGGGAACGAATACAAAGTGGTGATTCCCGAAGAGTTCCCCGAGTTTCTTGTCGGCGATGACCTGAGATTGAAACAGATTCTTTCTAACCTGATCAGCAATGCCATTAAGTTTACGACCAATGGCAAAATCATGATTGCGGTCGAGATGCTGGAGGATCGCGCCGAATTTGTCGAACTTGAGTTTGTCGTAAAAGACACCGGGGAGGGAATTCCTCATCAGTCATTCCCTACCTTGTTTGACCCTTTTACCCGTGTCGAAAATTCAACTACCCAGGATACGGGAGGAACCGGCCTCGGACTTGCGATTTGTAGAAATTTGATCATCCTGATGAAAGGAGAGATCAAGGTTGATTCCGAGCTTGGAAAAGGGAGTGAGTTTCGATTCAATTGCCGCTTAGACCATGGAGACGCGCCCGGAGCTCTATCGAGCCCGATCCTTTCTCCTCCCACGACAACAAAAAACTCCGACGAACGTCCTTTGAAGGTTTTGGTGGTCGATGATAAAGCCGTAAATCAGAAAGTGGCGAAGATCTCTCTGCAAAAAATGGGGTGCGAGGTGCTCACCGCCTCTGACGGAGTCGAGGCCGTGGCCGCAGCTTCGGGTGACGTTGTCTTTGATGCGATCTGCATGGATGTCTGCATGCCAAACATGGACGGGATCGAAGCAACCAGAAAAATTCGTGACCTTGATTCCCCGAATGCTTCCACCAGAATTCTCGGCATCACAGGTCTGGCCTCAAGGGAAGACAGGGTCCGTTGCTCCGATGCAGGAATGGACGAAGTCATCACCAAACCCATTGATTTTAGACAACTCAAAACCTTTGTGGAAGCCTCTGCCGATCGGAATTCCCCTGTTGCCGATGATGTAGCTTTGCCTTCCTGACTGTTTTGCCTTGCTGACTGGAACAGGAAAATTTCATCTTCAGTTCGACTTCGCTCACATTTCTCTGGCGTTTTCCGATGTTATCGCCAGATTGGTTTTACCATGCGAGTCGAAATGAAAATTTTCAGCGGCACTGCCTATCCGGAATTGGCGGACGAGATTGCTCAATACTTAGGAGTAAAACGTTCCGACGCTACCGTTAGTCAGTTTCCTGACGGAGAAACCTTCGTTAAAATTAACGAGAATATCCGGGGCCGGGATGTTTTCATTATTCAGCCGACCTGCCCTCCGACGAATCAGAATTTGATGGAGCTGCTCATCATGGTGGATGCAGCGCGCCGGGCCAGTGCGGAACGAATCACCGCAGTGATTCCGTTTTTCGGCTACGCCCGCCAGGACAGAAAGGACCAGCCGCGCGTGCCGATCACCGCTAAATTGGTCGCAAACCTTCTCACTGCTGCCGGAGTTTCCCGCGTTTTAACGATGGATCTTCACGCCGGTCAGATTCAGGGTTTCTTCGATATTCCTGTGGATCATCTTTATGCGGCCCCTGTTCTGCTCGCCTATTTGAAAGAAAAAGGCCTCACGGATGATCTCGTGGTTGTTTCTCCTGATGTTGGAGGAATGAAAATGGCCCACGCCTATTCCAAAGCTCTCGATGCCCCCCTCGCGATCGTGGCCAAAAACCGCGTCAGCGCCACTGAAGTGGAAGCGATGGAACTGATCGGTGAGGTAAACGGAAAGACAGTCATCATGGTTGACGATATCTCCGAAACTGCCGGAACCCTCACTTCTGCGGCTAAGTTGCTGCAGGAACACGGCGCAAAACGTATTCTCGCCGGAGTTTCGCACGCCGTTCTCAATGATCAGGGACGCCGCCGTATCGCGGAATCCGACATCGAGGAACTGATTTCCACAAACTCCACGCCTTACGCCACCGGTTCGAAAGTTTCCGTGGTCAGTATTGCAGGATTAATGGGCGAAGGAATTCGCAGAATCCATCAAGGAGAGTCGGTCACATCTCTTTTTGACATATCCTGAGCGATAGCGTAGTCTTCGCGCCTTTCGCCGAAGAGATTCGGCGTATTGCGATTTTAAACGAAAACACTCACGAAAAATGGGCACCCAACAGATTCTTCAAGCCGAAAAACGGGACGTAAAAGGTACGACCGCATCAAAACGCCTCCGTCGCGAAGGGATCGTTCCCGCTGTGGTCTACGGCTCAAGTCAGCGCGAATACATGATTCAGATGGACTCCAAGAAGTTCTTCGACATCGCTAAGGCACAAAGTAGTGCGAACTTTATCGTTAATCTTGAAATCGACGGAGCTGATGAAAAGTCAAAACTTGCGATTGTTCAGGACATTCAACGCGACCCAATGACCGGAAATCTCATTCACGTCGATTTCCGTGCCGTCAACGAAGACGAAACAATTCACGCGGTCATTCCGATTACGCTTCGCGGGGAAGCCGCCGGATCTAAGGCTGGCGGAATTCTTGAGCAGCTCATCCACTCCATCGAGGTTCATTGTCGCCCAGCAGACTTGCCTGAGCGAATCGCTCACGATATCGAGGCAATGGAAATTGGTGATCCCCTCAAGGTTGGCGCATTGCAATTTCCCGAAGGCGTTTCTTCCCACATGGGCGAAGACGTTCTTGTAGCAGTCATCAACAAGGCGCGTGTCATCGAAGAAGTGACCACTGAAGGTGAAGGTGCTGAAGGTGAAGCTGCTGAAGGCGAAGAAGGTGCTGATGCTCCTGCTGCTGAAGGCGAAGGCGGCGAAGGCTGATCTTTTTCTTCTAAAGCTCATTGATGCCGGAAATCGACAGCAGTATTGCCGTCGTAATTCCGGCCAGAAATGCTGCTTCCACTCTGGAAGCAGCCATTGAAAGCATTCAGGGCCAGACCCTGAGTGATTTTCAAATTCTACTCGTCGATCACGATTCCGATGATGAAACTCATCGAATCATGCTCGAATTTGCGTCGAGTGATCCCCGGATCGAGGTTCTCCAACATCGCGGCACTTTTGTTGAAGCTGCCAACTTTGCCTGGGAAAAGTCTCACGCTTGTTTGATTGCACGGATGGACGCAGATGATGTCGCGCATCCGGCGCGATTGGAAAAGCAGCGGGAGTTCCTTTTGAAAAACCCGGATATTGCCGCCTGCGCAACCGGAGTAAGCATTCTGAAACGGGCAGCCGACGGGTCCCCTCTTCCACCCGATGATGGATACGCCCGCTACGAAAAGTGGGTAAACTCAGTGGTCGAGCCTGAGCAAATCGCCGCGGAAAGGTTTGTCGACAGCCCGATGCCGAACCCAAGCTCGATGATACGGCGCTCCATTCTGGAAAAACACGGTGGCTATGCCGATCCGGAGTGGGCTGAAGATTACGACCTCTGGTTACGACTCCTGGAAGCGGAAGAAACACTGGGAAAAGTAGACGAAGTTCTCCTTAATTGGTTTGACGGAGAAAACCGATCCACCCGAACCATAGCCCGCTACAGCCTCGATCAATTCCAGCGCTCAAAAGCTTTTTACCTGGCTCGTATGGCGATGGTTCAGGAAAAGGGCGTTGCCATCTGCGGAGCGGGACCTATCGGAAAACAATTCGCCCTTTTGCTCGAAGAGCGGGATATCCAGATCCATTGCTTTTACGAAGTGAACCAACGTCAGATCGGGAACAAGCTCAGAGGCATCCCTGTTCTGGATTCAGCGGGAATGGACCATTTTCAGGGAAAGGGCACTGCCATTGCCGCAGTGGGCCTTCCGGGTGCGAGACAGAAAATTCGGGATTTGGCGACTGCATCCGGATTCATCGAAGGAGATGACTTCTTTTGCGTGGCATAAATTCCGTGGTGGCGTAAACTTTGCCCCCGCAATTCCTGATGTCGAACCGATCCAAATTCCGCCCCTGCATCGACCTTCACGAAGGTGCCGTAAAGCAGATTGTCGGAGGCACCCTGGACTCTTCGAACGAGTCCCTTCAAACGAATTTTGTCAGCGATCAGTCCCCCGGATGGTTTGCCGGGAAATACGCATCGGATCAATTGACCGGCGGCCACGTCATTCAACTCGGCCCCGGAAATACAGAAGCAGCCAGAGAAGCTCTCGCCGGATATCCAAATGGACTCCAAATTGGTGGCGGCATTTCAGCTGAAAACGCTTCGGAGTGGCTGGAAGCCGGAGCCTCTCACGTTATCGTCACCTCTTCCCTTTTCGATCCCGATGGAAAATTTCTGCTGGATCAACTGGACCGGCTGGTTGCTGCTGTCGGGGCAGAACGCCTCGTCATCGATCTCAGTTGCCGTCGCACTGCAAACGGATGGACAGTAGCCATGAACCGCTGGCAAACCTTGACCGACGTGGAGGTGACTGCCGAAACACTGGAACAATTATCCGACAGTTGTGCTGAATTCCTCATTCATGCCGCCGACGTCGAAGGGAAATGTGGAGGAATTGACTCCGAACTGGTGAGTTTTCTTGGAGATTGGGGAAAAATCCCCATTACCTATGCCGGTGGTGCGCGTGATCTTTCCGACCTCGAACTGGTCCAGGAACTCAGCGGCGGCCGCCTTGACTTGACCATTGGCAGCGCCCTCGACATTTTTGGTGGATCCGGCGTCACCTATGAAGAGTGCGTTCGCTACAATCGTCAAAACCCAAGCCCCGTCTAATTGCCTGATTCCGCACTGTGAATTTCTTCGTTTTCTGAAATAGTAGACACATTTTCCCGTCTCAACCGCTTTACCCTTACAATGAACACCAAGCCCTGCCTTACCAGACTTGCGATCCTATTCGCCATCAGCCTGACAATGCCGTTTGTCACAGCTCAGGATGCAAAAAAACTCAATCCTGTTCCTCTCGCCCACGAGGACAGTGATATCAAAACCGACGGAGCCGTCACCTGGGGACTTCTCGACAACGGAATGCGCTTCGCCATTTTGCCTAACGCCGAGCCACCCAATCGCGTCAGCATGCGCCTCTATGTCGATGCCGGCTCCGTGATGGAAGCAGACAATCAACAGGGACTCGCCCACTTTCTCGAGCACATGGCGTTCAATGGCACCACCAATTTCCCTCCGGGAGAAATGGTCGAATATTTCCAGCGCCTCGGAATGGGCTTCGGAAATCACACCAACGCTCACACCTCCTTCCACGAAACTGTCTACAAGTTGGAAATGCCCAACACCAAGGAGGAAACCCTCGACGAAGGATTCACACTTCTTCGTGATTATGCGGACGGGATGAAACTTCTTCCTGACGAAATCGAGAACGAGCGGGGCATTATCCTCAGCGAAAAACGCAATCGGGATTCCGTCAGTTGGAGGACCTTTGTTGATCAGATGAAATTTGCCTTTCCTGATTCCCTCATCAGCAACCGGATGCCGATCGGGACAGAAGAAGTCATCAAGAAAGCCCCCCGCGAGCGTTTCGTCGAATTCTACGAAAACTGGTACACTCCCAACCGGATGGTTCTCATCATCGTTGGTGATATCGAAGTCGCCAATATCGAGAAAATGATCGATAAGCACTTCAAAGACCTTCCCTGGAGAGAAAAGAGACCCGAGCCGAATATGGGAAAACTCTCCAAGCGCGATTTTGCCACCAACTATCACTACGAGGAGGAAGCAGGCGAAGCTTCTGTTTCTATCGAAACTCTGAAGACTCGTGTTGATCCTCCTGACAACGCAGAGCGTCGTGCTCACGATCTTCGACTGATGCTCGCCAGCCAGATGCTGCGCCGTCGTCTCGAACGTATCGCCAAGCGCGAAGACGCCCCCATCAGCAGCGCCAACACTCACTCCGGTGACTTCTTTGATCTTAATTTTGCCCTCTACGGCTCAATCGATGCCGACTGCAAACCTGAAAACTGGGACAAGGCCATGGCTCTCATCGAACAGGAATTGCGTCGCGCCATTCAGCACGGATTCACCGATGCAGAGCTCTCCGAAGTGAAGGCCAACATTCTCAACAGCTACGAAGAAGCGGCCAAACAAATGTCGACCCGCAAATCGAGATCGCTTGCTGATTCGATCGTCAGCCGTCTCGGATCCCGTCGTGTCTTCACCAACCCGAAAGAAGACCTGCCACGCGTCGACGCGGAATTGAAAACCGTTACCACCGAACAGTGCCGCGAGCTATTCGGCCAACTCTGGAACGATGCTGACGAGCGCCTCGCTCTCGTTTCCGGAAATGCAGTGATTGAAAATCCTGACGCAGCGATCACGAAAGTTTACGAAGCGAGCGTAAAAGTCGAAGTGGCGGCACCCGAAGAGAAGGAACTCGATGCCTTCGCCTACAGCGAACTTCCCGATGCGGGAAAAGTTGCGAAGCGTGATGAAATCGAAGATCTGGAAGTCACCCAACTCCGTTTTGAAAACAACGTTCGGGTAAATCTCAAAGTGACCGATTTCGAGGACGAGAAAATTCATATTCAGGCCAGAATCGGCGGTGGTCTCCTGACCGAACCGAAAGATAAAGCCGGCTTGTCTTTCTTCACTTCCAGCACCTTCAGCGGTGCCGGACTCGAAGCTCACAACGACGACGAACTGAAACAACTCTTCGCGGGACAATCCGTCGGCGTTGGCTTCAGTGTTGCAGATGACGCCTTTGTCATTGGCGGGACCACCAATTCCGAAGACCTCACGCCCCAGCTGGAACTGATGCGGGCCTACATCACCAACCCCGGCTACCGCAAAGAAGCCGCCACCGAATTCAAGCGTGCCCTCGATTATGTTTACCAACAGCTTGAGCGGACTCCCGGAGGGTATGCTCAGGACAAAGTCGCCCGCTTCCTCCATTCCGACGATCCCCGTTTCGGTTATCCTGATCGCGCGAAAGTGGATGCATTCACCATGGAAGACGCCAAGGCCTGGCTCGCTAACGAACTGGCCAAGGGCTACATGGAAGTCACGATCGTTGGGGATTTCGATAAAGAAAAAATGATCGAAGAACTCGGCCGCACTCTCGGAAATCTTCCAGAGCGGGATTTGAAGAAACCGCCTTACACCAAGGAGCGACTCGTGAAGTTCCCTGCGAAAGCTCAGCGGACCTTTGAATTCGATTCTGAGATTCCGAAAGCGATGACCGTTGTCCATTGGCCGACCGTGGATATTTACGACATCAAAAAGAGCCGCCGCCTCGGAATGTTGGGAGCGATCATCGATGACCGCCTCCGCATTCGGATCCGCGAAGAACTGGGCGATGCCTACAGTCCTTTCGCTCATAATATTCCCAGCGATACTTGGAAAGACTACGGTTATCTTTTTGCCTCTGTTACAGTTGATCCGGCCCAGGCCGAGTCAGTTGGTGCGGTGGTTTCTGATATCGCCAAAGAGCTTTCCACCGGGGAAGCCATTACCGAAGACGAACTGGATCGCGCGAAAAAACCGCAAGTCGTCCAGATCGAGGAAATGCGCCGGACAAACCGTTACTGGCTCGGAAGTGTTCTCGAATCCAGTCAGGAATACCCTCAGCGAATTGAGTGGTCACGGACTTTTGTCGATGACTACAAAGACATCACCGTCGAAGAGGTCAACGCACTCGCTGCCGAGTTTCTCAAAGAGGACGCACAGGTCACCGTCATTGTGAAGCCCGCTGAAAAGGTGGAGGAAGAGAAAGAAAAAGAGAAGAAGGAGTAGAGCCTAGCTTCTGAATACTGATGCAACAGGGTTGACTGGTCGATTCAAGCCTCTTGCATCGCAACCACCTCTTCGAGAAAGCGTCGGTGTGCAGTGACGCGGTCGGTGAGGCTGAATTCGCTGGGTGTCTCAAAGGTGAGAGCACAGTCAGTATGGTGAAGGGCGAGATAAATAGCCTCGGGATAACCGCCAGCGAGATCTTCTTTCACAATTTCGTGGAGATCCCCATCATGGGTCATGATTCCGTTTACAAAGGGGTTACCGTCGACTTCTGACTTCATTTCCCGCGGAATCACATCCTGACAGGCCGATAAAAGACGATCAGCCGGCTTGGTTTTCTCAGAGAGTTCGTAGATGTAGATTCCGTGCGCGTCGTAGTCTTCGTGCAGATTCACTGCGATCGAGAAGCGGGAATCTTTCAGGAATTCCTGCCACGCTTTGATCAGTGGAATTTCGAGATTCTGAAAATTCCGGTTCAAATCAATGCCGTCGCCATCGACACGATGATTCTCCAGCAGCCCGACAGGATTCATGCAGGGAAAAATTGTGAATGCTTGCTGCTGTAAACTTTCGGGATGAGTCTCCGCCCATTCCAGCAAGGCGCTCACCGGAGCGCACTCATCGCCATGAACTCCGGCGCTGAAGTAATTCCCATTCTCAGCGCCATCGACGGCAGCCTGATTCCGAATCACAAAGACCTCCTCGTCACCGACACCATAAAGGCCATCCATTATCAGTCCGCTACGCTCCACAACTGAACGCCACCTTTTCATCAAGGCCGCATAGTCGTGGCCAATGTGGTTTATTAGATAGTCGTCCATCGGACTATCATCTCCGCCAGATTCCAAACCAATGCAATCTCAAGATTCGCCCCACTCGCTGTGAGGAAGTGATGCTTGAAACCGGCGACTTCAGGTCTCTTTCTGCTTCGCTTTTTTTACGGCCGACTTGTAAACAAGATTGCGGAACATTCGATTCGCGACAACACCACTCGACAAGCCCGGATCCTTAGGGCCCGGCTGGCCTTCATCTTGTTCTTCCGGGGAGGAAAAAAAACGCTTTTCGACGTAAGCGCAGAGGTCCAGATCCAATTGGTTCTTCTCATGGAGTAGTTCCATGAGGGACTCATTAGCCTTAATTTCTTCTTTGAGGGTATTGTCCCTTGCGGAATTCTGTCGACGATAGTCAATCTTGAGATCGTACTCAGAAAACTCCTCCCGCATCCCTATGAGCGATTCATCGAAGCGCTCAACGAGTCCTACGAACCGGACTCTTTCTTCAATCAAGTCGATCGCTTTCTGCAAATTATCTTCCCCGGCTATTCTCCTGGTCTGGAAATTGGAAGCCCCTTTACGCGAGAATGCTTCGTGCGGATCTCTCTTTTCCCGGTTCCTTCTTTGAATTCGATATTGGTACCAGGAAATGCATCGGCTCACAGGATTCCGTAGCAATAAAAATAGGTCCGGCTCGATTCCGGCGGCGGCAAAATCGGTGTCCATCCGCAATCCGTGACCGGCCATACTTTTCAATCGCTTCCCATAGATCCTCCGAGCCAACTCAAGATCCTTCGCCCGAATTGCTGCCTTATGCCCATCCATGGGATCCACATCAACATGACCGAGAGGAAAGGAACGCCGCAGGATGTAAATGATCGAAGTCCCGGCATTTTTGGGAAAATGGAGGAAGGTCAATACTTTGGTTTTGGAATTCATAAGTAGAAGACCTCCGGATGAGTCACCTGAAACCCTAACGGCTTTTTACCAAGGCTCCGGCTACTCCCAGGCTTCGTCAAAAAAGTCGGCAGCAACCACTTTTCCCGGCGCCTCGCCATCCGGATCCTGATCCAAATTGATCACGGCCCAGTCGGGGAGTTTCGGGTTCTGCAGGGAATTCGTCCGATCGTGTGCTTCGCGAAAAGTGAGTCCACTGTTGATCACCACGTAGCGTTTCGGATTGACCGGATTGGGGAAAATGAATGCCGGCACGTGATTTTTGCAGTCATAGGTTTTGCCGCGGAAAGTGAAGGATTCCTTTGTCCACTTGATAGGCAGGTTTTCCACGATCTCTTCAATCATGCGATTCGACCACGGATCACCCCAGAGAATGAGATTCGCATCTTCCATATCACCCGAATCCAGATCGCCTGAATTTTCTTCAATCGCATCTCCACGCATCAGTTCACGCCAGCGATTGCGGAAATGATCGAGTTCAAAATCAACCCACCTTGCTACCAACGGGTGAGCAGGCGCCTCATCCGGAGGAACGATCACGAACCGACTCATAAAAGCATCGTCGATCGGACCCTGAAGACCGGGAATCTTTCGAGTACCACCCGATTCACCCCAACCCCATTTTCCTTCGCTCTTTCTCAAGGCCAGGGATGATATCGGAAATCCGCTTGAGTCTCCGCTGATCTTTTCGCCATTAACGGAAACAGAATATCCATCGAGATCGGCTCCGGGAATCCCTGTAATTTCGAAGCTGGAAACATTCTCTGATTGGATCGTAAACGCTTTCTCGTCAGCATTCCAATCCGCGAAAGCCGTCGTTGGCTGCCAGTGCTTTTCGAGCCCGGTAAGTTTCAGCCAGTGATGCTTCGGATAACGCAAGCTTCGCGTTTCCAGCTTCACATTCTTCGGATCCTTCGAATTTCCGGCAGCCCAGGATTCCTTCAGCCAGGTCCAGATTTCCGCCACCGCCTCTTTGCGGTATTTGTGTCCCATTTCCGCACCGATCACATGGCGCATTTTGTAATCGATTTCCGAAAAGGCAGACTCCATCAGGTCCGCGGCCTGCTTCTGTTTGTCCACTTCACCGGAGTACGCGAGAAGAGGACCGTTGAGGAAGTTTTGGAGGTAGTTCGGCGCATCGTAGACCTGCCACAGGGTCTGCTCGTAGGCTGGAGGGAAGTCTTCCGGTTTGAGCTTGTTGTATTCTTTCGTCTCGGCAAATCCGGCCCCGGCATGGATCGCACAGAACTGATCCCGGTAGTGTGCTCCAATGTGCCAGGCACCTGCTCCGCCCATGGAGAACCCGGCCAGCGCAACTTTCTCTCCATCAATGGGGTAATCCTCTTTCACTTTTGCAATCGCCTCAAACACATCCACCTCTCCTGCGTGTTTCCAGCCAATACACTGTCTGTCTCTTATACACATCTCCGAGCCCACGAGACCGAGGCTGATCTC
>CAJXQE010000118.1 GCA_913058215.1 uncultured Verrucomicrobiales bacterium
GAGATCAGCCTCGGTCTCGTGGGCTCGGAGATGTGTATAAGAGACAGGCCCTGAAATGCGCAAAATCATCTGCCACCGCCGGATACGTTACTTTCTGTCAATCCAGGCAAACCTGACAGTCCCGTCTCCCGGCATCCGGAATAGGGAAAAGGCTTCCTCCGCCGCACTGCTTAGACCGTTCAGCGCCACCGCAAATTCTTGAAAATCCTCCATAAAATCTCCATCCCCCTGAACGCCCGCAGGCGACGCCCGGTTTTTTTGATGAAGTATTAATCACAAAATCCTCAAAGAATCTGTTTGCAGTCCTGCCCGCACCGTCTTTTTTGCAGGAATGTCATCAGCTCCTTTAAAAATCGGTCTCGCCGGATTCGGCAACGTGGGTGCCGGGGTTTACAAAAACCTCGCGAAAAACCGCGCCATTCTCCGTGGGCGAACGGGTAAGGACCTTGAGATTACAAAAATCGTTGTTCGCGACATGTCCAAAGCACGGGAGGTGGAGCTCCCTGCTGATATTGTATCCA
Organism: uncultured Verrucomicrobiales bacterium; assembly: GCA_913058215.1. Classification (GTDB taxonomy): domain Bacteria; phylum Verrucomicrobiota; class Verrucomicrobiia; order Verrucomicrobiales; family DEV007; genus Arctic95D-9. The sequence continues at coordinate 522 of CAJXQE010000118.1, forward strand.
CCGATCTCGACGACTTGATCAACGACGATGAAATCGATCTGATCGTGGAGTTGATCGGCGGAACGGATCGCGCTTTTCAATTGGTGAAGGATGCGCTCGAAAAAGGCAAAGCCGTCGTCACCGGAAATAAAGCCCTTCTCGCAGAACACGGTAAAGAGCTCTTCGCGATCGCCGAGAAAAACGAGAGCCCTATTTACTACGAAGCCGCAGTCGCCGGCGGAATCCCCATCATTAAGACCGTGCAGGAGTCCCTGGTGGGGAATCATATCCAGTCGGTGATCGGTATTATCAACGGCACCTGCAACTACATCCTCACCCGGATGACCGAAGCGGGCCTCGATTACAAGGAAGCTCTCGGAGAAGCGCAGCAGCTCGGCTATGCGGAATCTGATCCAACTCTGGACGTGAATGGATGGGACGCGGCACACAAAGCCATTATCCTGGCCTCACTCAGTTACGGATGTTGGGTTCCCTGTGAGGAAATCCATGTCGAGGGAATCGAAAAGGTCTGCAGTGAGGATATCGAATTCGCGAGAAAACTGGGCTACACCATCAAGCTGCTCGCCATTATCCAGCTTCACAGCGAGAACGACGCCATTGAAGTGCGGGTCCAGCCCTCTCTTATTTCCGCGGATCACATTCTTTCGTCCGTGAAAGGTGTGTTCAACGCGATCATGGTGAAAGGCGACATCGTCGGGGAAACCCTCTTCTATGGTTCCGGCGCCGGACAGGATCCCACTTCCAGCTCAGTCATTGGAGACATCGTCGATGCCGCCACCCGCTCGCGCCGCAGCGATCGGTCCTGCTTTGTAACTCACGGCCTTTACGGTCAAACTCAGCCTCAGAGCGAGAGCATTTCCAAATACTACCTTCGTGTCACTGCAGAAGACCGTCCCGGAGTCCTCGCCCGCATTGCAACCATTCTGGGTGAGCACGGAATCGGAATTCTATCGGTGATCCAGCCCGAAGATCATGACGAAGAAACCGCTCCGATTGTATTGATGCTCCACTTCGCAGCCTTCGGGATCGTCCAGGAAGCCATTGGGAAAATCAACGACCTCGACTGCATTCGTGGTGACGCCATCGTCATGCGGGTGGAAAATATTGGCTGACATTTTTTTCAAGTCACCGAACTTTCTTTTTCTCATCGGGCGAAATAGCCCTACCTTTGTTATATGAATTTTGTATCCACTCGCGGCGGCGGGGATCCAGTCAGCTTTTCCGAAGCATTTGCCAACGGTCTAGCACCTGATGGTGGACTCTACGTGCCGAAGAACCTGCCACTGCTCCCCAGTGACCTCCTCGTTGATGAGGCTCTGCCCTATCCTGCTCTTGCCTGGGACATTCTGCGACTCTTTGACGACGACCACGACACGGATGATCTCATCGATCTGGTGGACCGGAGTTACGGGGAATTCAGTGACAGCATAAGTGCGCCTCTCCAGCAGTTGTCGCAGAACCTCTTCGTTCTGGAGCTCTTTCACGGACCAACCCTGGCTTTTAAAGATTTTGGCCTTCAGTTGGTGGGGAATCTCTTTGAGGAACAAATCGCCCGCACCGGCGAATCCATCAATGTTCTCGGGGCAACCTCCGGAGACACCGGTTCTGCAGCCATCCATGGCCTCATGGGCAAAGAAGGAGTGAACGTTTTCATTCTTTATCCCAAAGGAAAAATTTCAAACCTGCAGGAACGCCAGATGACTTGCACCGGGGCAAAAAATATCTTCCCCATTCCCATCGAAGGGACCTTTGATGACGCCCAGGCGATCGTGAAGGAATTGATGAGCGACCTGGAGTTCAAAGAAAAGGCCAAACTTTCAGCGGTCAATTCGATCAACATTGTCCGCGTTCTCGCCCAGGCGATCTATTACGTCCACGCTTACATGCAATTGCCGCAGGAGAATCGGGACAACATCAACTTCGTCGTCCCGACCGGAAATTTCGGAAACATTTTCGCCGGATGGATGATTCACCAGATGGGCCTTCCCGTGGATCAATTCACGGTGGCGACGAATAAAAACGACATCCTCTATCGCCTTTTCAATACGGGAACTTACGAGCCTGACACCGTTTCACCGAGCCACGCTCCCTCGATGGATATTCAGGTCGCTTCGAATTTCGAGCGCTTCCTTTATTACCACAACGAGAAGGATGCCGGGAAAACAGCGAAATCGATGGAGAAACTCAAGAAAGACGGATCGGTCAAGATTCCGAATTTCAACGCCAGCAACTTTGCCGTCACCCACAGCACAGACGAAGACATCATCGCGAATATCAAACGGGTGAAGGAAGACTACGGTTATGTGGTCGATCCTCACACCGCCTGCGGATTTCAGGATCTTCCGGAGGACAAAACCAATATCGTCCTCGCAACTGCTCATCCCGCAAAATTCCCGGACGTCATCAAAAAGGCGATCGGCGAAACGCCAACAGCGGATGAACTCGATGCGCTCAAGAAAAAGCGGCAGAAAACCTACGCGGTCGACGCTACGCCCAAGGCGGTGCGTGAGTTTATTGAAAAAAACTCCGCGTAAATTTGCTCCAAACCGAGAGTAGACAATTCGCGTTCCTGAGGCATAAGTCTCACGAACACACGAAAAGCGAACAGGCACCTTGAGTCTCATCGTCCAGAAATACGGCGGCACTTCGGTCGGAACACCCGAAAGAATCCGCAACGTTGCAAAACGCATCCTTGAAACCCAACAAGCTGGGAATCAGGTGGTAGCGGTTGTTTCCGCAATGGCGGGTGTCACCAATAATCTCATTGGTCTCGCTGACGCGGTCACCGGCGAGGGCCAAGCGACCGAGCGTGAGATGGATGTGTTGCTGGCGACCGGTGAACAAACCACCATTGCGCTTACGGCAATGGCCCTGAATGCGATGGGAAGCAAAGCCGTTTCTCTTACCGGTGCCCAGGCGGGAATCGAGACCGATGGATTTCACACCAAAGCCCGAATCTCGAATATCTCCCCGGCCGGCGTTCATGAACTTCTCGATGACGGGAACATTGTGATACTCGCCGGCTTCCAGGGAAAAACTCCCGACGGAAAGATCACAACTCTGGGTCGCGGCGGGTCCGACCTCACTGCGATCGCTATGGCAGCGGCGATCGACGCGGATCTCTGCCAGATTCTCACCGACGTCGATGGAGTTTACACCTGCGATCCACGTGTCGTTCCCGAGGCAAAGAAACTCGACGAAATCAGTTACGATGAGTTGCTGGAAATGGCGAGTTCGGGAACAAAAGTAATGCAGTCCCGATCGGTGGAATTTGCCAAAAAATTTGGAGTCCCTTTTGAAGTTCGCAGTAGCTTGAACAACAACCCCGGAACCCTCGTAAAGGAAGAAACTATGAGCATGGAATCAGTCGTCATCCGCGGAGTCAGCCTCGAACGGGACCAGGCCAAAGTAACGATCACCGGAGTCGAGGATCACCCCGGAACCGCCGGTAAAATTTTTGGTGCAGTCGCCGAAACAAACCTTCTCGTCGACATGATCGTCCAGAATGTTTCCAAAACGGGGATCACGGATATTTCGTTCACTGTTCACAAAGACGATGTCGTCAAAGCGGAAGCTGCCTTGAAACCGATTCTTCCGGAGCTCGGTGAAAACGCGACGATGGAAGCCACTGACGGAATTGCCAAACTCAGCGTGGTTGGTATCGGAATGCGTTCGCATTCCGGAGTTGCTGCCGAGATGTTTGCCGCCCTTTCCAAAGCCGGAGTGAATATTGAGATGATTTCGACCTCCGAAATCAAGATCACAGTCACCGTGAGCGAAGACCAGATCGACGCAGCCGCGAAAGCAGCCCACGAAGCATTCGGGCTTTCCGAAGCGTAGTCTGAGATCAGGTCCTCCAAAGGGCTTGCCGGTTGACCAACCCGATGCGAAAATCGGGGCATGCGGATACCATTTTTCCTGTGCCTCTCGTTTGCAATACTCGCCACTGCCGGATTCTCTGCTGACCGTCCCAATATCCTCTGGTTGTCCGCCGAAGATATCAGCGCCCACATCGGATGTTTCGATGATCCTTATGCGATCACTCCGAATCTGGATCAACTTGCTACCGAAGGGGTTCGCTTCACCAATGTCTACACCGCCGCCGGAGTCTGCGCGCCATGTCGGTCAACAATCATCACGGGGATGTATCAAAATGCGATCGGGACGCATCACATGCGATGCAACGCAAAGCTCCCCGACTGGCTGAAGCCTTTCCCCACCTACCTTCGCGAAGCAGGATACTACTGCACCAACAATTCAAAGACGGACTATCAGTTCAAAAAGCCTTCGTCGAAAGAAATCTGGAGCAGCAGCGGCTCAAAGGCTCACTGGAAGGGCAAAAAAGACGGTCAGCCCTTTTTTGCGGTCTACAATTTCACAGGATGCCACGAAAGCGGAATCGCCAGTGAGGATAAGTATAAGAAGGTCACCGAAAATCTGAGCGACGACCAGCGCCAGGACCCGAACGCTTTTAAAAACCTTCCTCCATATTATCCGGATACCCCTGTGGTCCGGGAAGACTGGAAACGGAATTACGAGCTCATCACTGCGATGGATCAATGGGCGGGAGATCTCATCACCGAACTGAAAGAAGCCGGTGAATACGAAAATACGATCATCATGTACTGGTCCGACCACGGAGTCGGTCTACCCAGGGCAAAACGCTGGCTCTACGATTCAGGAACCCGGGTTCCCTTCATCGCAAGAATTCCTGAGAAATTCCGAAATGGCGGACAGGGGAAACCGGGAACGATTGATGATCAACTGGTCAACTCAACCGACTTCGGCCCCACTGTTCTGAATCTCGCCGGATTACCCGTCCCCGATTTTGTCCACGGTCGCGCCTTTCTCGGCAATGATCTCAACAGTCCTCGCAGCTACATCTACGGAGCCCGTGACCGCATGGACGAACGCTACGACATCATCCGCGCGGTTCGAGACAAGCGTTTCCGCTACATTCGAAATTTCGAGCCGCTAAAGCCTTACTACCAGTATATGAATACTCCGGAAAAAGGCGCGACCATGAAAGAGATTCGTGAAGCTGAGCAGTCCGGAAAAATGAGTCCCGCTGTCGCCATGTTTTCAGCAGAGCGAAAACCGGTTCACGAACTTTACGACCTCGAAAACGATCCTCACGAAATTAACAATCTTGCGGAAGATCCCGCTCATGCGGAAAAATTCGCGGAGCTTCAAAAGGCCCTCACTGACTGGCAACTCGATATCGGCGACATCGGCCTCCTGCCTGAATCCGAGATCGAAGTCCGCGAACCGAAAGCCGGTTCCGCCTATGCGATACTTCACGGGGAGAATGACCAGAGCAAATTCATCGGGGAGCTCACCGATGTTGCAACCAAAGCCTCCTCCGGCCCTACCGCCTTTCCTGATTTGCTAACTGCACTCAGCCACGATGACGCGGCCGTTCGATACTGGGGCGCGACGGGACTTGGAAACTTTGCCGGAGAAGCATCGACAGACATACGAATTATCGCAGCACTCGGTAGAAAGCTCGACGACGAATCTCCAGCCGTCCGGATCGCCTCGGCAAGAGCCCTCTGTCGAATGGGTAAGACCACAGAAGCGCTGCCTCTTCTCGGCAGAGAACTTTCCGGTGAACATCAGTGGGCCCGCCTTCAGGCATCCATCGCCCTCGATTACCTGGATGAGACCGCACGACCTGAGTTACCAGCTCTCAAAGGCGCTCTAAAAGATCAGCCTAACAAATACATCATCCGAGTTTCCAACAAAGCGGTGAATGATCTAGAAGGAACCCAAAACAGAGTTCCCTAGCATCACTCTCCTTCAATCCGTGATCTGCGGGTAATCGGGACCAGACCTGTGTTTGATCCCCTATCGTAAGCGACCTCCATGAAGAACAAATTCATTCTCGAAAAATGGACCGGGGATGTCTGGGACTCAGCAAAAAATCCAGCGTCCAAAAAAGTTCGTCCACTTTTGGAGAAAGAGAAAAAGAGTGAGTGAAGATCCCCCAACTTTCGATGCCGCTCTCATCGCCGGCGGCAAGTCCTCCCGCTTCGGCGAGGACAAAGCTTTCCTCGATTGGAAGGGGCAGCCGCTTTACGTGCACCAGTTGCGAAAACTGGCGCAGCTAAATCCCGGGAAAATTTTCCTCTCCACCAACGCGGACCAGGATTTCCCTGCAGTTCTCGAGGGCGTCGAGCGAGTGGTGGACTGCCAACCCGGCCTCGGCCCGATCGGAGCCCTGCAATCCATTTTCAAAGCCAGCTCGGCGAAGTTCGTCCTCACACTGGCCGTTGATCTCCCCTTGATGGAGGTTTCTTTTCTTCGACAACTTTTGGAGAAAAACTCAGGAAGTGTTCCTGAAACGGGACGGCATACCGAACCCCTCGTCGCTCTTTATCCGCGCAGGGAAATGCTTGAGCTCATTGAAACGGCGATTTCGGAAGAGAACTTAAAACTTCAGTCCTTGGTCCGGACCGCAGTTGAAGCGGGCCTTGTGAAAACCTTCCCGGTCGAGGAATCCGAGCTTGGAAACTTTTCCAACGTCAATAGTCCCGCCGACCTTGATTCGATACAGCAGGGTCAATTCGATGAGGCAACCCTCCTCGATCGTTACCGTGTAGATTCCGGTTTCGATTCAGCAGTCACCGACCGGGTTGCCGCAGAGGAACCGCTCGAAGTTCGGGTGAATGGAAAGAGCGTCTCCGTAATGATGCGGACCCCGGGACACGATGACGAACTGGTGGCCGGTTTTCTTTTCACAGAAAGGATCATCACTGGCGGCGACGAGATTCAGGAAATTGCTCATTGTCCCGATGTCGATCCGGAAGGCGTTGGAAACACGCTGGATGTCCGCCTCGCGATCGAACCGGATTTCGATGCCTTGACGCGTCATGTCTTCACATCCAGCAGCTGTGGTGTTTGCGGGAAAGCGACCATTGAATCCGTCTTTCAGAATTTTCCACCTCTTGAGAGAAGCCTCAAGGTGGAGCCGGAGATTATTCTATCGCTTCCCGGAAAATTGCGGGCCGCTCGGGAAACTTTCGACAAGACGGGAGGCCTCCATGCTTCCGCTCTTTTTTCGGCGCAAGGGGAAATGCTTTTGCTCCGGGAAGATGTCGGAAGACACAACGCTCTCGACAAGGTGATCGGCCACGCAGTTACCCATGAGATGGATCTCAGCAAAGTGATTCTACTCGTAAGCGGAAGAGTCTCTTTTGAGCTGATGCAGAAAGCGCTCGCTGCGCGGATCCCGGTGGTCGCCGGAATCTCTGCTCCCAGTAGCCTTGCTGTGAAGTTGGCGAAAGAAAGCGGCCAGACTTTGATCGGCTTTCTCCGGCAGAAGGGGTTTAACCGTTATCACTGCAGTGAGCAGTGAGCAGTGAGCAAAATGGCTCTCACTCTACGGACTCCAGATCGGTCTTTTTATTGAGAGCCTTTTTCGCTGATTTGGTAACAAGGACTGTTACCAGAACCGTGGCAAGGCCACCAACGATGTAGAGAACAATTTTCAGGGTACTGGTTTGTCCGGACTCTGCTGCGAGCTTGCCCAGAGATCCGAGGTAAACATACATCACTGTCCCGGGAATCATCCCGATGAGAGAAGCGATCATGTAGTGAAACCAGGATACTTTTGTCAGTCCAAAGGCGTAGTTCAAAAGCGTGAAGGGAAAAACGGGGGAAAGCCGCGTCAATCCTACAATCTTCCAGCCATCATCCCCCACAGCATCATCAATCGCTTTGAATTTCTCATTGCCGTCAATTTTCTTTGAGACGGCGTCCCGGGCCAAATATCGTCCGATGATAAACGCAAGGTTCGCTCCGAGATTTGCCGCGATGATCACCCAGAGGCTTCCCCACCCAACCCCGAAAAGCAAGCCGGCGGCAAGGGTCAAAGCTGAACCCGGAATAAATAGCACCGTAGCAATCGCGTAAATCGCGATGAAGGCAATCGGCCCCCAGTAACCGAGTGATTCGATCCAGCCGGTGGCTGCTTTCCACCATTCATCGATGGGAAGAAATTTGAATCCAACAAACAGCCCAATCGCGACGAGGCCCCAAATAATCCATTTCACGATAGGCTTTCCTGCCTCTTCCGGGGGTGCTGTTTCTTCGCTCATTATATTATTTTAGTGCCGGTGAGTGGCTATTCGAAAGATTTCCCCCTACTGCTTGTTCAGGCTCCAGTCGTAGTCGGTGAACTCAACTTTCTTCCCGACCGCACTTCCGTCAATGTAGGGATCGACATACTGAATCAAACTCTTCTCCTTTGATTCAAAGTCGCCACCATACCAGTCAAAAATCGATGACAAGTAAAGCGTGTCTCCTTCGATCCGGTTCTTGGCATTCTGAGCCATGAAGACCCGGGCCTGATTATCCAACTGCGATTCGAGCTTCGCGCCAGTATATGCTTCGCTGCGAAGGGGCGGGCAACTGATCGCCGCGCAAACCAGAGCAAAGTGAATCCGAGGTTCGTCAAACTGCTTGCGGATGATCTTGTGCTCCACCGCATTCAGAGTGGTCTCCTCCCCGAACAGGGTCACCACTTTTTTGTCCCAGGGAGTGGATAGAAATCCTCCAAGATCCTTGATCGTGTCGACCGGATAATTATCGATGATGAATTTCAATGTCTCCGCGTTGTAGACATTGATATAAAACGCCAACTGCTCATCCTTTGACCACCCCTTCAGCTCCTTTTCAGAGACGGCGCCTGTCTTCTTAAGGTAAGCATCAAGAGCTCCCCGGTTCGACTTCAAGGACTCGTAATTCACCATCCCATTTTCATCGACGTAGGTGTTGAGAACTCCCGTCAGAGGCGTGTGGTCGAAAGCGAAAGAGCTTGATAATGAAACAGTTAAAAAAGCGAGCGCGGCGAGCAGAGATTTCATAGGGTTCGGATAGTGTACCGCTCTTCAGACGGGATTGAACAGAGTTCCTTTCACCTCGTCTGAAGAAAAGAAATCAGAGCTGACCATTCTCCGCCATGACCCCGACCACGATAAAGTAGACCATCATCAGCGTTCCGATCACAATTGCGATGTAGCCGAGAATGATCCCTGCAAGTGCCATTCCGCCATTGGCTTTTGATCCGGTTTTCGCGAGAAGATTCTTTCTTGAAATGTGGCCACAAATTACCGCCACCAGCCCAAGAACGAACCCGAGGGGATAACAAAGAAATCCCAGGATTCCGCAAACGAGTGAAGTGATCGCAAGACCGTCTGCCGGAGCTCCTGTAGTGACAGGCCCAATGGGTTGTTGGACGCCCCCGGTTTGGGCAGCGGGGCCTGCTGTCGTGTATTGAGAAGCCGATGCGACAGGACTCGCAGCGGCCGGAGAATGGGCGGCCGGCGTAACTGATCCAAACAATCCCGGCTTTACCTGACCGCACGGTTTCCAGTCGGTCATGCCTTCATTCCAAACCAGAGTTTGGCTCTGAATTGCACCTTCGTTGACAAGCCTTTGAAAATTTTCCTCCTGAAAAGAGATCTGCTGGTCGGATTCGTTTGCGTAGTACCACTCCATAGTCCTGTGCTTTTACCAGATCTAATAGCGTAGAGCCAAGGCAATTCAGGAAAATGAGCAATAGCTGCGAAAGGTCTCCAGACGCTGATTGAACTCTTCGTGAGTCAGATCCTGGAGTTTTTCGGTTGAAAAGCTTTCGCAAGCGTAACTGGCAACGATCGTTCCGCGCGCCATGGCGGATGCGAGATCTGAAAAGGAAAATTCCGATTTCCCAAGCTGAGCGAGGTAACCGGCAAAGCCACCGATGAAAGAATCGCCTGCTCCAGTGGGATCAAAAACTTCATTGAGCGGGAATGCAGGACAGGTGAAAAATTCACCGTCACCGAAAAGCATCGCCCCGTGTTCCCCTTTTTTGACGATCACATATTTGGGTCCCATCTCGCGAAGTTGCTTGCCGGCAGCAATCAGATTCGAGGTGTCCATCATCAGCTTGGCCTCACTGTCGTTCAGTACCAGCAGGTCGATTTTTTTCAAAAGACCTTCCAGCTCCGGACGCGAAATCTGAATCCAGAGATCCATGGTGTCGGCGATGTTGAAAGACGCTTTACCCTCAACCTGATCCGCCACGGCGTGTTGATTCGCAGGGTGGGCATTGGCGAGAAGATTAATGGACACACTTTCCTTCTGACAATCGGAGACGGCGGGCTGCCAGGACTCCAGAACATTGAGAGCGACTTCGAGAGTCTCGCGATCGTTCATGTCTTCCATGTATTCCCCGGTCCAGCGAAAGGTTTCACCTGCGGAAAACTCGATGCCTTCCAGGTTAATATCACGGGACTTGAGCAAATTCAGATGTTCTTCCGGGAAATCGTGACCAACGACACCGCAAATTCCAGTCGGAGAGAAAAAGCTGGATGCGATGGCCGCATAGGAAGCAGAACCGCCCAGGAGATTGTCTTTGGCAGCCTTCTGCGTTTTTACATTATCGAGGGCGATGGAACCGGATACGAGGACGCTCATTTTTGGTGTAGAATTGAAGTAATGGAAAATTCGGTAGAATAGAATCAGGACAGGATAGCTTTTGCCTCGCGGACATAAGCAGCGATGTCGGGTGCTTGCAAGATGCCAGATACGATTACCGCCCGTTTTGCCCCGGCCGCTACAACATCGGAAAGGTTCTCTTTTTTGATCCCTCCAATACAGAAAATGGGAAGATCGGGATGGGCACGATGGACTTCTTCGATTTCATCCGTGCCGATTGGTTTGTAGGTCGGCTTGGTCGGAGTCGAAAAAAGCGGGCCGAATCCGATGCAATCAGTCCGGGGATCGGCGGCCGCTTTGGCGGCTTGTTCGACACTATGGGTGGAACGGCCCACCAGCATCTCCTCACCGACGATAGATCGAACTTCATCCATCGGCATATCATCCTGACCTACGTGAACGCCGTCGGCATTGATGTCCGCTGCGATTTCGGGAAAGTCGTTAATGATGAACGGCACTCCCCCGCTGCGACAAAGCTCGAGGAGTTTGGCTCCCCAGTTCTGAATTTCCTCCGGCGAATGGCCTTTCGCCCGGAGTTGGATCACATCGATGCCGCCTTCGATTATTTCCGAGGTGACGCGAATGAGATCATCCGGCGCAGCATATCCCAGGTCTACAATTCCGTAGAGTTTGGCGTGGAGAAGAGTGGAGCGTGGCATTTCTTTGTTGGAAGAGGAAGATGGAAGTTCCCGACATCATTCGCCCTCTCTGATTCAGATTCAACGGGAATGCTCTGCATCGTAGCGAATTTGGCGACAATTTCGTCGATCTATCCAAGGCAACATTCTCCACAGAGGCTGGACAAAAACGTGGACGAACAGGAGCCACTTTCCTTTCGAGCCGGCCTTCACCCTTCCACCCGATACAAATGCGTTTTCGTCCGGAGAATCAGTGCTTTCCCGCTCACCGCAGGAGAGGCCATGAAACCGCCATCGAGATGATTCTCGCTGACCTTTTCAAATACTTTTGCCGCCTTCACGACAGTGCAAAGACCTTCCTCATCAAAGAAGTAAACATGCTTTCCGTCGGACAAGAGGGAGGAAGAATAATCACCCCCGGCTCGCTCGGCCCAGAGGACCTCGCCGGTTTTCAGGTCGACACAGCTGGCGATACCATCATTAGCCATGAAGAAGAAACCGTTAGCTATGACCGGTGACGCGCGTTTCGGAGTGCGCTTGAGCAACTTCCACTCGACGTGACTTTCTGAAATCTCGCCCTTCGCCTCCGGATCCAGTTTGAGGGCCCAGACCTCAGCTTTTCCGAGACCGGTGTTGATATAGGCCATGCCGGTTTCTTCGCTGTAAACGGTGCGTGAACTCGGCGAATGAGTCTTGTAGTGGACGCTCCAGATTTCCTCACCGGTGGCAACATCGTATCCCCAGGCAGCTTTGGCGCCATTGCTGATCATCTGAGTGACATCTCCGACTTTGACAAAAATCGGAGTACTGTAGGCCTTGCGCATGTCGCCGCTGTTGGCGGGGACGCCGTCTTTGTCGTCATCGAAATTCGTGGAACGATCCCGCCGCCAGAGGGTCTCGCCCGTTTCTTTGTTCACCGCGATGAAATACTGCTGGTCTGCGCCTTCGAGGGTCGCAATGATTTTATCCTCGTGCATCACCAGAGAGGATGCCGCCCCCCGCCAGTGACTGCAGGAAATATCCCGGCGATCCCAGAGAACCTCGAAGGTTTTCGTGTCCATGCAGAAAGTCCCGTAGCTACCGAAATGAATGTAGACCCGGCCCGCTTCGATCACTCCGGTGGAGGAAGCGTAGGTATTGATAGGATTGGAAAGCGGCTCCGGATTATCGCTTGTGATAAAAACACGATCGAGAAGGACGTCTCCATTCTTTTCATCCAGACAAATGACCGACATTTCCCTGCCGTTTTCGGTGGCGGTAGTCAGCCAGATTTTTCCTTCGGAAACGAGAGGGGTCGACCAGCCGAGTCCGTGAATCTCTTTCCGCCAGGTGACGTTTTTGTCCTCGCTCCATTCCGTGGGAAGGGTGGAGTCAATCGTGCCGTCGGCATTGGGCCCGCGAAATTCCGGCCAGTCGGCGTGGGCGGGCAAAATTGCGAACGTGAAAAATAAGGCAACCGGCAAAAGGAATTTCATCGCCGCAATGTGAGCGAAGCTTTCGCGTGGGTCAAGGTGCGGGAGAGTTGAAGTGACGAGTCGCTTGGAGACTCAGACCGCTATTCCCCGCTGATGGGAGCTGATCTCATTCGAATGATGCCGAAGGCATCGAAGCCTTTCGGCCTATCAGAATCTTGAATCCGAAGATTCCGGCAAGCCACAAAAAAACCCTACCGTTTCCGGCAGGGTTTTCAGAAATCTATTTTAATCTTCCGGTTTTACTCTCCCCCGTCCTTCTTCTCTTCATCTTTCTTCTTCTCATCTTTTTCCATCGTGCCGGTGAGCACTTTGTCGATGAGACCGAATTCAGCGGCAGTTTCAGCGGACATGTAGTTGTCGCGATCGGAAGCAGCTTCGACTTCCTCGACCGTTTTTCCGGTGTGATGGGAAATGATATTGTTGAGACGCTTCTTCAAGGAATACATGAACTCCACGGTCCGCTCGACGTCGGATGCAGTTCCCTGCGCTCCACCGGAAACCTGGTGAATCATGATGTGGCTGTTCGGAAGCGCGTAACGCTTGCCTTTGGTGCCGGCAGTCAAAAGAACTGCCCCCATGCTTGCGGCCATCCCCATGCAGTAAGTGTTCACATCACAGGTGACGAATTGCATCGTGTCATAGATCGCGAGACCGGCGGTGACGGATCCACCGGGGCTGTTGATGTAGATGTTGATGTCCTTATTCGGATCCTGCATCTGCAAATAGAGCAGTTGGGCAATGATGTAATTTGCGAGAGGATCGCTGACCTGTTCGCCGATGAAGACGATGCGGTCTTTCATCAGTCGCGAAATGAGATCGAACTGGATCATCGTATTTCCCTCTTTCTCAATCACACTGACGTTTTCCATCGGATTGATTATCCGCTGCTGGAGATGCGGCGGGAGGAGGGGTGACATTTCTTTGGAAACTTCTTCAAACATGGCAGGTAATTACGTTGAAAGTGCTTGGGAGGGAAACTGGAAATTTCCCGGGGATTTATAATCGCTTACGCTTTGTCCTCTTCTTCTTTCTCTTCAGGAGGATCCACTTCTGTGATGGTAGCATTCTCGCGAAGAAATTCAATCGTCTTGGAAATCAGGATATCCTGACGAACTTCGCCGAACTTGTTGCTGTCACGAAGCTCACGAGCAAACTTTTTCACAGGGCGCTGTTGTTGCGCCGCCATCTGGACAATCCGCTGAGTCGTCTCTTCTTCGGTAACCTGGATCCCTTCGCTCTCGGCAATCTGATCGAGAATGAACATCGTTTTGACGTTGTTCTTCGCCTGCGTTTCCGCGCTTTCCATCAGTTGTTCCTGATTGGCTTCGATCTCTTCGTGAGCCACGCCCTGCTGGTAGCCGCGCTGGACCATTTCATTCACCTGACGCTGGGTTTCGTTGAAAACGATGTGCTGAGGCAATTCAAAAGTAGCCTCTTCGTTGAGGTAACCGAGAATCTGGTTATCGATGATCTCGTTGCGCATGTTGCCCTGCTGCTGCTCATACTGAGCGGAAACCGCTTCACGCATTGCTTCGACAGACTCAAGGCCCATGCCTTTAGCGAACTCTTCATCCAGGGCAGGAAGCTCTCGCTCCTTCACCGTGTTGGCAGTCACTTCGTAGGAAACCGTTTTTCCGGTGATCGCTTCGATTGGGAAATCTTCAGGGAACTCCGCTTCAATGGTGCGGGTGTCACCGGGGGCCATGCCCACCGCGCCGGCTGCGAGACCGGGAATAAATTCGCGTGGCTCTTCGCCATCTTCGGGAAGTTCGATCCAGTGATCCTCTCCCGAAGCAAGCGGGCCGGCTTCCTCTTCCAGCTTATCGGCAAGCGGCTCGCCGTCGAGTGAAGCGGTGTAATTTACCACCACGATGTCGCCGGCAGCAGAAGCGCGATCACAATCGACTGGCTCAGCCTTTTGCTTCCGCATGTTGGTAATAAAACCATCGATCATTTCGTCGGTGATTTCGGATTTCACCACTTCGACCGGAATCTCTTTGTAGTTTTTGATCTCCACTTCGGGCTCAGTCACGACTTCGACTTCCATGTGGAAGGATCCGTCTGCCTCAAACTCATCTTTTTCCACTTTGGCGATCCCGAGGATTTCCAGATTCTCCTTTTCGCGAGCTTCGGCGTAAGCCTGACGTGCCAGGCGATCTTTCAGTTCACCATCAATTTCCGAGCCGAACTTTTTCTCGACGACAGAAGATGGAATTTTCCCGGGACGAAATCCGGGGAGCTTGGCCTGGGCCGCATAGGCAGCAACAATACCTTTGCGCTCTTTATTCGCCGCATCAGCGGGAACATCAGCGGTCAGTCGGGCTTTGCATTCAGGTAAACGTTCGACAGAAATTTTCATGATTCAATCTGGTGGATCCTTTTCCTCAAGGATCATCCTCCTTTTTAGGAGGGCCACGACACTAAAACAGGCCCTTATTGATTGCATCCGATAAATTCGGGACTTTTTCGAAGGAAATTCAAGATATCCGAAGGAAGTCCGCAGTGCCAATTTCTCTCCTTCCAACCGAGAGCCGATGCATGAAGAGCCTGCCGGTTCATCAAAAGCCGGCGCTCCAGGTCCATGGTCCAGCCGGTTTCAATGAAGTCGAGGTAGCAGGTTTCATCGGGCCCATACATCTTGTCGCCTACGATGGGATATCCGGCAAGAGCGAGATGAACGCGGATCTGATGCATTCTCCCGGTGATGGGTGTGCATCGGATCAGGGAAAATGGCTGATCTCCCTCTGGAGTCGGAATGGTGAGCCTCTGTTCAATCTCAAACTCTGTGCAGGAAGCTTTTCCATCGGGATGGACCATTTGCTTCACGTAGATCGGAGACTCGGCGACTTCGCCTTTTCGAAGAAGAGGTTCATCGACGGTGAATTGATCGCTGTCGGGCCATCCGTGAACAACTGCGCGATACGATTTTCGAAACTCTTTCGCCTCCATCGCCTTCCCCAACATCCCCGCGGCCTCCTTGTGTTTCGCCACGAGAACGAGCCCGCTGGTCTCCCGATCCAGCCGGGTGATGATAGAAATCTGCCCGCCACAGGACATTTCAAAAATGAAATATTCCTGCAAGCCATCGAGCAAAGTCGGCGGATTCCCCGGCTTGTTGGGGTGAACCATGAGATGCGGCGGTTTATCGACGAGAGCAAACTCGTCGTTATCCTCGATGATCTCGAATTCCGGGTTGTAGAGTCGCAGGTCGATAGGCGAAGCATAATCTTACTCTTGTTCTTAATCCTACTCTTAATCCTACTCTTAATCCTACTCTTAATCCCCCTTTACGAACTCAACATAGATTGATACATACAGTGCATGAATAAATGGTTCCCGACCCGAAAATTCATTGCCTGGGCTTTGTGCCTGAGTCTTCTCCTTGGCGCAGCAGGTCCTGCGTTTCTAACGCCAGAACTTGAAGCGGCGAGTCAGGCTTCGCTGACGCGTTTGGTGAAGAAGTTGAAGCGTCAGGTAAAGAAATTGAAGAGGCAGTTGGCGGTAGCGCGTCGTCCTGCACCGGAGCCGGTGCCGTTCATCGAGATGGTGACGGTGGGGAATGTGGGGAATGCCGTCGATCCCGAAGACGGGGACAGCGATACCGGAGGGGTGCAGAACTTCGGAGCGGTGCCCTACGAGTTCTCGATTGGGAAGTATGAGGTGAACCTGGAACAATACAGCGCCTTTCTGAACGCGGTGGCGGCGACGGATACCTATGCGCTCTACAACCCGAGCATGGGGACCGACCTGAACATTGCAGGGATTGAGCGTAGCGGTGCAGACGGGAGTTATACGTATTCGGTGATTGGGAGCGGAAAGCGTCCGGTGACCTACGTAAGCTGGTTTGACTGTGCACGGTTTTGCAACTGGCTGCACAACGGGCGGCCGTCGGGGGCGCAGGATGGGAGCACGACGGAGCGCGGGGCCTACACTCTGGACGGAGCGAACACGATTGAAATCGTGGCGCGCAACCCCGGAGCGAAGTATTGGATCCCGAGCGAGGACGAGTGGTATAAGGCGGCGTATCATCAGCCATCCGGTCAAAGTGGCGATTCTGACGATTACTGGACCTATCCGACGGGGAGCAACACGATCCCGGGCAACGAGATCGGGACTACGGTGAACCAGGCAAACCTTAATGACGGCAGCGGTTATTCAGTGACACAGAGCGGGAGCTACGATTCCAATCAGAACTACCTGACGGATGGAGGCGCCTACGAAGGCAGTCCCGGCTTCTACGGGACCTTCGACCAGGGCGGGAACGTGTGGGAGTGGAATGATGCGGTGATCAGCGGTTCGTTTAGGGGGCTGCGGGGCGGCTCGTGGAGCGACTTCGAGCTCATCCTGCGTTCCTCCACCCGGTTCGACATCATCCCTGGCCTCGAGAACTTCGACGTCGGTTTCCGCGTAGCAAGTCCCTGAACCCTCTATACTCTTAGCCTTTTACCCTTTGCCACCCCGCCGGAGGCGGGGAAAATTTTTTGAATTTCTGAAGGTGTTTCATGTCCGAGCCACCGATTCTTCTCTCGAAGTGGTACGAATACACGAAATGGCTTTTGGCGCGAGTCGATCAGTTCCCGAAAAACCAACGATTCATCCTCGGACAACGGCTCGTCGATACATGCCTCGATATCCAGGAGCACCTGATCGAGGGCGCCTACACCCGGGGAGTGAAAAAACGGGACCATCTTGGTGCCGCCAACCGGAAGATCGAGGTTCTTCGCTGGCTCGTCCGGCTGGCCCACGAGCGCGAATTGCTTTCGGGACGCCAATACGGCTACAGCAGCGAACGGATGAGCGAATGCGGTCGCATGCTGGGGGCATGGATCAAGCAGGCGGAAGGCTCGAGTGAAGCGTCATAAGGGCCTTTGGGAAGAGGTCGTCTCCTTCGAAAACCTCCACGCCGCCGCCCGGAAAGCGTGGCGGGGAAAACGGTCCCGTCGCCCGGCGGCGGAGTTCTACTCCCGCTTCGAGGACGAAATCGTCTCGCTCCGGGCCGAGCTTCTCTCGGGAACCTACCGGCACGGAGACTATCACTACTTCCAAATCCATGATCCGAAGGAGCGCACCGTCGCGGCGGCTCCCTTCCGAGACC
The DNA here is from genome assembly GCA_913058215.1 of uncultured Verrucomicrobiales bacterium. Classification (GTDB taxonomy): domain Bacteria; phylum Verrucomicrobiota; class Verrucomicrobiia; order Verrucomicrobiales; family DEV007; genus Arctic95D-9. Next base: position 18,212 of record CAJXQE010000118.1, read on the forward strand.
GCGTCGTGCATCACGCCCTCGTCCGGGTGCTCGAGCCGATCTTCGAGAAGCGCTTCATCGAGGATTCCTTCGCTTGCCGGAAAGGGAAAGGAACCCACGCGGCACTCCGGCGTGCCCACCAGTTTACGAAGGCCTGGCCCTTCGCACTCAAGTGCGACATCGCCCGCTACTTTCCGTCGATCGATCACGACATTCTCCTCGGCCAGATCGAGCGGGTCGTGGGCGACAAAGGCGTCCTGAATCTGATCCGGACAATTCTCGCAAGTCACCGCGACGCAACCGAACAGGAATGGGAGCCGGATGGCGACCTGTTCTCGGTGCGGGAGCGTATCCGTGGTTTGCCGATCGGGAATCTGACGAGCCAGTTCTTCGCGAACGTCTACCTGAGCCCTCTCGATCACTTCGTGAAGCACGAGCTCCGGGTCCGCGGCTACGTCCGCTACGTCGACGATTTCCTCCTCTTCGGCAAAGATCGCGCAGCGCTGAAGCAGCAGGGACGATTAGTGCACGCAAAGGTCGCCCAACTGCGCCTGTCTATCCACCCGGACAAGTATCGCCTCCTCCCAACCCCGAACGGAGTCGATTTCGTCGGATTTGTCAGTTTCCCGGACGGTCGACGAAAACTGAGAAAGGGGAACGTCCGCCGTTTCGAGCGTCGCCTTTCGCGTATGAAGTTCGAGGCTGCTCAGGGTGAGCGGGAGTGGGCCGAGGTCACACGCAGCGTGCAATCATGGGTCGCCCATGCTTCGCATGCTCAGAGTTACCAGTTGCGCCGCACATTACTCAGTCGATGATTCCGGTGGGCGAGCGGGAGCGAAAACGAGCTGTCGGTTCGTTTCGGGGGCTGCGGGGTGGCTCGTGGAACAACAACGAGAACAACCTGCGTTCTTCCATCCGGAACAACAACAACCCCGACAACGAGAACAACAACATCGGGTTTCGCGTAGCAAGCCCCTGAAAGGTGAATGGAGGTAGCGATGCAATATCGCTCCCGCCCAAGCCCTGTCTCTTATACACATCTGACGCTGCC
>CAJXQE010000119.1 GCA_913058215.1 uncultured Verrucomicrobiales bacterium
ACTATCCTCTTCGTCGGCAGCGTCAGATGTGTATAAGAGACAGGATATACGGATAAGGATTTGGAGAGAAAGCACAGCTGGCGATATCGCGACTATGTCATTCGCTCCTTCAATTCTGATAAGTCGTTTGATGAATTTGTGAGAGAGCAATTGGCCGGTGACGAGATCGCGGCAATAGAGAAACTCCATGCGAATGCGCCGACAGAAGCAGAGAAGAAGCGATATGAGGACCTGATGGTCGCCACCGGATTCCTTCGGAACGCTCCTGATGGCACCGGGGTGAAAAGTGATCTTACGTCCCGGAATGACTGCATCACCGACACCATAAAGATTGTCAGCACCTCGCTCTATGGGATGACCATTCAATGTGCGCAGTGCCATGATCACCGTTACGACGCGATTTCCCAGAAGGATTACTATCGATTGCGGGCCGTGTTCGAACCGGGATTCGATGTGCCCCGTTGGCGTTCCCCGGCAGCCAGATTGGTTTCACTGCAAACGAAAGAAGAAGCAGCAGTCGCTGCGGAGATCGAAGTGGAAGCGAAGAAGATTGATGTGGAACGAGTGAAGATGCAGGACGGGTTCATCACGGAGGTTTTGGAAAAACTGCTTTTGGAAAAAGACGAAGCGATCCGTGATACTCTTCGCAAAGCCTACCGGACAGTTGCGAAAGAGAGAACGCCGGAACAGACGAAGTTGCTCACAGCTCATCCAAAGGTGAACAAACTGACTTCCGGATCTCTTTACCTTTACGATACCAAGTACAAAACCAAACACGCAGCCACGATCAAAGACATGGTGGCGAAGGCCAAAGTAGTGCGGGATACGAAACCGGAATTGCGACGTGTCAGGGCATTTACGGAACAGCCTCTCGAGCCGAAAGCAGTGAGTCCGACCAATGTCTTTTTCCGCGGTAATTACGACTCCCCTAAAGAAGCGGTCAAGCCGGGCGATCTCACTGTGCTGGCAGGTTGGCGGGATGTGGAAGTAGAAGAGTTCAGCGAAAAGGTTCCCTCGACCGGGCGGCGTATCGATTTTTCGAAGAAGTTGACTGACGGCAAACATCCTCTGCTCGCCCGGGTGATGGTGAATCGGGTCTGGATGCATCATTTTGGAAAAGGAATTGTTACATCGGCCGGTGATTTCGGAGTGTTGGGAAACGATCCCAGCCATCCTCAGTTGCTTGATTGGCTTGCTGCTGACTTCATGGAGAACGGATGGAGTCTGAAGCGGCTTCATCGACAGATTCTGACTTCTCAAACCTGGAAGCAGTCTTCCACTCGCGACGCGAAGCGGGATGAAATCGATCCTGACAATATTTATCTGAGTCGCCAGAGTGTTCGTCGCCTCGAGGCTGAGACTTTGCGGGATGCCCTGTTAGCCGTTTCAGGGAAATTGAATGCCGATCTCTATGGAAAACCTGTGCCGGTGATGTTCAACACGGGGGGATCGATTGTGATCGGGAACGACACAACCGATACGGCAGGGCGTCAGACAGGGAAGTTTATTTCTCTGGAGGGCGAGGAATTCCGCCGGAGTATTTACGTTCAAATTCGTCGAACCCGGCCATTGGAAATGTTCCAGACTTTTGATGCTCCCGATATGATGGTGCCCAACTGTGAGGTTCGACCAGTGACTACTGTTTCTCCTCAAAGTCTTCTCCTGATGAACAACGCGGTGATGAGGGTTTTCTCCCAGTATTTTGCCGAGCGTCTTCAATCCGATGGTGGAGCGGAACTGGAAAGCCGGGTAGTGGAAGCATGGACGCTCGCTTACGGCCGGGAGCCGGTAGAGGCTGATGTTGAAGCTGCGGTTGAGTTTGTGAACGCACAGACGGAATATTACAAAGCCAACCCTGCCAAGCTCGATAAAGTCGCGGGACCGGCAGAAAAGGAAAACGCAGCTCCTGAGTTTCTGGGATTGACTGCTCTCTGCCATGCGCTTCTCAGTGCGAATGAGTTTTTGTACATCGATTAGAGTCGGAGCCTTTTAAATGAACCGATTTCGAATCGATGGGAAACGAGCCCTGGTGACTGGCGGAAGTCGCGGGCTGGGACGGGAGATGGCTCTGGCGCTCGCTGAGGCGGGAGCAGATGTGGCCATTAGCGGACGTGGCGTGGACGATCTTGAAGCTACTGCCTCAGCTATCCGTGACGCGGGGAGGGAGTCTCTGATCTTTCAGTCGGACGCATCGGACCCACAGCAGTGCGAAACTTTTTGCGATGAAGCGCTTGGGCAATGGGGCGTGTTCGATATTCTGATCAATAATACAGGGGGGCGTTTGGTGGATGTTCCTGTTGAAGATCAATCCCTGGAAGACTGGCAGCGAATCATTGATTTAAATCTAACCAGCACTTTCGTGTGCACTGGAAAGATCGGGAAGGCGATGATTGATCGTGGTGAGGGCGGGCGCGTCATTAACATCGCCTCCATTTCCGGGATGATTGCAAATCGGGGAATCGGAGGGCGCAGTTACGAAACGTCGAAAGCAGCTGTGATTCAATTCACGCGGGCAACCGCAGCCGACTGGGCTCCGCATGGAATTACCGTTAATGCAATCTGCCCGGGAGGGTTCATGACCGAGCCCAATCAAAAATGGGCGGCGGAGAATCCTGAAGTGATTTCAGAGTTCGAAAAGGCGATCCCAATGGGGAAATTCGGAGAGCCGGAGGATATCGGGAGCCTTGCCATTTACCTTGCCAGTGATGCCTCGCGCTACATGACCGGTGCCTCACTTGTGATTGATGGGGGATATACGCTCTGGTAGGTAATCAATTCCGGTAATTCTATGCTGGAGCCAAAATGAATTTTCGGTATGACTTGTCTTCGACTTTTATAGAATTCATTGATGGCCGGCGATACTTTCAAAAACCTTCAAGCTCTGTATGGAGATATTCACAATCACTGTGGGATTTCCTACGGACACGGATCGCTCAGCGATGCTCTGGCAAATGCGAGAGAGAGACTGGATTTTGTCTCGATTACCGGTCACGCTTTCTGGCCGGATATGCCCGATCCGGAACCGCGGATTCAGCATGTGATCGATTTTCACCTCGAGGGTTTCAGTAAACTGAAAGAGGGCTGGCCGGTAATGCTGCAAGAACTGAGAGAGAAAGATGAGCAGGGTAGCTTCACTGTCTTTCCAGCCTTCGAGATTCACTTTTGTGAAACAGGTGATCGGAACATTTTGTTCAAAGACATCGATCGTGCCGACGAGGATCTGGCTATTGTTTATCCAGCGGACCTTCAGGATCTAAACGAGCAACTTCGCGCCCTTCGTGAACGGGGTATTGATACCCTGGCACAACCACATCACACGGGTTATAAAAAGGGAACGAGGGGGATTGACTGGGACACGTTTGAGCCGGAATTTGCTCCTCTGGTCGAATTGATTTCCATGCATGGCTGTTCGGAAGAAAGCGACAACACCCGGCCTTTTCTTCACGTCATGGGACCGTCGGATTACGAAGGCACAATCCAGTATGGCTTGGCCAGTGGAAACATTTTCGGGGTAACCGGCGGGACCGATCACCATTCGGGGCACCCCGGTTCCTACGGCCATGGAATGACGGGAATCTGGGCAGAGGAAAATTCGAGGGAGGCCATATGGAAAGCTTTTTACGAACGGCGGACCTGGGCAATGACGGGAGATCGAATCGACTTGAAGTTTGCAGCGAATGGGATGCCGCTTGGCTCGGTGGTTGAGTGCGGCGGGAAGCGAAATCTCTATCTCGATGTTGCCACAGGGGGAGCATTTGACTACGTGGATATTCTTAAGAATAACCGGCTCATCAAGCGGGTTTCAGAGTGCGATGTAGTTCCTGAGGAACCCGGTGAACTGATCCGGACAAAGCTCAATCTGGAACTGGGCTGGGGACCGCGAAACCAGACTTATCAGTGGGAAGCTGAACTGGGAATTACCGATGGAAAAATTATCAGCGTCGAACCCCGGTTCCGCGGTCAGCAGGTGGTCTCTCCAACAGAGGGCGGAGCCGGAGACCAGTCTCATTACACAGCAAGGGTTCTGGAAAAGGGGGAGCAATCGGTATCCTTCAGTGCTTTAAGTGAGGGCACTCCAAACAATTTCACCAACACCTCGCAGGGAATGTGTATCGAAGTGGAAATGCCGCGGGATGCTTCTGTCTATGCCAAACTCAACGGGCAGAATCTGGAGTGGAAATTATCGACTTTAATGGAGGGAGCACGATCCGGTCTGATGAACGGAATCGAATCGAATGCCTGGAGGATGAACCGGGCGCCCCTTCCGTCCGAATTGCACTGCACGATCGAGTTCGATGACGAATCCGATGTGGATGAATCCGCGCAATATTACGCGCGGGTCCGGCAGAAGAACGATCACTGGGCATGGTCGTCGCCGGTCTTTTTTCGGAAGTGAAATCATCTAAATCGATCCCTTGGGTCAGAATTCCCTTTCCTTTTGAAGGGGGATTGATTGCAATGCCAGTGAATCTACAACGTATCACTGACTATGGCGGAGACACTGAAGGCAATGCAACTCGAGGGGGTGGAACTCTTCGGAAATCTAAAGGAAGAGGAGAGAGAAATCATTGCTCCCTTCTTCAAGCTGGAAAAAATTCGAGCGGGTGATTTCATGTTTTCTCAAGGAGAAGAGAGAACGGCGGTCCATCTTATATTGGAAGGTGAAATTACTCTAAGTGATGAAACAGAAGGGGTTCGAAAACTTTACAGTAGTTGCACTGCCGGTTGTGTGTTGGGAGAGCCGCTTTTAACGGAAGAAAAGGGACGTTATTCACTGGGTGGACAGGCGGTATGCGAGACCAGGGCAGCGAGTCTGAACGAAGAGGCCATCATTGATATTCGATCGAATCATCCTCACATTTTCAGTGAAATCGTTCTGGAGTTGAGTCGACTTCTTGCGGGGCGCCTTTCCAATGCTAATCCTTCTGAACGCGGTAACAACATTGCCTATCGGAGTGGAGTCGTGCGGAGTGAACATGATTTGCTGGGGGATCGGGATATTCCCGAAAATGCCTTGTGGGGTGTTCAAACTCTGCGCGGTCTGGAAAATTTCTCCATCACCGGAGTTCGACTCAGTCAGTTTCCGGAAATGATCGAAGCCCTGGCTCTGGTCAAGCGGGCTTGCGCTGAAGTGAATTTCAAACTGAACCGGCTCGATCCCGAGATTCATGCGCTGATTGTTCGCGCTTGTGACGAGATCCGACGAGGGCAGTGGCATGGGCACTTTGTCGTCGATATGATTCAGGGAGGCGCGGGGACCAGTACCAACATGAATATCAACGAGGTGATCGCGAATCGCGCCCTCGATCTGGCCGGGGACAGGCGGGGGAACTATTCGAAGATTCACCCTAACAATCATGTCAACATGAGTCAGTCGACCAATGATGTCTATCCCTCAGCGATCAAGTTGACTTTGATGATGATGAGTAGCGCTCTCCTGGAGGAATTGGAGTTGCTGGTGAAGTCATTTCACGGGAAAGGGGATGAGTTTTCGGGGGTGATCAAGATGGGAAGGACTCAATTGCAGGATGCGGTGCCGATGACCCTCGGGCAGGAGTTCAATGCATGGGGAAGGATTATCCAGGCAGGGACGGAAAGTGTTCGGTCGTCTCTCGCAAATCTCCGTTTTCTAAATCTCGGAGGAACTGCCATTGGAACCGGTATCAATGCACCCCCGGAGTTTCCTGAACTGGTGGTGGAAGAGCTGAATCAATTGACTGATCTGAATGTGGAAAGGGCGATCGACCTCGTCGAAGGGACTCAGGACACTGGCGCTTTTGTTGAGTTGTCAGGCGTGCTGCAAATGCTGGCGGTTAGGCTTTCGAAAATCTGTAACGACTTGAGGCTGCTCTCAAGCGGGCCCCGTTGTGGATTGAACGAGATCAACTTACCGCCGATGGCACCGGGCTCGAGTATCATGCCGGGCAAGGTTAATCCGGTCATTCCCGAAGTCGTGAATCAAGTCGCTTTCCAGGTGATTGGCCTCAACAATGCGACCGCGATGGCATCAGAAGGCGGACAGTTGGAGCTGAACGTTTTCGAGCCGCTTATAGCCTATAATTTATTCACCGGATTGAAGATGCTTCGGAATGCGGCGAATACCCTGCGATTGCGTTGCATAGACGGAATTACTGCCAATGAAGAGCACACCAGGAAAATGGTTCAAAATTCCATCGGGATCGTTACTGCTCTTAATCCGGTGATTGGCTATGAAGCGGCGTCGAGGATCGCTCGCGAAGCCCTTGAGAATAACCGTTCTGTCTACGATATCGTTCTGGAGGAGAAGCTGATGGGAAAAGCGGAACTGGATGATCTCCTTTCCATTGAGAATATGGTCTGAGGAATTACTTCAGATGCCAGTCTTCGCCGTCGGCCATAATACTGGCATTGATCTCCAGCAGTTGCTTTTTCATTTTCGTAAGAATGCCGGGGTTTTCAGAAGCGATGTTGGTTTCCTGATTGGGATCCTTCTTCAAATCAAAAAGCTGAAAGTTGGTGTAACCGCCTTTCTTGATCGCCGGAATCCAGGATTCCTCAAACATATTGCTGGTCGACAAATCGTAAGCCGGATCCGCGACTAAGGAATAGTTGCCATCCCGCATCGCGACGACCGGGCGGGACTTTTGGAGGTGCCAGAACAAGGGCTGATGCCTGACAAAACGTTCATCTCTTTGGGTCAGGATGGTGGATAAATCCGACCCATCCAGATGAACTCCTTCCGGCTTTTCTAATCCTAACAATCCGCAAACGGTGGGGAGAATATCGACAAGGCCTGCGGGTTCATCGGATACAATTCCGGGAAATACTTTGTTGGGCCAATTGAAAACTCCGGGGACACGAATGCCACCTTCCCAGTTCATTCCTTTTCTTCCCCGCAGTCCACCAGTGCGGTCGTCACGGTAACTCCCGTTGTCAGAGGCATAAATGATCAGGGTATTCTCCGGGTCAGCGACTTCCTTCAGCTTTTTCAAAAGTCTTGCGATGGCTTTGTCGGTGTTGTCGATCGTGCCGGAATAGACAGCCGCTTTGTCCTTCGGTTTGTTTCCATACTCGCTTACAATTTCCGGAGGTGCCGCAATCGGGGCGTGCGGTTCGTGGAACCAGATGTTGAGGAAGAACGGAGCCTCCTTGTCCTTTCGGGCGTCCAGCCAATTCATTGCTTCGTCGGCGACCAGTTGGCAGGAGTATCCTTCCAATTTCCCGACCGCTTTGCCGTTTCGGATAAAGTTGTCCGGATTGTGATGGCTTGGGCTGGCATTGTTCCAGGTGGCGAACCAGTAATCGAATCCATGCTGACTCGGTGTCGGCTTGTCTCTCTCTTCCGTCGGAAGACCCAGGTGCCATTTGCCGATGTGGGCCGTGGCGTAGCCTTCTTTTTTGAGAACCTCTGCCAATGTCACTTCCCGTTCGAGGAGGTGGGAATTCTGAGAAGCATCATTGATCCAGCTGTAAACACCGGCGCGGATATGATGACGCCCCGTCAGCATCACTGCACGAGAAGGAGAGCACACCGCGCAGCCGGAATAGAATTGAGTGAAGCGGGTTCCGCCGGCAGCCAGACCGTCAATCGCCGGGGTTTTCACGGGACCGCCGTAGCATCCTACGTCCTGCCATCCAAGGTCATCGGCGAGAAGCATGACGACGTTTGGCGCATCTTCGGCGTGACCGTTGGTGGTAAACAGTCCGGACAGAAAAAGAAGGACGACGGAGAATAATTTCATACCCTAGGAGGTACGACTGGCGCAAGTAAGTCAAGTGCCGGTTGGATATACCAGACCGTGGCTGTGATGAATAGTCGGCAGATTACGACGATCCGGTTTGCCAGTATGCAACAAGGGCAGGCGAGCGAATAATAATGATCCGGTCTTTTAAAAGAGGGGTCCGAATATCCTACTGCAGTGTCCATACTTACGACTCTCCTGTGCCGGATACGTGGAGTTTTCGATAGTAGGACGGACGATGAAGGGCGCGATTCCGCATGTGGATTCCGCCACTGATTCCTGCGAGCTTTACGATATGAGCATGGAATCCGATCTATCGCGCAGGCGATTTTTGCAGTCGAGTTACGGCATGGGCACCATTGCGCTCGCATCATTGATGCAAGAGCAGGGGCTGATGGCGAATCCGACCATTGCGGGTGGTGGAAATCAGGCTTTTAATAATTCGCCTAAACCTCCACACGGGTTTGGTCAGGCCAAGGCGATGATCTCTATGTTCATGCAGGGCGGGCCGAGTCATATTGATCTTTTCGATCCAAAGCCTGAGCTGACCCGACTCGATGGAAAAGATTTCCCGGGTGAAGTGAAGTACGACGATGCTGCCGGTGCTTCGCGTGAAGTGATGGGCTCTCCCTGGAAATTTTCCAAGCACGGTCAAAGCGGAATGGATTTCAGCGAACTGGTTCCTCACATGGGATCGATTGCTGATGAAATGACAATGATCCGCTCCATGCACACAGGAGTGAACAATCACGGTCAGTCGATCTATGCCTTGCACAACGGAACCGCCCTCGCGGGTCGTCCCACTTTAGGGAGTTGGTTGACCTATGGACTGGGTTCTGAAAACAAAAACCTTCCCGCTTATGTCGCCCTGACTGATCCCCGTGGATTGCCGGTCGTTGGTGTCGATAACTTTTCCAATGGGTGGCTGCCCTCGACGTATCAGGGAACCGTAATTCGACCCACCGAGCCACGGATTCTAAATCTGGATCCACCGATGTCTCTCAAAGGCGAAGCGCAGGATCGTTATCTGAGTTTTGTTGATCGGCTAAATCGGAAGCATGCAACAGAGCGCCCCGGTGAAAATGATCTCGAGGCTCGTATTCAGTCTTTTGAGCTTGCCGCCAGAATGCAGACGGAAGCAAAAGATGCTCTCGATCTCAGCCAGGAAAGCGAAGCGACGAAGAAGATGTATGGAATCGGTGAGAAAGAGACCGATGACTTCGGGACGCGCTGTCTCATCGCAAGACGGCTTGTGGAACGAGGTGTTCGTTTTGTTTCCATTTTTACCGGGAATCAGACTTGGGATCATCATACTTCCATCATGACCAGTTTGCCGACCGCTGCCCGATACGTCGACAAGCCGGCGGCCGCACTCGTTCTCGATTTGAAACAGCGAGGCCTTCTCGATTCAACAGTCGTTCACTGGGGCGGGGAAATGGGACGTCTCCCTGTGATTCAGAATCGTGCAGGTGCGAAAAAGGGAGTGCGAAAAACCGTCGGCCGTGATCACAATACCTACGGCTTCAGCATGTGGATGGCCGGAGGAGGGTTCAAAAAAGGACACACTCATGGCGCTACCGACGAGTTCGGTCATAAGGCGGTTGAGAATGTTGTCAACCACTACGACTACCACGCGACGCTGCTTCATTTGTTCGGCTTGGAAGCGAACGAACTAACCTACAAGCGCAATGGAACCGATCAGAAACTGGTCGAGAACCCGGATGCACGCGTGGTTAAAGAATTGCTGGCGTAGTACTGGTGATTTAAAAGCGTCGGGGGACCGGGTAGTTCCATTTAGATTGGGCCTTTTATTTCGCCAGCCTCGGCGCGGACCAGCCCCGATCGCGAATTTCCTGAAGCAGTCCCTTCAACTCTGACACCTTGTCAGGATTGTCTGCGGCGAGGTTTTCCTTTTGCCCGATATCCTTTTTCAGGTTGTAGAGTTCGACCTCCTGTTTGTCATCCGCTGGATAGGCATGGCGCGTTTCCCACTCTTTGTTTTGACCGGAAACGTAGCCGCTTTTCGCGTCGATGAGGAGCCAGTCAGCATCACGAATTGCGTATTGCCCTTGTTTGGTATTGTGAATGTGAGTGGTGCGGACGGAATCCGTTTCGCCTTTCAGCAGCGGCAGCAAATTGTGACTGTCTTCTGCTGCGTTTTTGTCGGGGAGTTCGATTTCAAGAGCCGCCGCGAAGGTGGCCATTAGATCGATTTGGGAAACGAGGGCATCAGAAACTTTGCCGGGTTTAGCGACACCGGGCCACTTGATGATAAAAGGAACATGATGCCCGCCTTCGTAAATGTCCCGCTTCAAACCCCGCAGCGGATGAGAAGACCAGTGACCGAATTTTTCGTCACGGGCATAGGCGTATTTTTCGGGTCCGTTGTCAGCGGTAAAGACGACGATGGTGTTTTCGGCCTGGCCGCTTTCTTCGAGCGCCTTTAAAATTCGACCACAGGCATCGTCCGTTTCGTTGACAAAATCTCCGTAGGGCCCGGCTTCTGATTTTCCGTCAAATTCATCATTGGGAATGATGGGGGCGTGAGGCGCGGGAAACGCGAAATAGAGAAAGAAGGGTTCGTCGGAATCTTTCGCCGCTTTCAAATATTCGACCGCCTTTTCTGTAGTGGTAGGAATGTTCTGATAGGGATCCCAGTCAGAAGACATTGGTCCGGGCCGACACTCCCAGTTCCCTTCTTTGATCGGCTTCCACTTAGCTGTGTCCATCAGGGTGTCCGGTGCTTTGACGACTTTGTCATCTTCAATCCAGCAGTAGGGAGGAAAGTTGATTACGGTATCTCCAAAGTAATGATCGAAGCCATGGGCAAGTGGTCCATCGGGAATCGATTTCTCCCAATGAAAGGCTTCCGGCCCCCAGGCCTTTTTTCGACCTGCCCCAATTGGTTTGGCGTCGGCTTTGCGGATTGCGGCCCAGTCCCAGCCAAGATGCCATTTTCCGATCGCTGCCGTTTTGTATCCCTGTTCTTTGCACATCTCCGGAAGGGTGAGCCGTTCCGGTTTAAAAACAGATCCGCCAAAGGCATTCACGATTCCGTGAAAATCGCGCCAGTGATGCCGACCAGTCAGCAATGCGTAGCGACTCGGTGTGCAGATTCCGGAAGAAGAATGGCCATCGGTGAAGCGCATTCCCTCTGCGGCGAGTTTGTCGAGATTTGGAGTCGGGATTTTTGACCCCGGATGATAGCACTGGAGGTCGCCGAATCCGAGATCATCGGCGTAGAGAATCAGGATATTGGGTTTTTCTGCAGCGATGGCAGACAGAGAAAAGACTCCCGCAAAAAGAAAAGTGAATATGAACCTCATTGTCAGATAGAAAACATGCAGGGGAGGCAATAGCAAGCTCTGTCGGTATCCTGATTTTTTATCGAAGCAGACGGTAGCTCTGTTCGTGAATATCGCGGTTGTGATCCAGGCCCTTTTGCTCGTATCGGGTTCGGAGTCGGTCCGGAAGGGTAGGGCATGATTTCCAGTTCTCCTGATTCGCCATGACATCTGAAATGTGTTCTGCGTAGCAGGCCACATCAGTTATCGTGTGGAGAATCCCATCGGGTCTCATTCGTTTTTCTAACAAAAGAATAAAATCAGTTTGTACCAGCCGACGGTGAGCATCTTCCGGCTTTGGCCACGGATCAGGGCATTGGATGTGGACTTGATCAAAGCATCGACCATCGAGGTGATCGGTCATGACGAGACGGGCGTCGCCCCGGATGATGCGAACGTTGTCGATGGCTTGCTCCATCAGCTCAGCGATCACGCCACCGATTCCCGGCTTGTGAACTTCAATCCCCAGAATACTGGCTCCCGGGTTTTCTTTTGCCAGATGAATCAGATGGTCACCCATTCCGAAACCAATCTCCAGAATCAGATGGTCCGGAGATTCGAAAGCGGAGGCGAGATCGATTTTTTTGCCGTACGAAAATTCGAGACCGTACTGATCCCAATGCTCGCGGATGGCCCGTTTCTGTCGCGGAGTTGCCTGCCCCTGTCTGCGAAGGTAACTCGGGGACCATCGCTGTTTTCCGTCTTTTTTGAGATTCGACATTTGTTCAAAAAACGAATACTTCAAGAGGTATGAATTTCCAACCACGGATTCGAATAATGCTTGTCTCACTGCTTTGGCTTTGCGCTGAATCCGGGGAATGTGCCGATGGCCCGGATCGCGCGGAAGTGGAGGTGGCAATGTTGAAGGCGGCGACCTTTTTTCACGAACATCTCGCGGTTCAAGGAGGGTATGCTTCTTCCTGGTCTACCGATTTGAGCAAGGGCTTTACCGAACACGGGGAGTCTTCCACGATCATTTCGATTCAGCCACCCGGAACCGGCAGCGTGGGACTCGCTATGCTGCGTGCGTATCAGGCAAGCGGGGAAAAGAAGTTCCTCGAGGCTGGCAATGATGCTGCGAGGGCCTTGATGGAGTGTCAGCTTGAGTCGGGAGGCTGGGCCTCGGATTTTGACTTTGATCCGGAGAAATCAAAAAGATATTTTCTGAGAAAGGACAAGCTTTCCGGTGACACTGAGAAAGGGAAGCGGAGGAATCTATCCACTTTGGATGACAACAAAACACAGTCTGCTTTGCTTTTTCTCATCGAACTGGCTGCCCTCGATGAATCCAAAGGTTTCACCGAACTTCACGACTCCGTGGAATACGCAGTCGATGCCTTGTTTGCAGCCCAAGCTCCGAACGGAGGATGGCCCCAGCAATTCGATGTGCCTGCGGACATCAGTCTTCCGATAAAAGAGGCGTCTTATCCGGAGTCGTGGCCTCGCGAGTATCCGAAGGAGCAGTATCACCGGTTTTATACACTCAATGATAACAACCTTCTCAATGTCGTCGAATTGTTGATCCGGGCATGGGAGTTAACGGGCGAAGAACGCTACTTGGATCGGGCAAAAAGGCTGGGTGATTTTTTAGTGCTCGCGCAAATGCCGGATCCTCAACCGGGATGGGCACAGCAGTACAATTTCGAGATGCATCCGGTCTGGGCACGGAAATTTGAGCCAGCATCACTTTGTTCCGGCGAAAGTTTCGGAGCGATCGATGCTTTGTTCCAGCTGTGGGTGGCGAGCGGTGATGAAAAATACAGACAGCCGATCGGTCGTGCTCTCGATTGGCTGGAGAATAGTGCTCTGCCCGATGGAACCTGGGCGAGGTTCTACGAATTGAAAACCAATCGACCGCTCTACTGCGAAGCCGATACCTACAAGGTCACCTACGACGGTTCGAACACACCGACTCACTACGGTTTCAACATCGGCTCCGGCCTTTCCAGGAAAATCGAGAGGATGAGCGAGGAGCTGGTCCGTGACCGTGAGGATTTGATCCGTCGCCGTAATAGCCAACCCGATTCCAAATCGGGTTGGGAAAAACGGGCAAGGGATGCCAGAGGGAAAGTCAAAGCAGCTCTCGAAGCGCAGCATCTAAAAGGCTACTGGCTCCGCGGCGATCTCATCGATGCCGGGGAGTTTGCAAAGCATATGAGAGCGATGGCAATTTATGTCAAAGCCCTTCAGAAAGTGAAGGGGAGTGATTAAGAAACCACTTCACTCACCAGCTTCTCCAGCCGTCGGGTGTATTCCACCCATACCTCGCGGCCTTCGCCACTTTCATCGACATCCTGACCTGCGTGGATCGCGGCTTTGATGTGGGGTTCGATTGAAAGCCAGCCGTCGTAACCGTTTTCCTCCAAATCGGCAATGATCCGCTTTTGAACGGGGTCTTCGTCGACGTGACAGGTGGCGTAAGTTCCGTCATCGCCCGGCTTGGCACTCTTGATGTGCACGTGGGTGACATGCTCACGGCATTTGTCGTAGTAATCCCAGGTGTCTTCGCGGTCGTTGGCATGGAGGCTGTTGTTGCCTGTGTCCATGATCAGCTGAAGAGCAGGACTGTCGACGGCGTCAGCCATTTCGAGCCAGCCCTGGGCTGTGGCTCCGTAGCCACTGCAGTTTTCGTGAGCCAAAATTACGTCTTCGCCTTCGGCAATCGTTGCGAGTTCTTTGACGCGACGAATGGTTTCGTTCTTCCAGTCCTCATTGGAGAGTGGATTCTCGTCCGGATTTGGATAGGACATGATTCGGAGAAACTTGGTTCCCGCTTCCCGCATTCTGGGGCCGACGCGCTTCAGCTCGTCAATGTCGACCTGGAAATCAGTGGTAATGGGGCGGGCCCAGTTCCCGATCTGGCCACCAAAGCCTACGATCTTGATTCCTTCCGCCTGGAGCTTGTCGTGAGTGGCTTTCCACTCGTCCTCGCTAAGGTCGACGACATTTCTCCCATCGAGAAGTCTCAGCTCGATTGCGGACCAGCCCGCTTCTTTGAGGGTTGAAATCTGGCCGTCGAGTGATTTTTCGGCCTCGTCGGCGAATCCTGTGAATTGAAATGGCATGGTATCGTTGGGTTTTTAATTTACTTCGTTGGTAAACTGATCGAAGGAATGACAACATTCAAACAAATTAGATCATGGCAAAGGGATTTGAGATCGAAGGCAATATTAAGGTAATCGAGGAAGTGCAGAGCTTCGCGAGCGGATTCACCAAGCGGGAGTTCGTTGTAGAGGTGCAGGATGGCAACTATCCACAGTCCATTAAATTCGAGTGCGTGAAGGAGAAAACTTCGCTCACGGATGGCTGTAGTGTGGGAGACCCTGTAAAAGTTTTCTTCGATATCCGAGGAAACGAATACAACGGTAAGTATTACGTGAACCTCAATGCGTGGAAAATGGAAAAAGCCGGAGCAGGTGGAGGTCAAGGCCCCGCGCCCACAGATCCGGGTGCTTTCACGCAGGATGGACCTCCATCCCACATGAGTGAGCCTCCGGCGGCCGCAGACAGCGACGATGATATTCCGTTTTAAACGGGATTGTTCGACGTCGATCAGTCTTCCCAGAAGAGACTCATTTCAAAATCGTTGAGGTCTTTCTCGAACTCAACCCGATTCAGCAATTCTGCGACTTTCTCCGAAACACGTGTGAGTCGTCGTGCCAATGTCTTGGAAATCTCGCGATAGAGTTCGGGATTTTTGGACATCACGTCATCGGCGTTGTCCATCACGTGAAATTCACAATCGCTAAGAGCAACGGCGTTGGCTGAATGGCCTTCATTGAGGAGAAGTGCGACTTCGCCAAAAATTGCCCCGGAGCTTGAGATTGCGGTGACGATTTTGTCATCTTTTCGAATTTCGACCGTGCCTGATATAAGAATCAGGATCTCTCCGTCCTTTTCCCCTTCGGTTAGGATGGTATCGCCCTGCGCAATGCTTCGCGTGGGAAGTGATGAACTGAGTTCGAGTATTTTTGCCATGGCGCGAAGATAGAAGGAAGAATTCAGAAATCAAATGATTGAGGACTGCGATTCCACCCTCCTGGAATTGTCATTTTAATTGAACGCAAAATTTGATATGTGTTCCAAGCAAGGGGACCGGTCGCGGCCTCGCCATTTGATTGATGGACAATGACATAGAGAAACATCCCGCCGTTGAGGAAACGGAAGGACCTGAATTGCCGGGTTTCACCCTCCCGAAGGTGGCTCCGGAAGTTGTACGCGTGCCCGTTCGCAAACGAATCGCTAAATTGCTTAAACTGGCGTTTCTCATCACCTTTCTCTTTTTTGCAGGGAGTCCACTCTGGTGGTTTGTGAAGTCGAATCCTGAGTGGGCATTCGAAGCCGGAGCTGATGCTCTACTGGTGGGACGGTCGGATGAATTGTATTTATCGTGGCCGGAATACGGCGATCGTAGTCCTGTGGCCTACAGCGAGCTTCCCTCTCATCTCGTCAATGCGATAAAGGCACGGGAAGATCAAAGGTTTCACGAACATCCGGGCTTCGATGTGAAGGGGCTCGTACGGGCGGCACTCGTGGATTTGAAGAAAAAGAGGATTGTCCAAGGTGGATCCACGGTGACGATGCAGTTGGTCGAGCGTGTTTACGGATACCCGCAGAACTCATCTCTCCAGAAAGTTCGGGCAAAAGTTTTTGAGTTGATGATGGCACCGAGGATTGAATTTCATTCCTGGAAGAAGCAGAAAGACCGAACCGAGGGAAAAAATGCAGTGATGGCAGCTTACCTCAGTAGGGTCGAATTTGGACATCGGACCGTTGGTATTCGCGAGGCGGCACATTGTTATTTCGGGAAGGATGTCAGTAAGCTGACCCTGGGAGAAAGCGCATATATTGCCGGATTGATACGCGGCCCATCAGTGAACAACGCCTATCGAAGTCCGGAGAATGCGAGGGAAGCGAGGGATGCTGTGATCGCGAATATGGAGCGGCTCGGTATGATCACTCCTTCCCAGGCAGACAAGGTGCAATTTTTTGTCGCTTCAGAACCTCTCAGGAAAGGGCGCAGTGGCGATGGTTTTGTATCCGCTGCTGTGCGTCGGGAAATGGATCAACTGGTCATTGATGGGAAAATTTCTTCTGATTATTTGCAGTCAAATCGACTGAAAGTGTATCTCGGGTGTGATCCAAAAATCGAAGAAGTGGCGAGAAAAACACTGGTTCGTAATTTAAAAAAGATCGAGGGCCGTGATGGATTTCGTGGCAGTAAAGGGAAGCTTCAGGGCGGAGTCGTAGTCATCGACAACGAGTCCGGGGCGGTGATTACTTCCATAGGAGGGCGAGATTTTGACAGGCTTTCCTATGATTGTGCACTGCAGGGGACACGTGCGGTCGCCAGTGCCGGAAAGCCATTTATCTATGCCGCGCTGATGGATAAAGAAAGACTCAACGCGTTTGATGAAATCTCTAATGCAGGCCTGACGAAGAGTGAGGCGGGAAAAGTAAAAGGGCTGCTTTCTCCCAGAGAAACGAAGGCTTTGGACGAAGGTGTTCATCCACTCTGGAAAGGCCTGGCATACAGTAGCAACAGGATGACGCTCCGCGTCGGTGCAATGGCCGGACAACTCCCCTGGCACAGGTTGCTTCGCGAGACCGGTTTGATTGATGAGCCGCTGCCTGCGACAACGGCTTCATGGTTGGGAACCTTTGGCGTCCGGCCGATAGATCTTGCGGCGGCGTATGCGGTTTTCCCCAGAGGTGGATTTTATACGGAACCCTATTTGATCCGGCGGGTGGAAATCGACGGGCGGACAGTTTTTCGGAGGCGCCCAAGGTCAAAGCGGGTTGTTTCGACTCGAACAAGCAGTGAAATTACAGCTTCACTTCGGCAGGTGGTGAAAGTGGGGACAGCTTCCCCCTACGGAGGGAAACAGCTCGGGGAAAAATTGCCGGTTGCCGGAAAAACCGGAACTTCTGATGATGTCTGTGATGCTTGGTTTGTTGGATACTCCAGTTCCGTGACGGTTGCTGTCTGGTTGGGGTACCCGGAAGGAAACAGGACGATCCTGAAGGGGGAAACTGGCGGCAGTTTGGCTTTTCCAGTTTGGAAGGAGATCATGGAGAATCTCCCTGAAGAATACCTATTTGAAGAACTGCCAGCCTTGACGGATGAGAGGACGATTTTTGCCCGGAGATGGTGAGATAACGCCGGGTAGTCTCGCCGCGTTTGAATTGATCCGAACTTAATCGATTGATGAGAGTGCAGTCTCAATGTCGGGGCGTTCCCACCAAATCATTCTATTACAATCGGCTGCGATCACCGAGGCTGCGTTAAAACCGCAGAGTCCGGTAATGTTGCCACCCGGATGAGTGGAGCCGCCACAAAGGTAGAGCCCTTCCACGGGTGTCCGGTAAGTTCCCGCTCCGGCAAAAGGTCGATTGGATCCGATCTGATTGTTCGAAAAAGCCCCCACCAACAAATCACCACCCGCCATATTGGGAAGAGTAATTTCGGTGTCCAGAGGGGAAAGGGAAAAGTGATTCAGAATATTATCGCCGCTCAGGTTTGGTGCATACTTCCTCCAATGCTCAAGAATGCGGTTCCCAATCTTTTCGCGCTCAGCGACCCAATTCTTAGGATCGCCGGAAAGTCGGTAGGGCAGCTTCTCCCACATAAACGCAGTGTGTAGGTCCTTGCTTGCCTGGCTTGGGTCAAAACAGGTCGGGCTGGTTCCCCACGATACAGGCGAAGGAATCCGGCCTTTCTCATGAGCGCTCACAATCTCATGAAACTGCTCAAATTTTTCCAGTCCCAGAATAAGCATGAACGCATCCCCCAGCTCGGGGCTTGTTTGTGATGCCGAATACTCAGGAGCTTCCTTCAAGGCAAGGTGAAGTCCAAATAATGGGGCAAGAAGATTGTATTCAAAGGAACCGGCCCTTCTCCGAAGGTCTTCGCTGGTAGCTGACTCCGGGAGGAATTCCAGGAAGGTCTGCTGTGGATTTAAACCCGATGCGATGAATCCATTTGCCCGTATCGTTTCCCCGTTTGTCAGGAGGATTCCTGATGCCTTGCCTCTTTCGGTTAGGATTTGGTCGATCTCGACGGAGCAAAGAATTTCCCCTCCGTGTTTTTCGATATCCGTGACAAGTCCTTCTGCGAGTTTTGAAGAACCCCCAACGCACATTTGAGCTTTGCCTTTGGATGCCAGAAGTGAAGGGATGGCGTGGCCGAATCCTTTTAATCTCAGATCCACTTCCCTGAGGCCGTTAAAGAACAACATGCCCGCCCTGACGGCATCGTGCTCGAACTCGCGCGTCACAAATTCAAGAGGGGATAACTCAGAAACCGTCAGCAGCCGGCGACCTTGCTTCGATTGTTCAAGGAGGGTGCGCCGCAGCCCGGTCTCCAGGGGAGGGCATTGAGATTCGGGAACGAGAATGTTCTCCACGATCGGTGCGAACTCTTCCATCCAACGCCTGAGCGAATTGGCATCGCGTTTTGAAAAATTGGAAAAGGATTCAATGGTTTGTTCCGGATCCGTCCACCATTGAAGGCTGCGGCCGTCTTTGAGCAACATGGCAACGTTCAACTCCGGCTCAATGTAGCGGACACCGTAACTCTCTAATTCGAGGTCCCGGTACCAGGGCATGGATGTAATGGAGCGGTGGAAAAAGGAGTGGGGATTGTGATGGACCCCGGGAACTGCGGGATTCTCAATAGTCGACAATCCGCCGCCCGGAACTTCAGCGCGATCGACTGATAGGGTTCTCAATCCGCAACGGGAAAGATAGGCCTGGAGAACTAGAGCATTGTGGCCGGTCCCGAGAATGATCCCGTCATATTCATTTTGTCCCGCTGACATTTTTCAGAAATCGAAGCGCGGATTCTCTGGTAGATTTTTTTCGTCCTGCAAGAGCCGCATGTCATGGGCATCGAGGAAGTGATGGTCCATTTCCAGGGAGTAGATGCTCGCCTGACGGAATTTAATTTCGAGTCTGAGGGGGCGGTTCAACAGTGTCGAAAGCTCAGCGTCACCTTTCCATTTCAGTGCAAAGTCGAGTGAATCTTTTCTGCTTAGCGCTTCGCAATCGTCAAAACGGAAACCCTCGATCGGAACACTCCTGTCTCTTATACACA
>CAJXQE010000120.1 GCA_913058215.1 uncultured Verrucomicrobiales bacterium
TCGTCGGCAGCGTCAGATGTGTATAAGAGACAGCAGCCGCAGTTGGCTCATTGTTGGTAATAAACACAGCCAGGTGAGTCACATCGCGATCCTGCCCATCCGAGTATTTGGCCAGGACTGTCATTTGCTGAGTAGCTCCGGCACCCTCAAGCACGAGTTTTGGCGGAAAGAGTTCGATACCGGTCACCTGGGGAATATCTTCCGGCTTATCATTGTTGGCCCCGCCTTTGACCCAGGCAACCATGGTCTTCCAGGCGTGAGTATTTTTCTCAAAAAGTTTTCCGCCGGTGTGAGGGACCGCTTCGATTGATTTCTCCACAAGCAGCGACTCTTCAGGAATCGCCAGATTGATCCGGTGCCCGGTCATCTCCCGGGTGATACGGAAATGATCCCCGTCCGGATCGTATCCGAAAAGCGAGAGCATAAAGCCGTCCTGTCCGCGGGCTGAACCGTGACAAGATCCGGTATTACAGCCTTCACGCATAAATACCGGCATCACATCAAGATGGAAACTTACCACTCGATCCGTAGTCGCTTCCGCAACTTTGACCGGGAGTTTCACCTCGTGTTCCGCGACTTTAACGGTCAGTTCAGTTTCGCCGTCTTTGGCCGGCTCAAAATGATTTCTGGTCCGAATCTTTACCAGGGAAGAATCCGCGAAGTTGAATGTCGCGTTTTTGGTCACATCCTGAGTGGTGTCGTCCTCAAAGGTCGCCATGACAACAAGTCCCTGGCTGTCGGCTTTAGTCGCCAGATTGATTGCCGGTGGGAATACACCAATATTCACGATCTTTTTCCCTTTGGTATCCAGAGGCTCAGCGCCTTTGAAATCATCCTCGTTTTTCGCAACAAGAGTCAAAGACTCGGGCCAGACGGCTCCTTCTGCGATCCACTGACGCAACTTACCAATCTCAGTTTCGGTAAGAATACGGCCTTTGGGAGGCATGACGTCCGAATCATCTTCCGGAAGACTCACCAACTCAATGAGTAGTGATTCATCAGGTTTCCCTTTGATAACAATAGGGCCACCTTCGCCACCCTTCATAAAAAGATCAAACTTATCAAAGCGGAGTTCCGCCTTGGCTTTCTCTTCGTTGTGGCAACTGACACATTGGAATTCAAGAATCGGCTGAATATCTTTTACGAAATCAACTTTTGCCGCTTCCTGTGCACCTGCATAGCTTCCGGCAAACACGAAAGCAGTACAAGCCGCGAGAATGAGTGAATAGGTTTTATTCATGCTGGTTGGTCTTTGATTGGTGCCGATTTAGACACCAATGGGGGAAAATTATTCAGAACTTTGTTTTTTTGCGTCAAGTCGAAGCTGTTCGAGACGGGAAAGAGGCTTGGCCGGTTTGGCTTTCGGCTCGTTTTTTGCCACTACCTTCGGTTTGGCAGCTGGCTTCGCAGCAACCACTTTCGGCTTGGGATCTACCCGGAGAACCCCGCCCATCCCGACACGGTGAGTAATGGATTCGCCATTTTGACTCACTACAATGGTGCAAAACATGTTCTTGTGCTGCCCGACAGGAGTGTCTTCAGCAGTGACAATCGGAAAGCTAATTTCCCCGGCCGCCTTATCGATTTTTAGAACACCGGTAGTGGCACGCGGAGGAAGACCAAACAGAGTAACGTCAGCCTGACCACCGAACTCGCGAAGATTTTCCACGGAAGCGATCATGTCCACTTTCTCTCCCTGCTTTGCAGTCGCCATAGTCAGCTTCATTGACACGAAAGGCTCTTCCACATTGAGCTTCACAAACGGTGCCGCAACAACCATCTGGCCTTTTCCGCCATCAGACTCAGCCAACATGGTGATGTTCCAGTTGTTGATCTCAGCTGCAGCATTGGCATTCATCTCGTATTCCAACTCTGTATCCTTCTCACCAAATGTCATGGTCGCCGGGCAACTGATGCCCGGCGGACGCCAGAGCATCCGGACAAGGATCTTCTTGTCGTAGCCATCCCTGCGATGAGCCCGAACTTTTAGCTTCATAGTTCCGTTACGGACGAGCGGCACTTTTGGCTGATCAATCGTAATGCTGAAAGGAATCGCTTCAGCCACCGAAATCGGGAGCTGGTCGTGATCCGTCGTGTAATATTCGACCCCGTTCTGAGGACCCCGGACAAAATCGAGGGTTTGGACGAACTTACCGGTCAAAGGCACTTTAGGATCGGCACTCTTGGCGAAGAAATCATACATTCCGCCTGCAATCGGTGCATCCGGAGCTGCCTTCAGCAAAATTGGAAACTGTGTCACGGTTTTTGGAATCGTTCCCGCTTCCCAGGTTACGCCGGCTGGAAGTTTCGGAATATCAAAAACAATTTCTCCGGAAAAATCCGAACGTGTCGTATTCACAGTCATCGCGTAGAAATTCCCCTGAGGAACATTGAACTGCTTGCGATACTGCGTGTTCCGGCGAAGCATCTCCGGCATTGTAACCACTATAGAAGGAACTCGCTTTTCAGACTCAACGCGATAAACAAAATCGGGACCGCCGCGTTTTAGCATGTCATAAACACGAAGGAAATATTCCCCGTCGGCAGGACAGTTAAAATCCACCCGACTGTCTTTGACACCGTCGGCATCATCACTTGAACCCAGACTCTTCATCTTGGCATCATAAATGGCGATGACGGTGTCTACAGGCGACCCCAAACGCTGCGCGTAGGTTTTGAAACGGTAGCGCTCCCCTTTCTTCGCAGTGAACTTGAAATAATCCGTATCGTCCGCTTGTTCGAGAATTCCATTGAACGCTCTTGGCAAAGCTCCGCTGTCTGTAGCTTCCTTGTTTGTGGCATTCGGCTCGACTTCGAGAGCATTGTCATAATCAACCACCCGGACTTTGTTTGGAGATGGCGGAAGAAGACCTTCATTTACCGCATACATGGGATACTCCACGACTCCGGTAGGAAGCTTTACTGTATTTTTAAAACTCCCCTTTTCATCACCGATCATTGTAAACTCCACTTCAGTCCCAGCTTTTCCACCGAGAGGATAGGAAACGCGAGGACGTGGAAATGTCCCGATGTGAGCACGATAACGGCCACGGCCCTGATAAGCTGAATCCCGGACTTCAACGATGTAATCACCGTCTTCGGGAGCCAAAACAGAAACAATCGACTCCTGCTTCAATAGAGCGGAGCCATCTGCAGAGGCGATTTCGAAACGATCCATATTTAGAATCGAGACATAGGGATCAATCGCAATATTGTTGGTAATATTATTAATACGAAGACCTTCGACCTCTACCGAGATTCGCTGCCCCTTTTTCGCAGTAACCTTATAATAATCAGTCTCTTCCGGCTTCGCTTCAGCCTCAACTGTAACATTCAAAGGTATGACTTGAGGAGCCTCGAAATCATCATTGGGCTCCACCTCATCAACCTGAGGGAACTGGGAAATCCAAAAATTCCGCGCATAACTGATCCCGCTTTTACAACGGACACGCACATGGTGCTCACCCAGGCGGCAATCGGGGGCAATGATCAGAGTAGCCTCCACTTTTTTCGCATCCAAGGGCTTCACATCTTTCGCTGTGATACCGGGGTAGTGAAACATAATATCAACAGCATCATCGAGACGATTGCCAGTGAAGATTACTTTAACCTCTTTGCCACGCTGTGCCCCGCGAGGGAGCGTGTTCGAGAGGTCGGGTGAAGCGGCCTGAGTGAAAATCCCCGATACAACAAATGCTGCCAGCCCCAGAGCTGCCAGCATTGTTCTCTGGAAAAATCCTTTGACCGCACTCTGAGGTTTCAGAATGCTGTTCATGATCTTAGAAGTAGAGTATTTTAAATGATTAAGCGGTTTTTTTCGCGATAAGGTCATCAATAACGTTTCCGCCAGCGACAATCTCCATAGGACGTGGCCCGGGAGCTACAAGCTCTTTATCCGCGTTAATCCCCAACTGATGATAGACAGTTTTGGCGAAAGACTGAACGTCGACTGGATTCTGGTCCGGCTCAGCAGCGAGAGAATCAGAAGATCCATAAACATGGCCGCGTTTAATTCCGCCACCTGCAAGCATCGTGGAGAAAACTTTCGGCCAGTGATCCCGTCCGTCAGTCTTGTTGATTTTTGGAGTCCGTCCGAATTCGGAAGAAACCATCACCAAGGTAGAATCGAGAAGCCCGCGCTCATCGAGATCGGTAAGTAAAGTAGCGAGCGCCTGATCAAAACTCGGCACATTACGGGCGATTCCGTCTTTGATCCGATCGTGCATATCCCATGATCCGTAGGTCATAGTGACAAGGCGAACACCGGACTCGACGAGACGACGACTGAGAAGCATACGCATTCCAGCCTGATTCTTGCCATAACGTTCCTTCATTTTCTCGTCCTCTTTCGAGAGATCGAAAGCTTCGCGAGCTTCAGCGGAACTGATCAGCCCGTAGGCACGCTGATAGAAAGAGTCCATCGCATCGATAGAATCATCTTTTTCAAGATTGCGGAAGTGGCTATCCACCGTTTCCAGCATCGAACGACGGCGATCAAAACGACCAGCATCCACCCCACCCGGAAGCGTCAAATCACGCACCTTAAAGCTCTTGTCTGATGCCGGATCACTTCCGAGAGCAAAAGGACCATACATTGAGCTGAGATAACCGGTTCCAGCGAACTCATTCGGCTGATTCGGCACACAAACGTATGGAGGAAGGTTTTTTCTTGGACCGAATTCGTGAGAAATCACAGAACCGAAGCTCGGGAAATTAATCGCAGGACTCGGGCGATACCCGGTGAACATGTTGTGTGTTCCACGCTCGTGAGCTGCCTCACCGTGAGTCATGGAGCGGATCACCGTCATCTTATCAGCAACCTTAGCGAGGTTTTTGAAGTTTTCGCTGAACTGAAGACCATCAACGTTCGTATTGATCGGCTTATAAGGACCGCGGTACTCTGATGGAGCATAAGGCTTGGGATCCCATGTTTCCTGATGGGCACAGCCACCGGGGAGGTAAATGTGAATCAGTGATTTGGCCACCCCTTCTTTCGATTCGTAAAACTTTGTCGCACCAAGAGACTCGGTTTTCAAAAGTTCAGGGAGTGTAAGCCCAAGACCACCGGCAAAACCAACCTGGAGAAACTCCCGTCGATTGGCCATGCCAGATTCGTAAAATCCTTTACAAGCTTTCATAATTCTATTCTTTTATCAGTGGTTCAAATTTACTTTACCATAAACGTTGCGTGCGCCCTCCGTCACAAGCTACGTCTTTACGTAGATACGGAATAAAGGAGATTTCCTTAGCCTGAATGCGCGGGCTGATTTTAGCACCGCATTCCCGTGATTAAAGAGGAGGCACGAACAGTTGCAGGTCAGTTGCAGTCGTTTATAATATAAAGTGGCTAATTTCAAATGCAAATGTCCGTTTTCTCTCTAACGGGCGCTACGGGCATTCCGCAAGTTGACCAGTTTGCTTCTACTACTCATTTTCAATCCATCCATTCAGGGAAGTTATGAAATCGACACTCAAGACCTTTATTTTATTCGCAGCCTTACCGGGCCTCAGCGCTCTGGGCGCAGACGATAAGAAAGAGAAAGTGACCTTTATAGACAACGTTCTGCCGATTCTGGAGAACAAATGTCTCAATTGTCACAACCCGGACGAAGCCAAAGGCGGCCTCGATCTCTCCAGCTATGGAGCCGCCCTTATCGGTGGGTCGGGTGGAGAAGTTGTTGTGGCGGAAGATCCCGGCAGCTCAAGGCTTTACACTCTGATGGCGCAGTCGGAAGAGCCTTTCATGCCACCGAAAAAGCCGAAAGCTCCCGATACTGAGCTCAAGGTGATTGCCGACTGGATCAACGGAGGGCTTTTGGAAACGAAAAGCAGTAAGGCCAGGAAATCGGACAAACCGAAGCTCGACATGAGCACAATCACCTCGACCGGGAAGCCGGAAGGTCCTCCCCCGATGCCGGAGCACCTGATCCTTCAGCCCGATGTCATCACAGAGCGCCCCGCCGCCGTGCCGGCTCTTGCTCACAGCCCATGGGCACCTATCCTTGCCGTAGCAGGCCAGAAACAGGTCCTTCTTTATCACTCGGAAGATTATGATCTTCTTGGAGTCCTTTCCTATCCAGAGGGATTTCCTCAAACGCTCTCTTTCAGTACCAATGGTTCCTACCTTTCCTGTGGCGGTGGCCGTGGCGGAAAGAATGGTAACGTAGTTGCCTGGGATATTAAGACCGGTGAAAGAGTCATCGAAGTCGGCAAAGAATTCGATATCGTCCTCGGCTCAGATATTTCACCTGACTTGAAAAATGTTGTGATGGGCGGCCCCGGCCGGAACATCAAAATTTGGGATACGGTTGCCGGCGAACAGATTCATACCATTAAAAAGCACTCGGATTGGATGCTTGCAGCTGCTTACAGCCCCGATGGAGTGATCTTCGCAACTGGAGGCCGCAACGGCGGTCTTTATGTGTGGGAATCCGCTACCGGCTATGAATTTTACACCCTGAAAGGCCACACCAAAGGAGTCACCGGTGTTGCCTGGAGACCTGATGGGAACATTCTCGCCTCCTGTTCTGAAGATGGACAGGTCATGCTGTGGGAAATGAACGAAGGAAAGCAGATCAAAAAATGGGCCGCTCACAGTACAGGGGTTCTCTCCATTGATTTCGCCCCCAACGGAAATCTGGCCACGGTCGGTCGCGATAAAACGCTGAAAATCTGGAAAGGTGACGGCACCGCGATCAAAACGATTAATGCTTCCACTGATATTGTGATGAGCGTTGCCTTCAGCCAGGACAGCAACCGGATTTTCACCGGAGACTGGACGGGAACGATCAAGGCATGGGACGCCACAGCCGGCACAGAACTGGCCAGCATCGCTCCGAATCCTCAATCAATCGATCAGCAACTCGCATACTCCCAGAAGAGAATCACTGATCTGACCGGCACAATTCCAAAACTGGAACAGGGAGTTAAAGCTGTTTCCACCGAACTCGCTGCATCCCGGACCAAACTTGCCGAGGTAAACAAAAACAATGCGGCGGCAGCGGCCAATGCAGGAAAAGTGAAAGCGCAGGTCACTCAACTGGACGGTCAAATCAAGTCGCTCACAGCTCAGGTTACAACGACTCAGAATACTCTGAACGCCGGGAACGCCGAGGTGAAAAAACATGCCGCTACTCTCGCTGCTCACACTAAGAACTTAGCGGCTCAAAAAGCGGAACTCACCAAACGTGTCGCTGAATTGGCCAAACGCGAAGCATCCGTCAAAACAACTCTGGCCACACTGAATGCGGCGAAAGCACTTCCTGTCCCTGCATTGACACCGGATCAGCAAAAAAATCTCACGACAGTAACGAACACCCGCAACGCTGCTGATCAGGCGAAAAAGGTAGCCGACGCCAATCTCGCGGCAAAAACCAAAGTAAGACTGGACCAGACAAACGCGGTTAATGCCGCCAAGCCTGGATTGGCGAACGCATCGAATCTGCTCAAACAGCAGCAAGCCGCCGCCCTTGCAGCCAAACAGAAAGCCGATGCAGCTACTGCAGCAAAAGCTCAAGCAGACGCCAATCTGGCTGCCGCATCTAAAGACGGCGCAGTTCCGCCACCGGCAGTCGTTCAGGCACAACAGCAGGCAGCACTGGCACATCAACAGGCAGTCGCGGCAATGAATGCGGTTAATGCCCAGGTCGCAGCCACAAGCAAGTTGGCGCAGGCTGAAACGGCAAAAGTGCAGCAACTCGAGGCCGCTCTCGCCAAAGCCAATGTAGAACTCACTGCGGCAACGAACGATGTGAAAGCGAAGAGCCTTGCACTCACTCAGTCCGATGCCGCGCTCAAACCGCTTCGCGATGCGGAAGCTGTCTTAAAGGCGAATGCGGTAAAGCTGACAGCTGACATTGCCGCTAAGACTGTTGTTTTTCAGAATGCAGAGAAATCGCGCAACGGCTACAAAGTCGAGCATGATAAGTATGCCGCGGTTGTGACTGACACTCAGAACAAGACCAATGCATCTCAGGCAGCAGTGACGGCGGCTCAAGCCAATGCAAAGAAAGCGACCGACGATCTGGCCGCGAAAAACAAAGCCCTGGCTGACAGCAAAGCGCAACTCGTCGCCGCTCAGGTAGAGAGCAAGAAAATCGAAGCACTTCTCGCCGCAGCTGCCAATTCCAAAAAGGCGGCGGACGCAGCCGTTGCCGCAGTTGTGAAGAAAGAAGCGGACGCGAAGAAGTCATTCGAAGTCGCCAAGTCTGATCTTAAGACCAGCCAGTTTCTGGTGAAGAAATGGCAAGCTGCCGCCATTAACCTTACCGCTCGCGAAGAAGCGGAAGAGATGGAGGACATGACCGACGAACTCGCGGACATGATGGAAGAGGAAACCGAGAAAAAGGATGGCGCGAAAAAAGCGACCGAAGCCCGGGTTTCCGCAGAGGCAACTCTCGCCGCAGCGAAAAAGACAGTGAACGAGGGCACTCAAAAACTGGCCAGCACTTCTTCCAGTGTTCTGGAACGCGCGCTCCAACTGGTTTCCAGCCGCGCCGTTGCCGATCTCCGGGAGGAAGTAATTTCTGACGCCGCACATAATGCTTCAGCTGAGCATCCGCCGGTCGAAGGAACAGACAAGAACGGCCAGCCTGCACCGGTGATCAATCTCACTCAAGTTGGCTCCAGTGATGACATGGAAGCAGAAGAAGAGAAGGTCGAAAAAGTGGCCGTAGCGACTCTGGCCGCAAAAGACCCTCAGGAGATTTCTAAAGAAATTGAAGCTCTTCGGAAACGCCTCACCGATCTCGAAGGATTCTTGAAGACCTCCTATGTGGAAGCCGACAAAACCAAAGAGACCGTAGAAATGGCGAGCGATGTCGCTGCAAAAACCCCATCAGTAATTGCTGACCGAAGCAAGACAGAACAAGCTGCTGCCAAGGCACTCGCTGATGCAGAAGCCGAGCGAAAACGCCAGGAGGCTGCTCTTACCGGTCAACAGAAACTGATTCAGGAGTTGAAAAAGAAATACCTCGAGTCCATTCCCAAACGGGAGGAATAGGTAGCCTCCGGATTGATCCTGCCCTTTGCAAACTTACTCCCACTTCCTCCTCACCTGGGCTCTCGAAAAGCCCCTGAGGAAGATTCGGGAGAAGACAAATCTGCCGCCTGTCCGCAAGTCGGCCCTTTTGATTGGATCCATCGCTCCCGATGCTCTTCTCATCGGCATTTCCGTCGTCCTCGGAATTATTGATGTAGGCAAGGGAGACCTTGGGGGAAAGGAGTCATTGCTCCACACCTTGTTTTCCGACTGGTTCTTTCGCGACCTGTGGATCATCGTCGCTCAGAACACTTTCCACAGTCCGCTCGTGCTATCCGGCCTCATCGCCATCGGACTGATTCTCTGGAGGCAGACTAAAAAGAGTGGAGGCTGGCTGGTCTGGTTTTCCAGTGCGGCAATGCTGCATACCTTGATCGATATTCCCCTGCACCACGACGACGGCCCACTCGTGTTCTTTCCAATCAACTGGACTTACCGTTTTCAAGGTTCAGTCAGCTACTGGGATCCCAATCATTTCGGTCGGGAGTTTTTTCTCTTCGAGCACCTTCTAGTGGTTCTTTTAATCCTCATCCTGGTCAGGCAGAAGATGAGGAATTCGAGCCGTAAGTCCCGGAAAGAGACGGAATCCCCCTAAGCTTCTTGGCGGGATTCAACGCAGGTCGCCTTTTCGCGGCCCTCTGTTCAAGAATCAGGAAGTTAATCCTAAGCTCTAGGCCTCCGGGCTCCCCGGAGGTTGCCTATTTCAGCAGCGGGGAAGAATCATCTTCCTCTCCGCCAGTTCAGATTACTCCCCTTCCAGGTCAGCGATCGTCTTGCCGAGGAGATTTCCCACATAATTGTCCACACGTGGAGAAGGTTTCCCGGGCTTAAGCGGCAATTCTTTGATCTGATCCAGAAATGGTTTCGCTGTATCATCCAGGTAATCGATCGCATTGTTCGCCAAAATGGCTTCAAACACATTTCCGGTCGCCTGATTGGCATGGCTCAGGAGCGTTCCTACCGCCTTGGCCTTGTCGGCATCCGATCCGAAACGACCGAGCGCCTCAGCGGCAACCACTGCAACACTGGCTGATTTATCACCCAGCGCATCGACAAGCTCGTTGTGGCCGGCTTTTACTCCTGCCCTACCGTGGATTAAGAGGCCGGTTGCGCCCCAGTATCGGACCGCGCTATCCTTGCTCGAAAGCAATTTCACGATCGCCTTCACATCTCCTTTTTTTCTGGAAGAAGCCAGCTGAGCGGCCGCAAAAACAGTGTCGAAATCGTAAAGCTCAGGATTCTGTCCCATTTCGAAGGGGCTCATCCCAACGCTACGGGAATGCACTTCCGCTTCAGGGAGAAAGCCAACATCGCGGATACTTTTCTCCCAATCCTGATGAGCTTTTCTCATTTTGTTCAATACCGCTTGATGCTCCTTCGAATCGGCGAGATTCATCACTTCATCAGGATCCTTTTGTAAATCGTAAAGCTCCTCCGCTGGCTTCTCTTTCCAGAAATGCGACTGCGCCTCGTTCAATTCACCGGCATGAAACATATCGTGCCACACCTGTGTTGTCGGCGTGACAAACATGTATTGGATGTATTGCCCGTAAGTCCGGTGCGGCATGTACTGGCGAATGTAAACGTAGCGCTCACTCATCACCGTTCGCACCAAATCAATCCGTTCATCCATCCGGCCGCGAAAACCGTAACTGAATTCTGAGCCTGCTTTCTCGAACTCCCCGGCAAAGGCAGTTCCCTGCATCCACTCTTTTGGCTCGATGCCTGCGATACTCAGCATCGTGGGGGCAAGATCGATAAAGCCGACCATGCGATTACTTGTTCCGCCGACTTTGTATTCGTCCGGTGCGAGGTGTTTCCATTTCGCAGGAAAATGAACAATCATGGGAACTTCCAGACCTGAGTTGTAGGGCCAGCGCTTGCTCCGCGGCATTCCTGAACCGTGATCGCCCCAGTAAAAAATAATCGTATCGTCGGCGAGCCCGGCATCTTCGATCTCCTTGAGCGCCGCGCCGCATTCTTTGTCCATCATCGTGATGCGATCATAATACTGAGCCCAGTCCTTTCTTACTTCCGGAGTATCCGGATGGTAGGCCGGAATACGTGCTTTCGCTGGATCGTGAATTTGATCCTTCTCGTCAATCTTGTTCCGGATCTTCGATTCGTGAGAAATCGTATAGTTGAACACGGTGAAAAACGGCTGACCATCTGCCCGGTTTTTCCAATGCCCTTTGCCGCCGCTCACATCCCAGGGCTCGCCAGTTTTCTGCAGATTGTAATCCTCTTTGGATTTGTTGGTGCAGTAGTAACCGGCCTCCCGCAGATACTCGGGAAACATTTTTACAAAATCCGGAAGCGCCACCTGCGAGCGCATATGCTCAGCTCCCGTTGACGGTGGGTAAATGCCCGAAATAATCGTCGTCCGTGCCGGAGCACAAACCGGAGCCGTCGAACTCGCCCGCAAATATCGCATCCCGCGTGTCGACAGCTTGTCGAGATTCGGAGTCACCGCATAGTCATCACCATAACAGCCAAGGTGAGGGCCGTTGTCTTCGGAAGAAATCCAAAGGATGTTGGGTCGGTCAGCAGCAGTCGCAAACACTGCTAAGACGGCGAAAAGGGAAGTGAGCAAGATTGATTTCATAGAACAGTCATCACTAAAGCAGAAAACCCCCGCGACTCAATCTCCATCGACACGGCAATTTAGCCGAAAACCTCACAACTCGTCGAAAACATGACTTGAGCCTTATCTGCGAAGATACATTTCAACAGGGTCAGTTCGATTACTCACCCCTCTTAAACCGCTCTCCCCTGCCTCAGTTCTTCCCGACAAAATCAGGATTCGGAATTGGCAGTTTAGCCTCCGTCTCTTCGAGACGCTTCAGGAGCAGCGCATCGAGTACGGCGGCTTTCTCCGGAAACGTTTCTGAAAGGTCATTCTCTTCGCCGGGATCGGTTTCTATATTATAAAGCTCGTGAGTTCCCGTCCAGAATTTGATGAGCTTCATGTTCCCTTTCCGGATAATGGAATACGGGCCGGGCTGATGGCGGTAGTGAGGGAAATGCCAAAGCAACTCGTTCCGATCAACTTTCGCCTCTCCAGCACTTTTCAAATGAGCGAGCAATGACAATCCATCGATTGGCTTATCAGTCTTATGCTCGATTCCCGCCACATCCAGCAGAGTGGGAAAAATATCGACGGAAGTCACAGGCGTATCCGACGTCTTTCCCGCCGGAATTTTCCCGGGCCAGCGCACCAGAAACGGAACGCGGATTCCACCCTCGTAGGCATAACCCTTTCCGCTCCGAAGCGGAGCGTTGTCCGTCGGATTGTTTTTGTTGTCGAGACCACCGTTGTCACTGGTGAAAAGAATCAATGTATTGTCATCGAGCTTCTGCTTTTCCAACTCGTCCAGAATCATTCCCACTGCATCATCGACCGACTGCACCAGCGCGGCGTACTTCGCATTCTTTTGAGTTTTGCCCGGCTTGTCCTTGTAGGTCTCCGCAACTTCAGGAATCGCCTGAATCGGTGTATGCACGGCGTAGTTCGACATTTGAATAAAGAAAGGTTCATCCTTCCAGTTCCGGATAAACTCGACCGCTTCGTCGCCTTCACGATGAGTCAGGAATTGCCCCTTCTCGCGCCCGGGGAGTTTGAAAATTCCCTCACGCAAGGATTCGTGCCGCCCCTTCGGCTGATTGAAAGGATCAAAATATGAGGGCGGCTGACCGTAGTCACATCCACCCCGGTTCTCGTCGAAGCCCTGATGTTCCGGATACCAGGCTGGATCTCCGAGATGCCATTTCCCGATGTAGGCAGTTTTGTAAGAGTTCTTCTGTAGAACCTCGGCCAAAGTCACTTCCTCGTGTTCCATCCAGAAAGGATTCGGCGGACAGAGAAGCTGACTCTTTTTCCCGCCGACATACTCCGTGGGATTCTTCTCCGGCGTTCCGAGATTTCCCCGCTGAAAACGCGAGCGAATCCAGTCCGTCACTCCAACACGATGCGGATGTCGTCCCGTCTGCACCGCAGCCCGGGTCGGAGAACAAACCGCGCAGGCAGCATAGCCATCGGTGAATCGAATGCCTTCGCTGGCAAGCCGATCGATATTGGGAGTTCGATAAAAGTCGCTCCCCTGGCAGGACAAGTCCATCCAGCCAAGGTCATCGACGAGGATGAGAATAATGTTGGGCGGCTTCTCATTTTGGGCCTTCGCGATAAAACACGAGGACACAAAAAGGAGGGAAAGAATAACGGGAAGTTTCATATTAAAAAAAATCTTACTCTTCATCTAAATCTTAGTCTTACTCTTTCTGCTAAGGAGTGGAATCTCCTCACAGCCAAAAAGTATGAGAGTGACCGACTAAACCGTCGGATATTCCCAATCCCCCCGGTATTCCCTCTTCAAAAGTCCGTTCGCTTCCTCATCGCCGATGATCTGTTCCTTTTCCCCGTCCCACTTCACGCTACGACCGACTTTCCAGCTGAGCATTCCCAGCAAACTCATATTGGTCGCCTGATGACCAACTTCTGCGGACGCGACTGGAGTGCCTCCTTTTTCAATACAGTGAATAAAGTCCGCCCAAAGCGGTGGAACATTGTGGCCGTCTTTCTCGTGATCAAATTTCGGATCTTCATGAACGGCTTCGCCTTTGTTCGGATAAAAGGTCCAGCCATCCCGCCAACCCATATGGAAAATCCCCTTCTCTCCGTAGAAATAGGTGCCAACGCGTGATTTCTCCGTCGCATTGCCTGCAAACCTGCGGTGCTCCCACACACAAGTGAACTCCTCAAACTCATAGGTTGCCACCTGGTGATCCGGCGCATCGGTCGTCTGTTCTTTGTCATTCAGAATCGCAGGTCCCTTGATGGGACGGCCACCGACACAGGAAATGGATTTTGGATATTTTTCCTCAGTCCACCAGAGCACCTGATCCAGCCAGTGCACCCCCCAGTCCCCGAGGGTGCCATTCGCGAAATCGAGGAAATTTCGAAATCCACCGGGATGAATTTTTCGATTGTAGGGCCGCATCGGTGCCGGACCGCAATACATGTCCCAGTCGATGTAATCCGGCGTTTCTTCATTGGGTGTCGGCGCTTCAGCTCCTCCACCGCCATGAGCGAAACAGCGCACCATTCCAATTTTTCCGGCGCCACCTTCTTTGAGGAATTTCATTCCGCTAACGTGATGCGGACCGATCCGTCGATGCATTCCCACTTGGACAACTTTCCCGGAAGCTTCAGCTGCGTTGACCATTGCCCGACTTTCCTGGATCGTATGCCCGGTCGGCTTCTCCACAAAAACGTGAGCGCCCGCCTCAACACAGGCAATCGCCTGCAGGGCATGCCAGTGATCCGGGGTCGAAATGATTGCGATTTCGATTTTCTCCTTTTCCAACATTTCGCGATAGTCGCGATACATGATTGGTAGCTTGCCTGTGAGCCCCTCGACTTCATCAGCGGAAACTTCGAGTTCGTCGGCATCGACATCACATAGAGCGACGACATCGCATCCGCCCGCTTCAATGGCGACTTTGAGAATATTCATGCCCCACCAGCCCGAGCCGATCAAAGCTGTCCGATACGTTTTCCCCGACTTCTTTTCCTGCCCGATGATGTAGGGAGCAGCTCCGGCCCAGACTCCAGCGGCAGCAGAGCTACCAATAAATTTTCGACGATCCAGTTTCATAAAAGTCTTTCAATAAGCGTGTGCAAATATCCGCAACAGGATTACAGAACTCAATCGCAGCATCCGACATGATCAAGGTAGCTTTTACGATACAAAGCCCTACGACCGCGAGTTTTTTTCTTCGATGAGGTCTACCAGACTCCAGAGCTTCGCGGAAGGAAATTCCCTTCTTGAGCGCACCGAACTTCCGTAGTTGAGTCTCGCAGATGGAATTATCCGAACCACCTCTCCGCCTTCTCTTTGTCTGCCTTGGCAACATTTGCAGATCTCCTTCGGGGGAAAATGTGATGCGCTCGCTGGTGGAAGCGGAAGGACTTGAAGATTCCTTCCAAATTGATTCCGCAGGAACGATTGGATTTCACACTGGTAATCCACCTGATCACCGGATGACGCAGGCAGCACAAAACAGGGGAATCGAAATGAAGGGGCGGGCCCGGCAGGTAAAGGCCAATGACCTTATTGATTTTGATTGGGTCTTTGCGATGGACCATGAGAATTTTTCGGAATTGAAATCCATCGAAAAAAGTTCTCCGGACGCGACCGCAAAGATTGTGTTGTTCTGTGATTTCTGCGAAGACCACGCCGAAAAGGAAGTTCCCGATCCTTACTACGGAGGTCCGGAAGGCTTTGAAAAAGTTCTCGATTTACTGGAAGACGGCTGCTCGAATTTCCTGAATAAGTGGAAGGAAGGAAATCTCTCGTGAATATCGAATCCGTTCAACGCTGGCTTTTCGATAAGCTGAATCGAAAAATTCTTCCCGACACAGCCTGCCCGGTATCCGGTGGCTGTATCAACGAAGCCTTTCTGGTTCAGGATGATCAGGGCAACAATATCTTTCTGAAAAGCAACGAGCCGTTTCAGATCACTCTTTTTGAAACCGAGATCAAAAGCCTCAAGCTGCTTCGCGACGCCAAGGCCATCCGTGTTCCCGAACCCTTTTGCTCCGGTATAGTTGAAGGGAGAGCCATGCTCGCGATCGAAGGCCTGACTCTGGTGATCAATACAGATGCCGCCGATCAAAAGAAACTGGGAAGAAAAATCGCCGGCCTGCACTCTCATCAATCCCCCGACGGACGATTCGGAGCAGATTTTAACAACTACATTGGTGCGACACCTCAGTTCAATTCATGGAAGGAACTGTGGACAGAATTCTTCATCACTCAGCGTCTCGATTACCAATTCGACCTCGCAGAGCGGAAAGGCCTGACATTTCGACGTCGCAAAAAGTTTACCGAAGCTGCCAGCCGCTTCCTCGACGGATGCGAAGTTTCCGCGTCTACGCTCCATGGCGATCTATGGGGAGGGAACGTCAGTTTTGATCAGCATGGAGCGCCTGTTACTTACGACCCGGCAGCCTATTTTGGAGACCGCGAAACAGACATCGCGTTCACTCGAATGTTCGGCGGTTTTGCCCCGGGATTTTACTCATCCTATCGCGAAGTCTTCCCGGAACCGGAAGACATCGAGATACGTCACCGGATTTACAATCTCTACCACTTGCTGAACCACTTCAATCTTTTCGGGGGTGACTATGGAGCACAGGCGAGATCTCTCATCCGCGAAGTGGTAAAAGAAATCCGCTAATGCCTGAAAAGAAAAAGCCCGCTGACCTGAGGCCAACGAGCTTTTCAAAGTTTCCAACAAAAGCCAGGTTCAAAACCGGACTTCCATCGCTACTAAGTTGTAGGATTACTCAGCTTTAGGAGCAGGAGCGTCGCCTTTTCCTTTGCCCTTACCTTTTCCTTTTCCTTTGCCCTTAGGAGCGGAAAGTTCAGCTTTGTCGAGTTCGCCGTCTTTGTTCTTGTCCATTCTGGCGAATGCTTTGTCGACATTGGCGGCGTCTTTTTCCGCGATCTTTTTGCCCATTTTACTGGCAGCGAATTCCGCTTTGGAGATCGTTCCGTTTTTATCGGTGTCGGAACTCTTGATCATCATTTCGGCACGCTTGGCTGGATCGCCGCCTTTACCTTTTCCTTTTCCCTTACCTTTTTCGTCTTCAGCTTGAGCGAGACCAAGAGAGAGAACAGCTACAGCTGCGAATGCGAGAATTTTTTTCATATTGTTTGTTGTTACTTAAATGTTTGAGCTTGGAATGATTTCCACCACTAGAAACACCCCATCCTGAGAATCGTTGCGGGGGAATTAGAAAAAATTACGATTTTTTCAGAGCCGCTTCCATGATGTCGAATCCACGGGACACAAGATCTTTGCGATCATCGAGCAATCCGGCATTTAAGAGGGCATTGTCTAAGAGTTGAGCAGCCACCAGTTTCGCCAACTCCGGATTATCTTCCCGCGCCTTAGCCAGACTGTGGACCAACGAGTGTCGAGGATTAATCTCCAGCTCGACTTTCACCTCCGGGACATCACCGTCCGGATTCATTGCCTGCATCATCTGACGCATCTGGGCCGACGTTCCATTTTCAGGAGTCAGAGCAGCCACCGGGCTGTTCACCAAACGAGTTCCTGCAAATACCTTCTCAACGCGATCCCCCAGTTCCTCCTGAAGATACTCGGACAGGGATTTTACATCATCCTCTCCCAGAATTTCCCCATCACGCTCGATGGAGTCATCCTCATCCAATTCGACAGTAGCACTGTCGGCCGAGACAAGAGATTTCCCGTCGAACTCGCGGAGATTCTGGAGCAGATAGTCATCCACCGCGTCGTAGAAATAGAGGACCTCGATGCCACGTGCTTTGAATGCTTCGAGATACGGTCCGGCTTCAATGGTGGAGCGATCTTTCGCCGAGAGATAATAAATCTTATCCTGGCCATCTTTTGCCCGGGTCAGATAATCTTCGAATCCCGTCAATTCACCGCCCTCAGTCATTGAGCTTTCAATGCGGAGTAGCTTGGCGAGTCCCTCTTTATGATCGTGATCAGAAACGATTCCTTCTTTCAGAAACCGGCCGAACTTCTCGAAGAAATCTTTGTATTTCTCCGGATCGTCTTGCGCCTGGCTATTGAGGAACTTAAGAAACCGCTTGGTCACTACCCGGTTCAATTTGCGGACAAGGGTGCTGTCCTGCATCGATTCCCGACTGATGTTGAGAGGAATATCCGCACTGTCGATCACTCCTCGCAGAAAACGCAGCCACTCCGGCAGAAGACCTTCCGGCTTGTCGTCAATCAGGATATTTTTGCAGTAAAGAGAAACGCCCGGCTCCATTTGGCCCATTCCCCAAAGCTCGGTATTTTCAGTAGGAGCAAACAGCAGCGCATTGATTTCAATCGGTGCATCGGAGCTGAAGTGCATCCGGTACCGGGGATCATCAAAAGCGTTGGCGGTGAATTTGTAGAATTCGTTGTATTCCTCGTCCGAAACTTCGGACTTCTGCTTTCTCCAGATCGCTTCGATCTTGTTCGTCCGTTCCCCGTTTAAGAGAATCGGGAAGGAAACAAAGCTCGAATAACTTTCGAGGATCCCTTTGATCCGCGCCTCTTCCGCATATTCCTTCGCATCCTCGCGAAGCTTCAGGACAACTTTCGTTCCACGATGCTGATCGCCCTCTGCTGTTTCGACTTCGTAACCGGTTTTCCCGTCGCTGACCCAGCGGAGATGCTCGGCGTCGGTCTTCCAACTGTGGGTGAAAACCTCCACTTCGTCCGCCACCATGAAGGCAGAATAGAAACCCACCCCAAACTGACCGATCAGTGAATTCTCTTTTTGCTGCGATTCTTCGAGCGCTTTGACAAACTGCTTCGATCCCGAGTGGGCAATTGTCCCGAGATTCTCATGAAGCTCATCGCGAGTCATCCCGATCCCGAAATCTTCGAAGGTTATCGTGCCCGCTTCTTCATCCGTGGAAATGTGGATCTCCATCTCGCGATCCGGCTCGAAAACGTCATTTTCCGTCAGCTGAGTGTGGCGCAATTTTTCCAATGAATCCGATGCATTGGAAACCAGTTCCCTGACAAAAATCTCTTTGTCCGTGTAAAGAGAATTGATGACGATGTCGAGCAGTTGGCTGACTTCTGCTTGAAATTCCCGTTTCTCCTGATTTTGAGTTTCTGACATAGCAATGCCAATAGGGACGGACAGCGAAAAGTCAAGGGATGAGGCACCTGGAAAGGCAAATTTTCTGCTCCTGTTTGACCTTCACCAATAGGAAAAGACTCAAACAATTGCGGAACCACGATGGAAAATCGACCGTCTCATGGTGCGCAACGCAGCGGATTTCGAACCCCCTCTAGAAGAACCCAGTGGGCCTCGAATCCATCAAACCGGATTCAAACCGAAGCAATCAGAAGCGAACTTTAACGCCACCGGAAACAAAGGCGGAAGGATCGATGTCCTGTTTAAAGGGAACTGCTCCTGTCTCTTATACACATCTCCGAGCCCACGAGACCGAGGC
>CAJXQE010000121.1 GCA_913058215.1 uncultured Verrucomicrobiales bacterium
CCTCTTCGTCGGCAGCGTCAGATGTGTATAAGAGACAGCAGCAACCCTTTTCAACAAAGGCCTTGAAATGATTGAAGCTCGCTGGCTTTTTGATATCGAAATGCCCCGCGTCGATGTCATCGTGCATCCACAGAGCATTGTTCACAGCATGGCTGAATTCATCGATGGCTCGATCCTCGCTCAGCTCAGCGTAACCGACATGTGTTTCCCGATTCAGTATGCCGTAACCTGGCCGGAGCGGGTTCCCAACACCCTACCTCCATTGAATTTTGCTGATCTCGCCCGCCTCGATTTTGAAGAGCCCCGCTGGGATGACTTCCCCGCGCTCCGGCTTGCACAGGAGGCCGGAGGAAAGGGAGGGACTCTTCCGGCAGTAATGAATGCGGCCAATGAAATTGCGGTCGACGCCTTTTTGAATGAACGCCTTTCCTTTCCCGGAATCTGGGAAACGGTCGGCGAAACCATGGCGAGCCACTCACTCGTAGAACATCCAGACCTCGACACTATCGTTGGGGCCGATGAGTGGTCCAGAGAGACAGCAAAAAGTTTGATTTCATGAGTAAGAAGCGCAAGACGCACCAGGGTAGAGTCTGGGTCGGGTTCGACCTGGGCGGAACCAAGATGTTAGCGAAAGTATTCAATTCTGAATACCAGACGCTCGGCAAATCCAAGCAGAAGACCAAGGGCCACAAAGGGATGGACTCGGGTCTTGAGCGAATGGCAGAGACCATCGAAGAAGCCCTCGACGACGCCGGCTGCAAACACGATCAGATTGAAGCCATTGGTGTTGGCTGCCCCGGTCCAATCAATCCGGAAATCGGTGAGATTGTTGAAGCACCCAATCTCGGTTGGAAGAACGTTCCCGTTGAATCCTATCTCGGCGAGTCTTTTGGATGCCAGACGATCATCTGCAATGACGTCGATGCCGGTGTCTATGCGGAGTATGTCGAAGGTGCCGCGAGAGGTTCCCGCTGTGCTGTGGGGATTTTTCCAGGAACTGGAATCGGAGCCGGAGCTGTTCTGGACGGTCAGCTTCTTCAGGGAAAAAATCTCTCCTGTATGGAACTGGGACACATTCCTCTTTTCCCCGAAACCTCCGGCGACGGGGAAGA
This sequence comes from uncultured Verrucomicrobiales bacterium, assembly GCA_913058215.1. Lineage (GTDB taxonomy): Bacteria > Verrucomicrobiota > Verrucomicrobiia > Verrucomicrobiales > DEV007 > Arctic95D-9. Next base: position 1,113 of record CAJXQE010000121.1, read on the forward strand.
CGGCACGACTCTGGAAACCGAGTGTTCGCGACTTAAGATTGCTTCTGAGGCAGCCAGAGCAGCCTACCGTGGACTCGCTCCGAATTTATTGAGCGCCTGTGGAACGGACATGTCGAATATCACCAGTGGAAAACTCGCAGCAGCGATTGCAGCCGGTGATCACGAAATCGAAAATATCGTTCACCGCGCCGCGATGTTGCTGGGTTGCGGTGTCGCCACTGTCGTTCACCTTCTCGCTCCCGACCGGTTTGTTCTTGGGGGAGGCCTCGTTGAAGCGATGCCGGAAATTTATGTCGATACGGTGCGGCGTTCTGCTGAAGCACGTGTGCTTCCTGCTTATCGGGGAACCTTTGAAATTGTCGCAGCCGAGCTCGAAGACGACGCAGGTGTCATGGGCGCAGCAGCGTGGGCTCGCAAGAAAACGGAAAAGTGATCAGAAAATAATCGATGAGTAGTAAATCCTTCGCCTCTGCCCCGCGAGCCATCTCGACGATGCCTCCCGGCATCCCTTATATTGTCGGAAACGAAGCAGCGGAACGGTTCAGCTTCTACGGAATGCGGACCATTCTCATGATTTTCATGGTGAAGTATCTCTGGTTGATGGGCGATCAGCCCGGCATCCAAATGAGCGATGCGAATGCCAAAGCGCAGTTTCATTTCTTTACCGCGTTTGTCTACTTCACCCCTTTCTTCGGAGCACTCCTCGCCGATGCATTCTTCGGGAAATACCGGGTAATCGTCTACCTCTCGCTAGTCTATTGCCTTGGGCACGCGGCTCTTGCTTTCATGGGCTCGGCGGGTAGCACAGAGACATGGTTTCTCGCCGGACTCTGGCTCATCATTGTGGGATCAGGAGGAATTAAGCCCTGTGTATCGGCTCACGTCGGTGATCAATTCGGAGCGAAGAACAGCCACTTGCTTCCTAAGATTTTTAACTGGTTCTACTGGTCGATCAATCTGGGTGCCTTTCTTTCCACCCTTTTGACGCCCTGGTTGCTGGAATGGTATGGCCCGCACTGGGCATTTGGTGTTCCAGGCATCCTTATGGCACTGGCAACGCTGATTTTCTGGATGGGCCGGTGGAAATTCGTCCACATGCCTGCAAAGGGGATGAGCTTTATCCGCGAGGTCTTTAGTGGCGCAGGATTCAAGGCTCTTCTTAAGCTATCCACAATCTACGTATTCATCGCGATTTTCTGGGCACTCTTTGATCAACAAAGTTCGTCATGGGTTCTCCAAGCGGAAGATATGAATCGGCGCTGGATGGGCGTGGACTGGTTACCCAGCCAGATTCAAATGATGAATCCCATTCTGATTCTGATTTTCATCCCGCTGTTTTCCTATGTGATTTATCCCGCGGTTGATCGCTTTTTCAAACTGACGCCGCTTCGAAAGATGGCGATAGGATTCTTCCTGATGACAGCAGCTTTCCTGATCGTAACGATCGCGCAGGAGAGAATCGACTCTGGCCAAACCCCTTCCATTTCCTGGCAGATTATGGCCTTCGTGCTGATGACGGCAGCGGAAGTGATGATTTCTATCGTCGGGTTGGAATTCAGTTATACTCAGGCACCCAAAACGATGAAGTCTTTTGTCATGGCCCTGTTTCTCCTGGCTGTGTTTGGAGGCAACCTACTTGTAGGAATCGTCAACAAAGTCATTCAGGTTCCCACACCCATCGTGGCGGAGGTTGGCGAACAAATCTTTGCAGGAGCTGACGGCAAAGAAGGGACCGCAGATGACATTCGGGCGACTTTCGATACCGAGAATAAACTCACAGCACTTGATTTCAGTGGAAGACCCGAGCTCGAACAGCTTGTTTCACAGGTGGTAAACAAGGTCGAAGCCAACAACAATGAAGTCTTTCCCAATGCAGAAGGTACGGAATTGGTGAATCAGCAGGATCCGTTCGGTAACGTTTACCGCTATACCCAAATAAACCGAAACCAGGTCATTATCACGAGCGCTGGTCCTGACGGAAAATTCATGACTGAGTGGGATCAGGGAGCCACCATCAATATCAGTCGCGCAGCTCCTGAAAGTAAAGAGAACTGGTGGACGGAATTGATCGGCAAGTTCCGGCCTGAGAAGCGCTGGCTGGATAGCCGGAAAGAGGAATTGGGTATTGCCACCGACGAAGAGATGGCGGAAGGCTCAAACCCGGTTTCGGTCGACTACTTTGTCGGGGGCCAGATCCGTCTGCAGGGTGCTTCCTACTTTTGGTTCTTTACCTGGCTAATGCTTGGAGCCTCCGTGCTGTTTATGCTTGTCGCCAAATTCTACAAACCTCGGGATTATCTTCTGAAAGAGGAATAGGACTGGAAAATCGAATCGGAGAGAAATGGTTTGCAGCTGAGGCCGTGCCGTATTGACCAAAGGCAACTGTAGGGCAGGGGCTTCACCTGCCTTTGAAATCAACCCGCGCCAGCGACTCGGGCATTTGGATCATTTCAAATTTAACGGGTTCCTAGTTTCCCTTTAGATACGCAGCAATATCCGCAACATCCTGAGCGGTCAGTCCCAATTGAGCAGCACTCAACATCACTGAACGGTTCATCTTTTTCTTCGATTTGATTTTACCGGCAGGAATCATCTGAGTGGCTCCTCCCATGCTGATCATGATGACAGGATTTCCATCCTGAATAAGAAGGCCATGAACCGTCTTTCCGTCTTTGGTTATAAGTTCGGTAGCATCGAATCCGTGTGCAATATCAGAGCTGGGATCAACGATGGAGCGAACAACTACATCGAGAGTTTGAGTCTTTCCCCAGCCATCCAGAGCCGGACCATACTCAACTCCGATTCCACCGACCTGGTGACACATGACACAGCGGGCCACAGTCGTTTTGCCTTTCACCGGATCGCCCTTCAGTTTTACGATTTCCTCGACTGAGGGAAGGTTACTCGCGAGGTCTTTGGGGTCGGGAGTCGTAATTTCCTGGACGACCACTTTCGCCGGATCGTAAATCCCACGACTCTTCAGCTCGGACATAAGATCGAATTCCTTCCAATTGTTGGAGGACCGGTTCATCAGCCACCAGGTCGCTGCGGATTTCAGAGGAGTATCCAGCTGGGCGATAGTCAGCATGGCATCGGACGCTGCCTTGGTATTGATGAAAGCAATCGCATCGAGAGCCTGCTTCCGTTGTTTAAATGACAGGTCTTCACTGCGGACGCGGGATGAGAAATCGTCGACGGCATCCTGAGGATGGAGACGCCAGGCAATCCCGGCAAACGCGTCATTCCAATTCCGTGGATCGTCATCGCCCATAGCATCTTTCACCGCTTTGTAGATCTCGTTTTCTTTCCCGGCAGCTCCGGTTCCGAAAGCTTCCAGATAATATCGATCCTTACCATCATACTTCTTAGCGATGGCGACGAGAATATCTCTCGCAGTATCAAAAGACTCATTTCTCATCGCGAGGGCAACCTCACGGCGAACCGCGGGATCTTCATCTTCAGCGAGGCGAAGAGCGCTTCCCGTAAAATCGACACCGGCGCGGCGCATCGCACGAAAGGCGACAATTTTCATCTGGCCGTCTTTCTGGTCGGCTGGATATCCCGCTTTCCGGGGACCGCTCACACCCAGTTGATAAAGAAGGTGAATCGCACGCCCACGAATATAAGGATTCGGATCATCCAGCAATGCGGCAATCGCATCGAGAGCAGCCCGGCCCTGAGCTTTCAGCCTCATGAACCCTATTGCACGAACATTCACGGCCGGAGATTTCAGAGCTTCGATCTGCCCCGCAATCGTATCGAGGTCGAGTTTCGGAACGACGGATTTGAATCCTTTGGGAGCGATTCGATAGATCGCTCCGGAGCAGGTCTCATCCAAATCCTGGTGACCACCGACACGGGCGTCATACCAATCAGTGACGTAGAGTGCACCGTCAGGACCAACCGCAACATCCGACGGACGGAAGAGTGTTTGAGTATCGCCAGTAACACTGTCGGATCCCCCGAGATAATCAGAACCGGCGAGTTTCTTCTCAGGATTACTCGTCATGAAATCCATGCCTTCAAGTTTGAACCCGGCCGCTTCAGGCTTTGGCTGATATCCGAAAACCACATTTCGTCCGGCTTCGCAAGCGAGGAAGGTTCCGATCCACTTGTCGCCAAGAGCACCATTTTCGTAATAGACATTCCCGGTAGGCGATCCCCCTCCGTAAACATCACCGGCCGGAGTAATTCCCGGATCATCCTGCCTCCACTCCGCAACGGGAATGGTTTGACCGGGACGCTTATCAACTCGCCACGATCTCTGCCCATCGTTGGATGCAAAGCCGAAATTTGCATACTCCATCACCCAACTGACCCGACAGGCGGGAGGATCATCATTGTCGTTTTGAAACACATCCCCGAGGGAAGTCACTGACTGCTCATAGGAGTTTCGGTAGTTGTGCCCGATGATCTCCACATTGGTTCCATCAGGATTCATTCTGGCAGTGAAACCACCGACGTAAACATGACCGTCATCACTGACTTTTCCGGCCAGTTCAGAAGCGTTGTGAGGAAACTCGTAGGGTCCGATCGCTTTCGGACGATAAGATCCGAAGATGGTGAATGTCTTGCCCGATTTATCCGTGAACTGCCCCCCGGTATTTCCCGAGTTGAAATACCACTTCCCATCCGGCCCCACGGTCACGGAGTGAAGGGAATGATCGTGGTTAATTCCGCTAAAGCCGGTCAGCAGAATTTCCTTTTTGTCTTTTGCCGGATCGAATTTGAGGTTCCGATCGACGTCGGTGTAAACGATCAGGTTTGGCGGTTGAGAAACAACAATTTGATTATCTATCACCGCAACACCAAGAGGAGCAATCAGATCAGGTTCTTGAACAAAAGTATGGCTGGAATCAGCTTTTCCATCGCCGTCAGTGTCCTCGATGACCACAATTCGGTCCCCTTCGGGCTGCCGGTCAAAATGCTTCCGGTAACGAACCCCTTCCGCGACCCAGATCCGACCATCTTTGTCGATATCCATGTTGGTTGGATTAAAAAGATCCGGTGAAGAGGCCCAGAGTGTCACTTCGAGACCGTCCGGGACCACGAACAACTTATTCGGCACCGTTTCAGCATCCGCATCCGGATAAGATTTTCCGCTCTTATCTTGAGCCGGGGAACTGGTCGCCACGATCAAAACCGAAAGAATTGAACTCAAGTTCAGAATTCTGCTCAAAAGCGCAGCACATTTGTAATTCATCATTATAACCGGCTATTCTGCAACACGTTTAAAGACAGTTCAAGGACACACACCGGCCAAACATTTCCGCCGCCCGACACGCCAAAGATTGGGGCTTGCTAATTGCATCGTAGCAGGACAGGGTTGCCGCATATGGCAGGAAATTCCAAGCCCCTCCTGATCTTTGATTTTGATGGGACTCTCGCAGACACCATGGCCACGGGCATTTTGATTTACAACGAGATCGCCGGTGACTACTCGCTCCGTACGGTCACGATGGAAGAGGTCAAAGATATGCGCAAACTGAATACCCGCGCGGTTTTGGACCATCTGGGTATTTCGCGTCTTCTTGCGGTGAAGCTTGGTGTTCATATCCGCCGCGTCCTTCATGAACGGATGGAACAGGTGGAAATGATTTCAGGAATCCGGGAAGCCATTGAGGAACTCGACAAACTCGGATATCGGCTGGGTATCCTCAGTTCAAATTCCGCAGATAATGTGCGCATGTTCCTCCAGCATTTTGATCTCCTTTCCAGCTTCCGATTTATCGAAGCAGGCGTGAGCCTTTTTGGAAAACCGCAACGAATTAAGGGAGCTCTCCGCAAGCAGAAAGCCAAGGCTGAAGATGCGATGTATGTGGGCGACGAAACACGCGACATGGAAGCGGCCCGGGTTGCCAATGTCAGTGGACTCGCCGTCTGCTGGGGAGTGAATGACCGGGAAGCGATGTTGACCGAAGGGCCTGATTTTTGCATCGACGACCCCGCAGAGCTGTTGGCCTGCGCCAAGGCTTTTGAAAAATCAAAAGAATCGAAGTAGGGGATCCGATTACTCCCACACCCAGTGCTTCAATCGCATCCGGTCAGCATACCGCGATGCCTCAATTGCACGGGGCCCATTCTTCCGGGATAAAACGTCGGCCATCTTAATAGCGCTGGCCCAGTCATCATTTTTTTCCAGCACAGAGATCGCTGCGAATCCTGCGCGGTAAAGCCACTCGATTTCCCGAATCGGTGAATCAGTAGTCAGAGTCAGCGATAGATCTTCGGTCTCGCTAACCATCGACTTGTAGATCTCGAGCGCGACCGTCGCATCGCCCCGGGCTTCGAGACACTTCCCTCGTCTCACAGCAGCCTCATATCGCCAGGAACGACTCACCCCGGGAATTCGGGATATTCGACCATAGGAATCTGCTGCATTGCCAAGCATCTCTTTATCTCCTCCATTCTTCAATGCCTCGATGTACCAGGAATACCCGGTTTCGGCAATCGCCGCGATCATGAGAGGTTCACCGACTTTTCCCAGCTCGACAGTTTCCGCAAACAATTCACGGGCGTCATCAAAACGGTTCAGCTTCAACAGCAACAGTCCTTTTTCATGACGAGCCGCCTGGGCCAGCTTCCCGTCGCCGGAAATAACATTGTCCCAAAGCTCAAGACTTTCCTCACTGGTTGAACTCGCCTTTGCAGCGAAAAAGTTCGCTGACTCGGCAAACTCGCCTTCCGGAAAATCACTCGCAACGATATCGAAGAGAGACTTAGCCTGACGAAACCTCTTTTCTTCAAAGTAGTGCGCTGCAATTAACATGCTGACTTCCGCGCGATAAACGGAGTTGGGCCAGTCAGTCAAAAACTGCTCTCCGACGCGCTGCACTTCAGTCGACTGATTGTCAATGACCTCGGTCCACAGGGCATTGTAGTCCAATCGTTCGTTCTCCCGGATTCCGAGACGGCGAACACTTAGCTCAGAAAGAACTTCCCGCGCAGCCTGCGGTCGCGGCGGGACCTGATTCAAATGCAACTCGGCAATGGCCAGTTCCGCTTCATTGCGTGAAGGGTGATCGGGGTAATCCCGGACGAACCCTGAAAGAAGTTCAAAAGCTCTCGAATCGTTCTTTGATGCAAAAAAGATTCCGCTGAGGAACAGCAAATCCCCATGCATGGGGGAAGTCTGGTTCTCTGAAACTATGCGCTTTCGAAGTTTCTCAAAGGCATCTTCATCCTCACTGAACAAAGCGGCAATCGCAGCGTTGTAGAGCGGAGCTTCCCGTTTCTCCCCTTGAAAGGACTCCGCCATTTTCACGAAATTTCTTGAAGCCTCATTGAAAGCATCTTTTTCAAAAAGACCGGTCGCTCTCGCATGGTCAATCCTCGCCTGAAGAAACTCGCCGGCTCCCGAATTTTCAACTTCAGACAGCCAGTATCCCGACTCTTCCGGCTTCAGGTGGGACAATGCGATCCGGGCTTCCTGTCCCAGAGGATGATCACTGTTTTCCCTGGCAAACTCTTCCAGTTTCACCGCAAGGTTTTCATCTCCCGGATTGGACAGGAGAGCTCCATAATATTCTGCAGCTAACTTTACATCCGGTGACTCCGGACCTTCCTGCAATCTATCCAGGTCTTTGGGAAGGCTCGCCAGCTCGGCAATCACAGTGATGTCCTTCAAGGCTTCGAAGGCCCGGTAAATTTGCGGTGGATCATCCAGACCTTCAATCAGGACAAGCAAATCTGAAGCTGCCTGCTGCCCGCTCCCCGACTTGGTCATCGCCCGCGCGCGTATCAATTCTGCTTCAAATTGCATAGCAGGACTCAGCCCTTCCAGCTCCTGATGAATCAGGATATCGGCATACTCAATTGCCTTCTCGTAAGCACCAGAGCGCAGTGCGAGCCCGGTTCGCAGAAAAACTTCCCGGGCTGTCTTCGCATCCCCGCTCTCCTCCAGCAATCGCAGCGCTGCGGAAGGCTTGCCGGACCTAACCATGCAGTAGGCCTGATTTTCCGACAGGGAACTTAGCGTGGCTCCGGGGATTTTTCCCAGAGATCCAAAAAGGGGCGCTGCCTTTTCAAACTCCTCGGCATCCCTGAGCGCATAAGCGAGATGGAGTCTGGCCGGCCCTGAAACTACGACTGAAGAATTCTCTTCATACCATTCAACGATCTGATCGTGCCCGCCGGATTCCCAAAGGGCGAGAAGAAGTCTCGAAGCGACGATTTTTTTCTCTTCTTCATTCTCTTCGTCCGCCGAAACAGTGTCCCAGGCACGAAGCAGGTTTTCAGAAGCCTTATCGAATTCGCCGTTTTTGAAATGCGATGTGCCACTGCGAAATTCGGGGAGATCGGCGAGACTCTCATACTGCGCACGCGTCTTCTGGGTGAAGCAGAAGAACAGACAGACCAGAGCTGTCAATCGCGGCATTCCCGTATTCATCCGCTTTCTATCTTTTCTCCGCCTCTTTCACGAAAGCCAGGATTTTTTGATCGTCGTCGCCCGCACCCCAGACTGCGCGAAGAAAATCAGCCGGTGCGATATCATGTTCACGAAGGAATTTTCGATCCCCTCCACAACTATACATAATTTCGGGATCCAACTCTCCGCGAAGTTTCCCGCGCGCTTTCATGATGATCCTTGGCAACCAGACAACCCCGTCAAGAACTTCCGATTTCGACGGAAGTTCGTCCGGTTTGATTTCATGAGAGCTGAGTTCCGCTCCCATTTCCCAGTTCAAGTAGTCGCGACGAACGCTGGCAACCATTAGAGCGGTTTCGCGCGATGGATCGCCATCCCAATCGACGGTGTCTTCCACAAAATCGAAAAGCTCGCGCTTCTTGTATCCGATGGATCTCAGAAATTCCAGATCTGCCTCGCTGTAGTAATTTTCAAAATCACTATCACCGCTTCGGAAGCGTTCCACGCAGCGGTCGAACAAATCCAGAAAGGTGGCGTCCCATTGGTAATCACTCATAATTTTATTGCCCCAAAAAATTCTATTTACTCAACTCAAGCATCCGGAGAATCGGCGCTTCCGCATTTTTTCTGAGATCCTCTTCGAGAGTCACTTCCGGCTTCAGATCACGGAGACACAGATACAGTTTCTCCAGTGTGTTCATTTTCATATAGCGACACTCGGCGCAGGCGCATCGATCCGTCGGTCCGGGAATCAAATTCTTTTCGGGAACTTCGCGCTGGAGGCGGTGCAGCATTCCTGCTTCGGTCACGACGATGATGTTCTGGGACTCACTGTCTCTGCAGAAATCGACCATCTTCTCAGTGGAGCAAACCTCATCCGCGAGGAGTCTAACTGCGGTGGTACATTCGGGGTGGGCAACCACGGCGGCATCGGGGTGTTCCTCTTTAATTCTCGTGATGCTCTCTCTGGTAAATTCTACGTGCACGTAGCAATTCCCTTTCCAGAAATCCATTTTGCGTCCGGTTTGCTTGGCAACCCATTCCCCGAGATTCTGATCCGGGGCGAACAGGATGGGGCGGTCTTTCGGTGCGGCCTCCACAATTCGAACCGCATTGCCGCTGGTACAAATCACGTCGGACAGCGCTTTCACTGCAGCCGAGGAATTGATGTAGGTGATGACGTAATAATTTTTCTCCTCGTTCTCTTTCAGAAACGCTTCGAGTTCAGGTGCCGGACAGCTCTCCTCAAGTGAACATCCTGCATTGGCATCAGGCAGAACCACTGTTTTTTCAGGGTTGATGATCTTCGCCGTCTCCGCCATAAAGTGAACCCCGCAGAAGGCAATCACTTCAGCATCGGTTTCCTGAGCACGAAAGGCCAGACCAAGTGAATCACCGCAGTAGTCAGCGATTTCCTGAATCGCAGCGATCTGGTAATTGTGCGCCAGAATCACAGCGTTACGTTCTTCTTTCAAAGCGAGAATATCATCTCGCAAGTTGGTGGATACCGGAGGAGCAGCAGTAGTCATAAATTTCGAAGTGTTCGGGAGACGCTTGGGTCTCTCCAATTTTTTTCACTCAATAATAGAGGGATCGAATCCCCCCTTCAAGGGCATATCGTTTTTCAAATCAGGGTCGATCGACTGATTCCCTTCGATCTTTCCGCCATCACGAACATTGATGGACCGGGCCTTTACATTCCCGTCAATAATTCCATGGCGATACACTTTCACTTCGCCCGAGCATCGCACTTCACCGGAAATTGTGCCGGATACCTCAAGCCGTTCGGCACTCAAACCGTCTCTGAAGTCCACTTCCACTTTCCGCTCAACCACCAACTTGGTGCAATTAACCGTGCCTTTCACTTTTGCAGAGTGTTTGAAAATCACAACACCGGAACAGTCGATAGTGGCGTTCAGGCTGCCGTAAACGGTGAGATTCCGACAGGCAATTTCACAATTCCTGACAGATCCCCTTTTTGTAACAACAACATCGCCGCGTGTTCGTAAGACTTGAGATTTCTCGCTCTTAATTTCGTAGTCCGCGAGACTGATGTAAACACTGCACCGACCGCACTGGGTCGATGTGGCATAACGCGTCACATTCTGCATGTGATTACATCGAAAGCACCTGACGGTCCTGTTTCCATGGTCATCTGAATGGCGACCTCTCTTACCGGGAGGCACATAATTTGGCGGCATTTTTGAGCCGTCCTCGCCAAAGCTTTTCTTTTCCACTTCATCGGCAAGTTTTCCGATCAAAGCCCCCATGGATCCACCGGCCAGAGTCTCTTTCCCCTGGGATTTTTGACCGAGAGAGCTGTCGCCATCCTCTTCATTGGATTGATCCCCGGCGACTGCCTGTTCTTCGGAAGCATCCTCGTCATCCTCAGGAGCGAGCCCGAAAAACCCGGCTGCAGAAACGGCTCCAGCGATCGGATTACTTCCCGCCTCTTCGTCGATATCATTCTTTGTCAGCGACTCCGGCCGCGATTCGCCACCGCGAGCTGATCGTAGCCAGGCATCAAAAGAAGGCTCCTTATCACTTGCCCCGGAACCCGCATCCCCATCAAAAATGCCGGCATCCTTTTCCTCTTCGACCTCATCAGATGAGCTCTCTTTGACAGAGGTGATTCCCGAGACCCGCAAGCCGGGCTTGGCAACAGCGACACCCTTTTGAATTCGAAAATGATCACCGCACCCCCGACAGAAAGAGGACACAGCCATCGCCGGCTCACTCTGCTTGTTCCCGCAATAGGGGCAGGTCAGCTCGGCTTGCTTCGGCTTTCTTGATTTTCCGAACACGGCAAAGAACAATTTAAGAGGTTAAAAAAATAATGGCGCGCCAAAGGAAATCCGGCGCGCCATGAACTCCGTCTACTTGAGACGGAAAATTTTCGGGGAGGAAGAAAAAAGGTGTTTACCTCCTTTTCTCCCTCAAGCTTAGCTGCCCCCACCCTTATCGTCACCACCGGAACCACTGTCCTTGGAAGGAGCAGCAGACGTTGCCTTCGCCGGGATTGAGGATCCGCCACCACTCATCGGGCTACCGACTCTGGACGCTCCGATGAAGGAGGCACCTTCTTCGATTGCAAGTTTCCCTGCGGCAATATCGCCTTGCAGAGCTGCGTTCTGCTTGAGTTCGCAGCGGTCGGTCACGGTAATATTTCCCTGAACCTTACCAAACACCGTTACAGAACGAGTGTTGATGTTTCCAAGGATGTGAGCATTTTCACCAACAGTAAGATCCCCTTCGGAATTCACTTCCCCTTCAATCCGTCCATCTATAATAAGATCGTTGGCGAAGCGAAGAGTCCCCTTAATTTCAACATCGCTCGAAAGGATGTTCTTGTTTGAACTCATAGGAGCAGCGGATGTCCCCGGGCTCGAAGACTGTGGCTTGGATTCCGGATTTTTGGCAGCATCGCCAGCATTTCCGGGATCGTTTTCTTGATTGATGATTTGTTTTAACACGACTGAAATTTGTATAATTTTACTACGAAATACCGACGGACAACCTCCCGCCAACGGGGGAAACTTACTCTATATTTCACTAAAATAAAAGATCTTCTGCAGGATAAGTCCAAATTTCGCTCAAAGTGGGATGATAATGTGGAATTTTTATAAAATCGTCCGGTTTCGCCCGAAAATAGAGGGCGACCACGATCTCGTGAATCAGATCCACAGCCTCCGGTCCGATCACGGCGGCACCAACCAGCTCGCGGGTTTCGCAGTCTGCAATCAACTTCACGAATCCCTCCGTTTCGCCCATCACCATTGATTTCCCGTGATCATTAAAAGGATAGGACGCCGCTTTCACTTTGCGTCCTGCCTTCGCAGCTTCGTTCTCTGAAATCCCGACGGTGGCAACCTGCGGATCCGTAAAGATTCCGAGCAGCTTGAGACGGGAATCAAAATGCCGAATTTCTTTTTTCCCTCCCAGTAGAACAGCCGCATTGTTTGCCGCAATTTCCCCCTGATCAATCGCGATGTGCACCACTTCGAGTGGGCCGCAGGTGTCGCCTGCCGCAAAGATATGCTCCTGACTGGTTCTCTGCTCCGAATCGCATGCGATGTGTTTTCCGTTGGAGGCTAAACCTATCCCTGCTTTTTCCAGTCCAAGATTTCCGTTGTTGGGACTTCTTCCCAATGCCTGGACAATTTGATCAGCCCCTACTTCTACTTCCCCGCCATCGTGAAGGAAACGAACCCGCTTTTCCCCATCGTTGTTTACCGAGACTTCTTTCAGTTCCGTCCCGGTATACAAAGTCAGGTTATCTCTGGCGGAAATCGCTCCGGCCAGGGCATCCGCAACATCCTTGTCTGTTCCGGAAAGTAACTGATCACTCCTTTGAATAACGGTTACCTCTTTGTTCAAACCTTCCAGATAACAGGCCATTTCCAGAGCGATCGCCCCTCCTCCGAGAACCACAAAAGAATCCGGTAACTCTTCGGCTTCGAGGATTTCATTACTGGTCCAGTAGCCCGCTTCTTCCAACCCGGGGATAGTAACCCGCGTCACTTTCGATCCAGTAGCGACACATGCGGACTTAAACCGGACAAGCTGTTCATCACCACCATCCAGTAGTTTTACAGATAGTTCATGAGATCCGGAAAAGATGGCGTTTCCACGAATCAAATCAAACCTGCCGTCCTCAAGTTGCTCAGCCCGGTACGATGCGAACTCATTGATCAAGCTTCGCTGGCGCTTCACGATTTTCTCCGGGTCTGCCGCAAGCTTATCTGCGCTCAGCCCGAATTCGCCCGCTCTCCGCATGGAGCGAAACCGGTTTGCGGATTCGATCAGGGTTTTAGAGGGCATACAGCCGCGCAGGATACAAAGCCCTCCCAGCCTCTCGGAGCCATCGATCACTGCGGTTTTCAGCCCCTCTTCGTGTGCCGTTCTCGCTGCGGCATATCCGGCACTTCCACCACCGATGACTACAAAATCGTATTGTTCTTCCATTATTTCGATAAGTTATCTGTTCCTTGCAGGTATGAGCAAATCAAAGACGCTCTGGACATCTTCCCCTTACGGTTGAAATCTTCTACCTTCCCGAATCACTTTGCCCCATATGAAAATCATTTCCAAACTCAATCCAATCCTGGGATTAACGATTCTTGTTTTCTTCGGATCAGGATGCGAAAAGCCCTCGCTCAGTGAGAAGGCTGCACCTGAACCCGTGAAAAAGGAAGAGCCTATTGTAAAGACTCCCCTCCCACAGCCGCCTCCAAAACCTGAACCTGCCTCCGCACCAGATCCTGAGCCAATAAAAGCGGCCGCAGAGAAAAAGGAACAAGTGGAAGCCGACGTCGAGCCCAGCCTTCCAGAGTTCTTTGGATCGATCAGCGGAGACACTATCGAGTTAGAAGGAGCCATCAAAAGCAGGTTTGCCCTCGAAAGAATGATCAAAGATCTCAAACGTGAATTTCCCGATCATCAGGTTGTCAACAAGGTGGAGAACGACTCCGACCGCATCCCGGTAAAATGGACAGGGCGAGTGGCTGCCCAATTCCTGATTCCATTTTTCAAGCAAGTCCCGGATGGAATTGTCAGCTACGATAGTGGAACAGTCCACTTGACCGGGACGATGACGAATCAGAGATCTTTTCGAAGCCTGCAAATCGCGGCGAACGAAACTTTCCAGGATACTCACACCGTCAAGATTCAGAACGAACTCGTCGCCGGGTCCGATGACAATACCAATCCCCGCCCTCGAAATAAATAATCGATGTCTCTACGTTTAGAAATGCTCCAGGTCGCGCGACTGGCTCCTTCCATTCTTGGGGAAGAAGCCACGGAACTGATCCGTGAATTCATTATGTCGCAACAGGCAGAGAATGGAGGCTTCGCCGATAGAGGCGAGGAAGCGGACCTCTATTACACCAGCTTCGCCATCGATGCGCTCACCGCCATTCAAGCCGGGTTGCCGGAGGACTCACTCCGTGGATTTCTTGATCAGCACTTGAAGAATCTGGACGATCTCGATTTTGTTCATCTCTGCTGCCTCGCCCGATGTTTTTCCTCCCTGAGCGAAAAGCCCGATACGAAAATGCTCGCCCCGGTTTTTGAAAGAATCGAAACGTATCGCTGTCCCGACGGAGGCTACAATCAGGCAGACGACAACGAAACCGGATCCGCTTACGCCTCCTTTCTTGCTTATGGTGCCTATTCGGATCATCAGCTGGAGCTTCCAAATACAGAGGGAGTTGCTCATTCACTTTCGCAGTTACTCACTCCAACCGGAGCCTGGGCGAACGACGTCGAGCTGCCTGTTCCCAATATTCCCGCCACCGCTGCAGCGATCACTCTTTCCAGAAATCTCCGGCTTCCAATCCCTGATGAAACCGTTCCCTGGATTTTGAGCTGCCTCCATCCGACAGGCGGATTTGTTCCGTTCCCGATGGCACCCCTTCCCGATTTACTGACTACGGCAGTCGCTCTCCATGCGCTCGACGGGCTCCAGATCGACTTTGAAAACAGGAAAGAAGGACTCCTCGATTTTGTCGACAGTCTCTGGACAGCCGACGGCGGATTCCACGGAAGTTGGGAAGACGACGACCTCGATATCGAATACACGTATTACGGCCTGCTTGCGCTCGGCCATCTCGCCCTTTAGAGAAATCCAATGCCGGAAAACGATCTCATCAGGGAAACCCTGACCAATGCCTCACGCACTTTGCTGGAGGATAGAAATGTGCAGGGACACTGGGAAGGCGAGCTTTCCACGTCGGCGCTTTCAACGGCCACTGCTATCGTCGCTCTTGGAACAGTCGACGACACCAAATACCAGCCGTATCTGAAGAGTGGCTGCCAGTGGCTCGTCGAAAACCAAAATGAGGACGGAGGCTGGGGCGACACGACCAAAAGTTTCTCCAACATTTCCACGAGCCTGCTTTGCTGGTCGGCCCTTTCCCGTTTCGGCGAAGATTCAATTTCAGCAACCCAAAAGGCAAGACACTGGATTCATGATTACGTTGGCTCTCTTTCCCCCGATTTGATCGCGGAAACCGTCAAAGCCCGCTACGGAAAGGACCGCACTTTTTCTGTCCCCATTCTCATGCTTTGCGCCATCTGCGGAACATTGGGGAAAAAAGGCTGGCGTCAGGTCCTGCCACTGCCTTTTGAGCTCGCAGCTTTTCCCCGCGAATGGTTCGCGATTATGCGGCTACCCGTCGTCAGCTATGCCCTGCCGGCTCTGATCGCAATTGGTCATGCCCGATTCGAAATCGCTCCTCCCATCCGCCTCAATCCAATATACTGGATCCGGAGAATGTTATGGCCGCGAGTTTCCCGGCTTCTCACAGAAATCCAACCCTCAACCGGTGGCTTCCTCGAAGCGGCCCCGCTCACCAGCTTCGTGACCATGGCCCTCGCCTCCTCGGGAGAAAAGAATCATGCTGTCGTTTCAGAGGGGTGCCGCTTTCTTGTCGACTCCGTTCGCGACGACGGCAGTTGGCCCATCGACACCAATCTCTCGACCTGGGCGACGACTCTCGCAGTGAAATCCCTGACGATCAAAGAGGGTAAGGACAAGGATTCAACCGGGTTTGATCGACAGGACCAGGTTCTCGAGTGGCTGCTGGGGCAGCAGTATCAGGAAGTCCACCCGTTTACCAATTCGCCTCCCGGAGGCTGGGCCTGGACCGATCTTGCCGGTGGTGTTCCCGATGCGGATGACACTCCCGGGGCCATGCTCGCTCTTAGCAAACTTCAAAACGAGGACACCTTTGACAGCTGCAAAACGGCCGCCGAGAAGGGCTCGATCTGGCTCTTGGGGCTTCAGAATCGTGACGGAGGAATTCCCACCTTCTGCCGGGGCTGGGGCGCGCTTCCTTTCGATCGATCTTCCCCCGATCTGACCGCTCACACGCTACGCGCCTGGCATTTCTGGAAACCCCATTTCCCCGCAGAACAGCAGGGCAGAATCGAAACAGGAATCGCAGCGGGTCTCCGGTTTTTGAAGAATGGGCAGAACCTGGACGGATCATGGACCCCGCTCTGGTTCGGGAATCAGCATCGGTATTCCGATGAAGAAAACCCCACCTATGGAACGTCCATGGTTACCCTGGCCTTGCAGGAAACCGGACAAACCGGCGACCTTTTGAATGGTGGATTCTCCTGGCTACTCGAACAACAGAATCAAGACGGCGGCTGGGGCAGCGGCAGAGATTCCACACCATCTACGATCGAAGAAACCGCGCTCGCTCTATCAGCCCTTGCGGAGACGGCTCCTGAAGAAACCCTTCTCGACGGAGCCCGCTGGCTCATCGCGAACACGAAAAAAGGGACGGAATTTCTTCCCTCCCCTATCGGATTCTATTTTGCGAGACTTTGGTATTTCGAAAAAATCTACCCGCAAGTCTGGACCGTCGAAGCGTTCTCGCGAATCAAGGCCCGGCTGTCTCACTGAGGAATTGGCGGAGGAGGAATCCGTCCGCTGCTTCCACTGGAGGACCCCGATGGTACTTCGATCGGCGGTTTCGACGGATCCGGTTTTCCCGTTGCCGGCGGATCTCTTAAATCCCGGAAAGGTTGCTGTGGCGCTCCGCTGTCTGCAGATGCCGTGCCACTGACGGGAGGAGCTGGCGGCGGAATTTCCACCATTCGACGGTCCGCTTCGGAGGGAGCGGCGGGACGAGTCGCTGCGACCGGAGGTTTGGCAGCGATCCCTCCATTGATTGAACCGGAAGGAACCGGCGCATAAGGTTGCGGCTGCCCGGACTGTGGGTTCGTTACCATCGGTGCATCGGCAATTCCTGTCCGACCTGGAATCGGCTCGCGATATCGGGTATCTCCCCCGGTTATTCCGGTAATAGATTCTGTTGAACTGCTCCCCGTCGGCACGGCGGAGTCAATAATTCGAGGAAGACCATCGGGACGACCTCGTTCACCGGAATAAACCCACATGGTTCTGAGAACCTGACCATTGGTGCCGGAGATATAAATTTTTCCCACCATTTGCTGAGCGGCATCGAGCAACTCGAGACGCCAGATCGTTTCGTTGGAAAATTCACGGACGCGCAGCAGGTAATTGCAGCTGTCGAATCCCATTCGCGCTTTGCGTGCTTCTCCTTCAGCAATAGTGAACGCTGCAACACTGTCGACGCCGACCATGTTCATGCTGAAGTAACCGATAGGAAGGTCGAGTGGATAGCGTCGGGCATCCGGACCATCATCACCGGCACGTCCGCCGCCGGCCCAGAATCGTCTAAGCAATTTCGGTGCATTTTCATCGAGAACGAGAATTTCCCAATCGGAAGGCTGGGGAACACCGCCGGTAGCACGCAATTCAACAAGCCAGCGAGTTGAGCGCGGGCCGAATTGACTCGAAACGAGGCCTACAGATTCGCGGGCGGATAGATCCCCCTGCTGGGCCTCAACCGAAGCGGGAAAGAGAAACGCGGTCGCCGTGAGGGCACCGAGAATAATAGGGACTGATTTTAGAAACTTCATGGAAATTCTTACTGTGGGGACGGGCTGTAATATCCCGCATACTATGAACGATTCAAGAACTGTCTCTTATACACATCTCCGAGCCCACGAGACCGAGGCTGATCTC
>CAJXQE010000122.1 GCA_913058215.1 uncultured Verrucomicrobiales bacterium
AGATCAGCCTCGGTCTCGTGGGCTCGGAGATGTGTATAAGAGACAGTTTCTCCGGTTCCCGGATTCTGAGGTCACCCGCAATCACATTTCCGAATCCCTGATCTATCGCTCTGCCGAAGGAATTTCGTGGAAAGATCTGGTCACCGAAGGAGAAGATGAATCCCGAGGATGGATCGCCATTGGGAATCCCTGTCATATTGATTTGGATTCCTGGATTCGCCCCTGGAATTCTGCCTTTCCCGATGTTCCCACATTCGGAGGACTCGCCAGCGGCGGCCCTGAAGAGGACGACATCTTTCTTTTCGATGAAGACGGCCTAAGCGACGACTCGCTCGTTGCAGTTCATTTCGCGGGAAATATCAGGCTCGGCGGCGTAGTCAGTCAGGGATGCCGCCCGATCGGGGAACCGTTCACAATTACCAAGGTCGCTAGCAATCAGGTGCTCACAATCGGCCAGCGTCACGCCTTTGAAGTTTTGGAAGAGGCCTACCACTCTCTCGATTTGGAAGAAAAGGCAGATGCTGATGGCAAGGTTTGCGCAGGCATTGCGATGAATGAATACGTCGATGATTTTAAGAGCGGTGACTTTCAGATCCGTCATATCCTTGGCGCAAAGGCCGACAAAAGCGCGCTCGCATTGGGAGCCTATCCCCGGGTTGGGCAAACCATGCAGTTTCAACTGCGCGACAAAGAAGCTGCGGACGAAGATTTGAGAAAACGATGCACCGATGCGATCGATCAATTCGGAACTCCCGTTGGAACCATGGTGTTCACAGGAGCCGGCCGGGGCGTCAGCCTTTTCGATGAACCTAATCATGACGTCGATGTCATAGAGGAAACCTTCGGGAAAGTTCCTCTCAGTGGTATTTTCAGCAACGGCCAGCTGGGCCCGGTCGGAGGACGAAATTTCGTGCATGACCATACGGTTTCCGCCGTGTTCTTTCTGAATCCTCAGTCCGAGTCCGGGTCCGAAGAGAATTCAGAAACTCCGCTGGAGGCATCCGGGGAAGAAGAATAGAAACCAGCCGATCGGTCACAGCCTACGCACTCGCGACCTATTTTCTGCTTTGCCCTTTGCTGTTCCGCTATAGAATTCGTGTTCACATTGAGCTTACCTCTTTGACTCTTACCGATTCTTATGAAATACCGTCTTTCCTTTTCCCTCGCGCTTCTGGTCACTATCAGTGCAGTCGCTTTAAACGCCCAGCAAAAGGGCAAAAAGGCAGCGGCTCCCCCTTCCCTTAAGTGGCGAGTCCAGCAGCTTCACAAAGACAACAACGAAGGCTGCGCTGTAGGAGATATCAATGGAGACGGAAAACTCGACGTGTCTGCCGGCGAATACTGGTATGCAGCACCGGACTTCAAACAAATGGCTGTCCGGAAAATCCTTCCTTTCGGTAAAGACTACATGCAGAACAATTCGGAGTTTCTCCACGACGTGGATGGAGACGGCGATCTCGATGTTGTGGCAGGAATGTTCACCCTTCCTATCGTGAACTGGTTCGAAAATCCCGGTGCGGGAAATTATGAGGGCAAAGAAGCCTGGAAAACTCACGAACTGGTCGACACGGAAACGGGTCACAATGAAGCAACCTTCATGCACGACATCGACGGCGACGGAACTCCTGAGTGGTTTGAGAATTCCTGGAACAAAGACAACCCGATGCAAGTATTCCGCTTTGCGAAAAATGACGATGGCAAACCGAGCTTGAAGAAGCATGTCATTTCCGAAAGCGGAAATGGCCATGGGATGGGATTTGGAGACATCAATGGTGACGGAAAAGAAGATATCGTCTTTATGCAAGGCTGGTATGAACAACCTGCGGCTGGTCCATTTTCCGGCCCCTGGACATGGCATAAAGATTTCACCCTTCCGCACGCAAGCTGCCCCTTGATAATTGTCGATCTCAATGAAGATGGAAAAAATGACATCATCTGGGCGGACGGCCATTCCTACGGGCTTTATTGGGAGGAGCAAATGGATACCACAGCCAAAGGCATCACCACATGGCGCCAGCATTTGATCGACAAGAAATTCTCTCAGGCCCATTGCCTTGCCTGGGAAGATATTGATTCAGATGACCAAGCTGAGTTGATTACAGGAAAACGGTATTACGCCCACTCCGGTGGCGACTCTGGAGCCGAAGATGCGATCACTGTTCATTATTATGATTGGGACAAAGCAAATCAGAGCTGGAAGAAGAATATGATTTCCAATGCTCCCGCAGGTGAAGGCCCCGGTATCGGACTCCAGATCCGTGTTGCTGATCTGAATGCCGACGGCAGGAACGATTTGGTCCTTCCGGGGAAAAGCGGAACCCACATTATCTGGAATGAGGGCTGGACTAAGCCTAAATAATTCGACAGAGTTACACTCTTCTCCACAATGAGCGAAACAGAACCTTCCGGTGAGGAACCTAAACGGGAGCCAATCCCGGAAATCCTCCATTCCTTCTACGAAGACCGCGCCTTCGTCTCCTGCACCCGATGCGGGGAGAGCCTCGCAGACTTTGACGAAGGCTATCGTATTTCCAAAAACTTCAAGAGAGGTGAAGTCATCATTGAGTATGCGCTCTGCCTCCCCTGTCTTGATGCGATGATGGATGAAGCTTCGGAAGAATCGAAACGTCGACTCAACGAGTTTCAGACCGAACGCTATCGTGAAGGCGTTTCCGGATTCGGAGAGTGTGCGCTCTGCGTGAGGACTATTGGTGAGGCCCGTAACGATGAATACGGATTTGTTGGAGTCTGCCACGGAAAAGACATGGTCGACAGCGCCATGATCTGTATCGAATGCATGGAAGACATGGCAGAAATCATGTCAGCCGAAACCCGGCAAACCTGGGATCGTTTCCGCGAGGAAAACTTTCCCGGTGTTCCCGGTGATTTCAAACCAATGCCGACCAAGCCGCAACCAGTTAATTCTTAGCCTGGAACCAGCGCACTTGTAGCCTACTCGGCTGTCACATCGCTCAATGCGGCTAAGCCCTTGAGGATTTTCAGCTTGCCCCGGTTTTTACGCGTTAAATCTTTAAAGTGGTCTTCACGGTCACCGATTTCTTCGTCCTCCCCAAGAAACAATACCATGTGGACCGAAGGCTCTTCGCGGCTTTCCTCTTTGTAATTGAGTTTCACCAGTTGCTTCACTTGTTCCTCGATTTCCTTTGGAGTCACTGGCAGTGGCCGTTTGATCTTGGCTCCGCCTGTCGCAGGCGTTCCACCCGTCTGCCGGGGCTGAGTTTTACCGGTAATCTGCCGGACCAGAGCATTGAAATTGGTCACCACTTTCGGTGAAATTCCTTTTTCTCTCCTCGCTGCATTTTCCTTTTGCAACCAGGCTTTCGTTTTGGCAACAGCGTCCCGCCAGGCTTTGGCTTCAGCCGGATTGATCTTTCCAGGGGTTCCTGGAGTTTCCGGATTCTCCGCCATTTTCTTTCTCATTTCCGGAGTGAGAGAACGGTTCATTTGACCGTAGCCATTGGAAATACAAAACACAGCGCTGACCCTCCATTCCAAAGCCTTCTGGATCGCTTTGGTGTAGAAAGCGTTATCAACTGCCAGAATCGGCAGACCTTCGACATCGGCAACCGTTATCGAAGGGCCAAACTCATTCCTAAGACCAAGTGCCTCGTAATCTTTGTTGAGAGGCCCCATCCACTCAATCGCCTTTCGCAGATTTGAAGGAAGGCCCGGAACCGGTTTCTCCCGAAAGGCGACCAGCTTTTTCCCCTGATAGATGAGAATATTAAAATGGGTCCCCCTGTTGAGATTTGCCAACATGATAGAAACTTCATTCTTCACCTTGTCATAAGCAGTCATACCGCCCTTTTCGTCGACCAGCATGGCCGGGGTTGCATCAATGACAAAAACGATCTTCTTTCCGCCGCCGGAAATCCCAAAGAAATTCACATCCGACTCTTTTACTGCCTGGGTGGAAAAGCTCATCCCCTGCCCTGTAGGCTGAAGGCCGGCGATCATGGAGGTGACATTGTAATTATCGGTATCTTCGATCTCAGGCAGCTTGAAATCGGAATTTGCCACTGAACTCAGAACATTCACTGCCTGAGCAGACGCAGCGGAAGGCTTCATTTCCTTCGTCTGTCTCGTGATGCGGGTGGTTGTGAGCAACACTTCACGCTCATGCGGAACCGACAGGATCAACTGAGGCGGCTTGGGTCGCGGAGAATTTATCGCTACCAGGCTGACGAGTATAAAAAGAACGAGGTGAAAGACGGCAGCCAGTGTCAGGGCAGAGAAGCGCTCCGGTATCGATGATCTTCGCACAGAGGCACCGTGCTGATCCGCTACCGTGAGATTCAGATCTCCGTCGTACTCTTCCCAGCGTTTTCTCGCTGCTTCGCGATCAACCCTGATAGCTTCAAGCTTTGGCAAAGGAGCCTCTTTCTCTTTCTCAGGAATTTCATCCGCTTCCATCAGGGCAGCCAGCCCTCCGGATAAACTGGTCTCCATTTTCGAAGGTAGTTCCTCCTCCTTTGTTTCCGTCTTCTTTTCCTCCTCAAGAAGCGACATGGAAACCGAATCAGAATCCGCCTTCGACCCTTCAGTCAGTTCCTCAAAAGTTTTCGCGGGCTCCGCAGCAGATGGAGAGTAATTCTCTTCCGCATCTTTGTTGTTCACCTCTTCGCTGGGAACTTCTTCGCTAAGCACTTCTTCGCTAAGCACTTCTTCGCTAAGCACTTCTTCACTCAGCACCTCTTCGACAGATTCGTCTTCCAGGGGAGGAAGGGCATCCTTTCCCTTCGTGAGTAGGGTATGCAGATGAAGCTTCAGATGATCTGGAACCGGAGAGTCGTCCGGCGATTCCCGAACGAGGCGACGGGCACTGTCCATGTCATCAATCCGGACAAAATCCTCAATCGCCGTGATTCGAATCTCCCAGTCATAGGGTGATTCGCTCAGGTGCGAAAGGTTGGAGGCCGGATCGTGCATACGCTACTGTCTCAAAGTTTTTTCAGAACAATATCCTTAAACTGGACTGTCATTGGGGGACCGGAATGGAGTTGCAGTGCAAGTATACCGGACGATTCACGTTCGGCTTCCTGCTCATCGAGAACCACAGCGGTTTGCACACTGTTTAACCACACTTCCAACTTGTTTGCGACAAATCGAATTCGATAATCAGCCCATTCGCCTTGCTTGTAATTTATCAAGGCCGCATCCTTGTCGCCCTCTAAAGCGCCACTCAGCATCTTTCCATCCATTTGGATCACCGTCGACTGTCCCCGCATTGCCAGCATCTTCCGCCCCTTTTCGTCATAGACCGCCCCCAGATAAGGGGCATCAGGATGAGCAATGTCCACTTGGTATCCCTTCACGTGGCCGTCTGATTCGACCTGTGACCGAACTTGAACCCCGCTGTTTGCACTTTTTCCACCATCAACGCGAAACTTCAAAGTGAGTTCAAAATCACCGATCTCACCTCCCTGCCAAACAAGGAACTGATTGTGTTTACAGGGATGGTCTTCGCTCGATTTGGCTGTGATCGTTCCATCCTCAACCGACCAATAGCTCATGTCCGGAGATTTCCAGCTTTCAAGGCTTTTCCCATCAAAAAGGGTTTCCGCATGATGATCCGCTTTCACAAAACCGGGGGAAAGGAAAAAGACGGGGATCAAAAAAAGCGGGAACCGGGTAAGCCTCATAGTCATAGAAAAATCTCGCGGCAATTCTGCCATATGTCTATCGCGTTATCAGGGGCTGGATGTGACTCAAAAATTCTGAATTGAGTCAAATTGAATTGAAAGAACCACTCAAACGTCACGTATTTGCAATAGTTAAGCTATTTGAAATTCCCCGTAATCAGTCTAAAATTCCGGAATCCCTTCTCCACAATGCGCATTTCTCCGAAACTTATTCTTCTCGCCGCGTTCATTACTCTTTTTTGCTGCGAAGCAAAAGGGCAGGCAATCAATGCTGCTATTCAGGTTGAAGTGGGAAAACGTGGCGGTGCCGTGAACAACTGGTACAAGACTCGCGGATATACCCCTGTCTGGACTGCTGAACGCCTTGCCGGTTTGGCCCAGTTCATTACCGGACTCGAAGCTCACGGTCTTTCCCCTGATCTTTTCCAGTTTTCCACTTGGGATAATCATTGGAGAAATCCAAACCCGGATCCTGCGGCCCGGGCTTCGGTTGATGTGGGAACAACTCACCTTGCACTCTTCGCGATTCAATCCGCAGCATATGGCTTTGTCGATCCGACTTCAGTCCACCCGAAGTGGAAAGAAGTTCCACGAAAGGTTTCCGCCTACAATTTTCTCGATGAAGCCCTCAAACAGGACCCCCGTCAGGTCGGCAATTTCCTGATTGCTAAAGTTCCCCCATACGACAAGCGCTACCTGGAAATGGTTTCGACTCTGGCCCGCTATCGAAAACTGGATGGATACGGAGGCTGGCGGGATCTGCCGGCAACGGCTCAACCCATCGGACCCGGATCCGCTTATGCTGAAGTTAATCTGCTTCGTTCACGACTTCAGGCAGAAGGTGATCTGCCCGGCGGCGGAGCGAAATTCAAGGGGAAAACGGTCGACAAACAAACCAGCGAAGCGCTCAAGTCTTTCCAGTTTCGTCACGGCATTGAACCCGATGGATACATTGGCCAACAAACCCTTGTAGAACTCAACACCTCTGTAAAAGAGCGGGTCAAAACCTTGATCATCAATATCGATCGCCTCCGCTGGATGCCCCGTGCCTACGAACAGGCGGATCATATCGAAGTGAACATCGCCGAAGGAGCCCTCCGGGTTTTTGAAGGCGAACGCCGCATCTCGACAATGCCGGTGATCGTCGGCGTTAAAGGAAAGCATCAGACCCCGGTCTTCCGTGGCGAAATGCAGTACCTTATCTTTCGACCCTACTGGAATGTTCCGCCCAGCATAGCCAGAACGGAACTTGTTCCTAAAGCCCAGGCGGACCCAGCGGGATATTTTGCTCAACACAACTACGAAATCGTACCCAGTTTTGGTGTCAGCCCCAACAAGAGACTAGCGGTAACCTCATCAAACCTTCAAAAAGTTGCTTCCGGCGGACTCGTGATGCGGCAGACAGCAGGGCCTTCCAACTCACTTGGATTGGTGAAGTTTATTTTCCCCAATGATTCCTCTGTTTACCTCCACGACACCGACAACCGCAATCTCTTCAAAGCTACTGATCGCGATTTCAGTCATGGCTGTGTCCGGGTTGGGCGCCCTGCCGAACTTGCTGATATCGTTTTGAAACGCAACGGCGGCTGGAATATTAACAGCGTCAACTCAGCAATGGAAGATGTTTCGCAGCCAGACAACAAGCAAACATTGAGCAGACCAATGCCAGTGTATTTGAACTATTGGACTTCAACGATCATGGGAGACGGCCGCGTTCGGTTCGATCAGGACATCTACCGCCACGACCAGACAATGTTCCAGCGCTTCGGTTTGCAATAAAGCAGCGGGTTCAGCTTCGCCCTGTCCGCAGCATCCGTAGCGACACTGCGGCCGGCGAAAGGGACCTCACTTCTGCTACAGGAAACGCAATCCTCTGATCGGGAGAGATTCACTCAACCCGCCTCAACACGAAGAGCCGGAAATCGATTACTTCCTTTCCCGGTTTCTTCAAAGCTTTCAGACTTAAGGTCCCCTCACCTTCGGAGAGAGTGATCGTTCCAAGACCCATCCGCTTCCAGTCTTTGACATAGGACTCGACTCTTTCCTGCCGGTCATCATCAGCGCCTTTGAGAGGCGGATTGTGAAATTCAGAAATTCTGCCAAGGAGCTTGTTTTCGTTAAAGCTCAGTTCCAGCTCCGTGCCGACGCTGTCTTCGGGACAGGTATAAAACATCTCCACTTCATAGTCGCCCGCCGCTTCGACTTTTGCATCCCAGCTGATATGATCCTCTTTGTTTACCCAATTCAGGAAAAAGGAATCGTTGGGGAATTTATTCGAACGCTTAATCTCACCACTCGCGGTCGCATCACGCGCCGGAATTTGCGAAAACTGATGACCGGGATGAGCGATAACGAAAGGGCGCTCGTCTGTCCCGAGCTCTCCCTTCATTTCTGCAAAGTAGGCAACCCGCTTCGCATCTAAATCTTCCAGCAGCCCCTTGTTCTCCTTGGAAATATCGCGCGCCTGCCCCGGGTCATTCGACAAATTGAAAAGCTTTCCGCTGGTATCGACCCGAAATTTCGAGGATCGAACAGTCGACTTGTTTTTCCAACTCGAAAAGATCAGCCGGTCGGCGAGTTCTGGATCCGCATCTCCAAGCAAAGCACTTTTCAAGCTGGTTCCATCCAGCGGTTTCTCACTCTTTAAAGGAACCTCCGCCATATCCGCTAAGGTTGGCAGCAAATCGATTGCAGACCCCATAACCGAAACCTCTCTGCCTCCCTTAATCTTTCCGGGCCATCGAATCAGCATTGGAGAACGAACGCCCCCCTCATCGGTTGAGCCTTTCTTCCCCTTCATTCCGCCGTTCCAGCGGGCGCCGTTCGGACCGTTGTCGCAGAAATAAATGACAATTGTGTCCTCCTCCAGCTTTAATTCCTCCAACTTCTTGAGAACACGGCCGACATTCCAGTCAATATTTTCGCACATGGCCAGAGCACACTTCACATGGTTTTCCTGTTCCTTTTCCGGCTCCCGATGACGCATCGCCAGCTCCTTATTCTTGAACTTATCCCAAAAATTGTCAGGCACCTGCATCGGTGAATGCGGCGTATTGTAGGGAACATAGCAAAGAAAGGGCTTCTCTTTATTTCCCTCAATAAATGCCATCGCCTTGTCGGTGAAATCATCAACGCAAAAGCCCTCGCCATCTACAATCTTGCCATTGTGCTCCAGCATAGGATCGAAGTAATTCCCCCAGTGCCCCGAGCAAAACCCGTAAAATTCGTCGAAGCCCCGACCGTTCGGATGATAAGGAAACTGCATTCCGTTGTGCCATTTCCCGAATGCTCCGGTTGAGTAACCGGCTGCTTTGAAAGTATCACCAATCGTGACCTCATCGAGATCCAGTCGCTCGCCTCCTGCTGAGGTGGAATAAACCCCACCCCGCTGATGGTAACGACCCGTCAGAAACTCAGCACGGGTTGGGGAGCAGACGGGACAGACGTAAAACCGATCGAACTTTACCCCATCTTTCGCAAGCGAATCGATATTCGGTGTGCTCAGGTTCGTATTGCCATTCACACTGAGATCTCCCCAGCCCTGATCATCCGTCAGAAAGACGACAATGTTTGGTTGGCGGGCATCCAGCGAGAACTTGGAGAGAAGGAGGGCAAACAGAATCAGTAATCCGCGTATCATGGATCCATGCTAACACATGCCAGATGCAGGACAATTGGAGAAAAACAGGATTCACGATCCGGCGAATTTTTCCTTTCTCTTTATTCGTTTTTCCATTCTCTTTCCAGACTACTATGGACGATCCGGAACAAGTCACATTGGCACGACTCGATGTGATAGCGGATTCAGGGAATTTCGAGCGTCTTCTGGAGTTATCCCTCGATCATTTGCAATCCTATCCGGATTCAATTGATGCCCATGATCACTGCGTGGTTTCATACATCCACCTGGATGAATCCCGTAAAGCTCGCCCTCATATTGACTTCCTCCTCAAGACATCCCCGGAAGACTCCCGGGCCCAACAACTTGCTGCATCCTTCTACATCAATATTAATCATTCCGCGAAGGCGATTCAGCACATCGACGAAGCACTTCGAATCTCACCGGACAATGCCTTCTATCATTATCTGAGATCTCATGCCTTCATCTTAAAGGGACAATTCAAATGGGCCGACTTCGAAATTCATCAGGCCCTTTCAATTGAGCCGGACAATCCGGATTTCATCAATCTAAAGATCTTCCTGGACTCCTGCTCCAACGACTCCACCGACGCAGCCTGGGAAAGAATTGATCAACTCAAAAATGCCCTGTCCCACTCACCAGAAAACGCCGAACTACATTTCAGCCTTGGACAGACTTACCTTCTCGAACTGGAAAATCCGAAACTCGCCGAATCATCCTTTCGCACCTCGCTTTCCATCGATCCAGCATCCCGGCAGGCCCAGAAGTTTCTTTTTCAATCAATCGCAAGAATATCAATTTTTTACAGAACCTTGAGCATCCCGCAAGGAGCCTGGCAAAGCACTTTTGGATCAGTAAAAACTCTGAAAGCCGAGCCCTGGAGAGCCGTTCTCTTTCTAATCTTTTTCAAAGTAGCCATTTCTTATCTCGTCTGGATGCTCGCCGTCACCGTCGTATTCTATCTTCCCTGCAAGGTCTATGAGTGGCTCTTAGTGAGTGACCTGGCAGTGAGCTCCGGCATAAAGCCTCTCAGGTATCTAAAAATAAAACTCCGGAGAATTCCACTGGCGATCAGGGTACTCTTATTTTGCTCCCTGTTCACCGCGCTTTGGTTTTACTTGTTCCGTTTGGCAGGGATCAATCCGGAAACCGGCTTTAAATTCCTGACGGCCTTCGTGATAATCCATTTTGTGGGTATCGCGATTTTCCACTGGTCGAAAAGAGCCCGCGTCGCATTAATCCGAAGAAAACGCGAGAAATCAAAAGCCAAAACGCCTGTTTTGGAATCCATGTGACACTGGAAGCATCAATGCTCACCATCGCTGAAACGCTTCGATCGCCTCATACTCCGCCATGCCAAGCGCATCGTATTGCTGCGCAATCTCGCGGTTCCGGTTCGGTGAACCCAACTCTTCCTGATTAACGGACATAAATTTTCGGATCGCCTCCCCTTTTCCATCGATCTGATCCGGACTCATCGGAACGGCCATATCGATTTCGTGTGATTCAAAAGCTTCGTCCCGCCCGCGGTATAGCCAAACGCTGCAATTTTTTCGCCACTCAGCTTGATCCAAAGATTCCCACACTTCACCGAAAGCTTTGAACGAAAGAGCCTGAATTGAACTTGGATCGCCGGCCTCACCCGTAGCAAAAATGATGTCAGGCTGTTCCGCTTCCAGCAATATTCGCATCGCATCCGAGTCTTCATCGGTCCGCTGAAAGCGTCGATACCTTCCTTTTTCGTAGAAAGGCAGATCCAGAAATTGTTGAGCTTCATATCCGACACCACAATCATCAGCGGCAGCACGGGATTCTCCACGAAGAATCAAGCCCTTAAGCGACCTAACCCTTTCAGGATCAATCCCAAACTCTCCTTTATCATCTAAAAGGCGGAGTATCTCTTGCGCGTAATCGCTTTGGCTTTTCCAACCCTCCTCAGTGTCTTCCTCAGCCATTTCAAGAACCACGCTGGCAAACTTGTGAGCCGCCACATCTGCGACCCGTAGATTTCCGGAGGTCTGATAGGCAATCACGACTTCATGCCCCTGCTCCACCAGACGTTCTATGGTACCTCCCATTCCCAGAAAGGCATCAGCTGGTTCCGGACTGAGGATCAGCGCTTTTTTCGGATAAGGAGTGGAACGTTCAGGCCGGTTTGTATCGTCCGCATCACGTTTACCACCGGGCCAACCTGAAATAGTATGCTGAACCTGGTTAAACACATCAATATTCACCTTATAAGCAGCCTCGGATGTTGAAGCCAACAATTCCCCTGCCCCGCATTCGTTGTAATCCTCGTCTACGAGTTTCAGAATCGGCTTATTCAAAGAACGCGATAGCCAGACAACGGCCCGCTTTTTCATGGCACTGCCCCATTCCACTGAACTGACCAACCAGGGATGACGAAAGCGGGTCAGCCGGGAAGATGCTGCCGAGTCGACCAGAAAAGTCGAGTTGCTGTGATCCTGAAGGAAACTCGCCGAAATCCGATCGTTCATTTCCCCTTCGACTGCTTCCTGAACGATCTCCGCTTTGTTACTTCCCCATGCCATCAGGACAATACTGCGGGCATTCAAGATTGTTCCGACACCCATCGTAATCGCGGAACGCGGAACGTTCGCCATACCCATAAAATCTGCTGCGGCATCCTGTCTCGTAACCCGGTCAAGCGTGATCATCCGGGTAATGGAATCCTGAGAAGAACCCGGTTCGTTGAAACCAATGTGTCCGGTGCGGCCGATACCGAGGATTTGCAGATCGAGACCACCCGCCTCTTCGATCTGTTTTTCGTATCCGAGGCACCACTCATAAACCTCGTCCATCGCGATGGTTCCGTCCGGGATGTTGATCTGTTCCGCAGGGATATCGACGTGATCAAACAATTGATCGTGCATGAACCGGAAATAACTCTCCGGATGGTCGCGGGGAAGACCGTAATACTCATCGAGATTAAAAGTGATGACATTCCCCAAGCTGAGTCCCTCTTCCTTGTGGAGACGGATCAACTCGCGATAAAAAGGAACCGGAGTCGAACCTGTAGCCAGGCCAAGGACAACGTTCTTTCCTTCTCCCTGACGACTCCGAACCATTTCTGCCACTTCTGCAGCCAGAGTGACACAGGCATCCGAAGAGTCGGGATACACGAGCGTACGAACTTTTTCAAAACGCTCTTTCTGGGTGGATTGCTTTTTGCCTACGGCGTCGAGAATATTCATAGTCAATTCAAGGAGAGATTCTCCTTTACCCACCTTTCATAACATGCCAAAAGCAGATGTCATGATCCGAATTTCTGTATCCGCACTGTTGGCTGTCTTTTTTTGTCATACCCTGACTGCAGGGGCCGCCGAAAGGCCCAACTTTGTCGTGATTTTTTGCGATGACCTTGGGTATGGAGACCTCTCCTGCTTTGGGCATCCCAGCATTAAAACTCCCCATCTTGATGCCATGGCCGCCGAAGGCCAAAAGTGGACCAACTTCTACGTGGCGGCCTGTGTCTGCACCCCCAGTCGCGCTGGACTCTTGACCGGGCGTCTCCCGATCCGCAATGGAATGTGCTCCGACACTCGCCGGGTTCTTTTTCCCGATTCTTCCGGCGGACTCCCCACCTCTGAAATCACGATCGCCTCCGCATTGAAGAAAGAAGGCTATCGAACCGCTGCGGTCGGAAAGTGGCATCTGGGACATCTTCCAGAATTCTTACCGACCAGCCACGGATTCGAAAGCTACCTCGGCATCCCCTATTCGAATGACATGGACAAACTCGACAAGATTGATCAATTCCTCCTCGCCGAGCAGGAAAAATTCACCTCTTACAATGTCCCCTTGCTACGAAACAAAGAAGTAATTGAGCGCCCGACTGACCAGCGCACCATCACAAAGCGCTACACCGAAGAAGCGGTAAAAAAGATCGGAGAATTCAAAGAGGAGCCCTTCTTTATCTATCTTGCCCATAGCCTCCCCCACATTCCACTGTTTCGCTCCGCTGAATTTAAAGACACCTCGGCGAACGGAATCTATGGAGATGTCATTGAGGAAATCGACTGGTCGGTGGGGCAAGTTCGCAAAGCACTGAAAGAAACTGGTGTTCTCGAAAATACTCTCGTCGTTTTCACTTCGGACAACGGCCCCTGGGAGAGATTCAAAACTCACGGAGGGTCTGCAGGAATGCTTCGCGATGGAAAAGGCTCCACCTGGGAGGGCGGAATGCGCGAACCGACCGTAGTCAGTTGGCCGGGAACCTTGAAGCCGGGAACTGTCACCGAAATCGGGGCGACTCTCGATCTTCTCCCCACCTTCGTCAGCTTGGCAGGAGGAAACCTCCCCGAGGACCGGATCTATGATGGCCACGATCTCAGCGACTTTCTGAAAGGGAAAACCGACAAGAGCCCTCGGGAAGCGGTCTTCTACTATCACGGCGAGCAACTGTTTGCGGTACGCAAAGGCAATTACAAAGTCCATTTCAAAACAAAAACGAGCTACGTGAAGCAAAAGCAGGCGGAAGTTCACGACCCGGCCTTGCTTTATCATCTCGGACACGACCCGGGCGAAGAATGGAACATTGCGCCCGAAAACCCGGAGATCATTGAAGAGCTCACCGCCCTCGCAGACGAACATCGAAAAGGAATAAAGCCGGTGAAAAGCCACCTGACAGGCCGGATTGGAGAGTAGCAAAAGTGGCAGCACTTTAGGCGATCTCCCCCCGGCCACGACTTTTCTGTCATCACCGCACTGAAAATTTGCAATCATTAGGGATTTAGGGACAGTAGAGGAACGATTCAAATATGCGGAGTCTGCTCAGATCCAAAATCCATCTCGCCACGGTGACTGAAGCCAATGTTGACTACATTGGCAGCATCACCATTGATCGTAGTTTGATCGAAGCCGTCGGCCTCTGGGTCGGGGAGAAAGTCCTCGTCGTCAGTGCCACAACCGGAGCGAGGCTGGAAACTTACGTTATTGAAGGAGATGCAGGATCCGGTGCGATCGAAATCAACGGAGCCGCCGCACATTTGATCAATGCCGGCGAGAAAGTCATCATCATGGGTTTCGAGATCGCAGAGAAACCTGTCCAACCGAAGGTCATCCTTTGTGATCAAGACAATGGCATCGCCGAATTCCTAAGCGAAGAGGCCAGCGTGGCTTTGACGGAAGGATAATTCAATCAGGATGAAGCAGGGGTATTCTCTGACAGCAATTTCCCTGAGGGTGTTTATCGCCACCTTCCTTATTCTTTCTTCCAGAGCGTTCTCTGAAGATCTTGTTGAATACCCCGGCTGCTCCTTTGTCAAAACCGACTGGGCTGATGGAGACTCTTTCCAGGTCCTGTTCCCTGACGGATCCAAAAAGGTGATTCGCCTTTATTACGTCGACTGCATCGAAAAAACGGCGAGCAACACTTCAGACAAACGCCGCCTTCGCGAACAATCGCGCTATTTCGGAGTGAGCGACCTCAGAAAAACGGTCGAGCATGGCGAGAAAGCTTCAGAATTCACACGCGACATATTGAAAGACCCTTTCACTGTTTATACTGCCCTGGCAAGAGCGCCGGGACGGACAGCCTCTCAGAGATACTACGGATTTGTTCACACCGGCGAGGGCAAGGACCTCGCGGATCTGCTTATCGAAAATGGACTCGCCCGCTGCAAAGGGATCGGACGAACCTCCCCGGCAGGGACTCCACGTGATGAGAATGAGCAGCGGCTTCACGATCTGGAATTGCGGGCAGCCTTGAAAAAAGAGGGAATCTGGAATTTCAGCAATCCCGATGACCTGGTCGAAATGCGTAAAGAAGAGAGGGAAGAGTTGAAAGCGCTCGAGGCGATTGATGACGCGCTGGCGATTGCTCCACCGAAATCACCGGTGGACGTCAACACCGCCTCTCTGAATGAACTGACCCGGACGGGCTTGAGAGAGAGCCTGGCCGATCAAATTATCCAATCGAGACCCTTCGCTTCCGTGGATGATCTCATTCAGGTAAAAGGAATCGGTCCAATCACCCTCGAAAAAGTCCGCCGCTATCTTCGTGTCGGAAAGTGAACTTCCCGTCAAGGATTCGCCCAGACATCCACGACCGCTTTCAAGCCTTTGCAGACTTCTGTCAGTTTTTCGATATCAATTTTGTCGAGCGTGTCCGTCGGCTTGTGATAATGCGGATATCGATAAGGCGCCGTGTCAGTGACCATCACTCCGGGAAAGCCTTCCTGCCAGAACGACCAGTGATCTGACCAACCAACCCCGGGCATCTCTTCGGGCAGGACACTGGCGAGAGCAGGAATTCCAGATTCGCTCATAAAGCTCACCCTCGCAGCATCAGCAAAATACCGGGAAGCATCGTTAGCGACGAAGGCCAAAAAGTTCCCCTTTTCAGGATAATCTCCATCCATCCCCTCCGGATATTTCTGACTGCCTGCATCCTCCGAAAAGAATCCGATCGTATCCAAAGCCAACATCGCCACAATATTCTCTCCCCGCTCTTTGCATCGCTTCGCATATTGAACACTCCCCATCTGATTGGTCTGAAAATAGGGAGGCTCTTCATTCGCGAAAAAGACAAAGCGAATCGTGCAATCCTGGGAGTCCCCAGCGAAAGCCCGGGCCAAAGAAAGTAAACCCGCGACGCCGGAGCCATTATCATTGGCGCCGGGACAAGCAGGAACAGTATCGTAGTGCGCTCCGATAATCACGATTTCATCTCGTCGCGCTCCACCCGGAAGCTCTGCAATCAGGTTTCGAACCTCCTTGTCCCCGACTGAATAGGACTGCCGCTCCACCTTGTATCCGATATTTCCGCCTCGAAGGGTCGACTCAATCCAGACTGCTGATTTTTCCAGCTGATCCGGCACCCCCAAATTTCTCTCCCCAATCTCTTCAGTGAGGATACGCAAATAACGCTCCATATCCTCTTTATTCACAGGCTTCCGGTTGATGCTGGCCGCCTCCATCCGGATCGCCTCGTTTACATCAACATCGTGCCCCGGTTTTTTGAGCACAGTCATGAGCATCGAACCGATACCTATGATTAACAGCCCCAATGGCAATGCGACAATGGCGAATCTGATTCCGGCTCCTTCTTTCATAAAAAATCTTTCTGCTTCACTTCCGCCTGATCACTACGCTTCGGCTTCACTCAGGGAAGCAGCAAGGGCATTCGCCGCATTTGCATGAGCACCGCCTCCACCCAACTCAACACTAATTTTTGAGAGCTCCACTTGAAGCGCTTCTCTAGCCTTTCGATCTGTGAGCAAACGTTCCAGCTCCTCCCGGATCGCTCCCGCTGTGGCATCGTTCTGTAAAAGTTCTTTCACCACTTCCCGACCGGCAATCACATTCACGATCCCCAGGAAATCCACGGACATCAACCACCTTGCCGCCACCGCGGTGAGCCAGGCAACGCGATAGGTCAGGCAATAGGGCAAACCGAGACAAGCCGCTTCCAGGGTTGCCGTCCCCGACGCAACCACTCCCACAGATGCCCGCTGCATGATCTCCCGGCTGGTTGAAAGGCCTACGCTGACTTGCTCCGAAAGCCCGACATCATCCACCATCGACTGCAGTTTTTCGGTCAAAATCGGAGTAGCCCCTGAAGTCTCGAACTGCAAACCGGGATACTTTTTCAAGAGCAACACCGCAGACCCCAGCATTTGAGGAAAAAGAGCCGATATCTCGCGCTCTCTCGAACCGGGCAGCAAGGCAATCACCCCTTCCTCCCGCTCGATATCATCCCGTCGGATCTCCTCGAGTGAATCCACCAGGGGGTGACCCGCAAACACCGTCGGCAATCCAGATTCCTCATAAAGCTCCTTTTCGAAAGGAAAAATACAGATCATCAGGTCGAGGAGTTCGGCCATCGTTTTAATCCTCCCCCGCTTCCAGGCCCACACTTGAGGACTGATGTAATAAATCAGCTTCCCCTTGTAACCACCGTCGCGGAGCCTTTTGGCCAGCCGCAAATTGAATCCGGGATAGTCGATCAATACCACACCATCCGGCTCAGACTCCTCAATACGCCTCACCGTTTCCGCCATCTTTCGCGAAAAGTAGGAATATTTTTTCAGCACTTCCCAGAGACCCAAGACGGCTGCTTCATCCAACCAATTCTCAATTTCACCGGAAATCGCCGCCATCTTCGGGCCTCCCAGACCCGACAATTCCCAGGACGAATCGAGATCAGGCAATGCCTTCATCAGCGCAGCCCCATGTTCATCCCCGCTGATTTCGCCGGAAACTAGAAATAGCTTTTTCAAATTGCTCACACAATCGCGATATCTTCGGGCGGCTCAAGTGAGTATCCCCATTCATCGAAAGAAAATCCCCATCGCTCACGAATCTTATCTGCGTCTTTCGCCTCGATCTGATGGACATTCCTTTTATAGGAACTCATCGAATCCGCATAGGCACCGATCTCTTTCAGACCCGCGTCTTTCCCTCCCAATTCGAGTTGATCATAAATCCGGCCAATTTCCCCGACCGGATCCTCTGTGATTTTTTCGTAACTCGTTTCCACCAGTTCATTTGCCGGCAGATTCATCTCATCCCTGTCCCGGAAATAGCGACGCATTAATTTCTCGTAGGTCTCCAGAGTAAATTCCGTCGTATCCACATCCTGAAATTCCTGCCAGGCGAATGCATTGTAGAGACGCGGAAACTTCCCAACGGTGGATCGAAAGACCGGCCAGGGATTCCGAACAATGTGAACAAACTTCGCATCCGGGAACAACTCTTTGATCAATGGCATCCGGGTGGTGGACGGTGGATTTTTAAAAAGAAGCCGCTGCCCCTTTTTTACCAGACTCACTTTTTTCACCAAATGCCGGTAAGTCTTTTTAAAAGTCTCGCGCTCCGCTGCGGTCGTTTCCTCAAAGAAGAGGGACCGGTCGCGATGCAAATCCATTTTTTGCGGAAAATAATATATATTGTAGTAGCCGATCGAGTTGAGATTTCCGAGCGCCATCTCCTCTTCCTGCGGTTCATCGAGGGCCAATTTCACATTGTCGTATCCCCGGGTTTCCGGAAGCGCGCGATCAATGAATTTGCGTCCTAAGCCCATCATCGGCCCGAGCATGTCCATGGGCATGGCCGTTTCTGAAAACTTGAGAAATCCAAACTGAGGATCCCGGCTCAGCAAATTGTGCAAGTGAGTCGTCCCACTCCGCCAGTGTCCAATCAGAAATATAGGAGGCTCTGACAGCTCAGCTTCTTTAATGGCACGTGAATACTTCAGCTTCTCAGCAGTCGACAGAGGAAAACGGACACCCTGAGCGATCCAGGCTATCAAACGCTGATAACGCGAGCGCGGATCCAGTC
Organism: uncultured Verrucomicrobiales bacterium; assembly: GCA_913058215.1. Lineage (GTDB taxonomy): Bacteria > Verrucomicrobiota > Verrucomicrobiia > Verrucomicrobiales > DEV007 > Arctic95D-9. The sequence continues at coordinate 18,607 of CAJXQE010000122.1, forward strand.
CGGGGGTACACATTGCGTGCTTGAGGAAATTTCCGAGGCGGGCGCCTGCAAAAGGATGCAGCCCCGGCCCCTTCTCCGCCCCCGCTGATTCGATTGTCCATTTCTTTTCCATAAATAAAGAGCCGCAGCTCACGGCAATACTTACTACGCACAGACCCATTCGTCGAATTGAAGTCACGATACCTGTCACCTGCCCAAAGCCACTTGATCAACGCTTGCTTTAAAATCTTATTTTTATTAACTGAAATTAAATTCTTAATATTGTTTATTTGATTTAAAATTTATAATTACTCAACCCGTTAATCAACAATGCTCCTGTCTCTTATACACATCTGACGCTGCCGACGAAGAGGATAGTGTAGA
>CAJXQE010000123.1 GCA_913058215.1 uncultured Verrucomicrobiales bacterium
CGAGATCAGCCTCGGTCTCGTGGGCTCGGAGATGTGTATAAGAGACAGGGATTAATTTCCGGTCGATAAGATCCTCCAGCGCACGCTCTTCCATGCTGCTGATTTCTTTCTTCAGCTGAGTTTTCGTCACCTTCCCCTGCCTCTCCATCACATAAACCTGGATCTGACTGGAAACCGCAGCATCGACTTCCAGTTGGGTGACCGGTTCCCCGTTTACGACGGCCCGCATCTGATTGATTACCTGAGGCTCAGCATTTACCGAAATGGAAAGCGCAAAAAGGGCAAGGACGCCTGAAATCGACAACTTCCGGGGAGATTTATATTCACTCATAATCATGTATGGGATAAGGCTGCGTCTGCGGACGCTAATATTCAGTAACTGTTACAAATCTAATACCCAATCGAGGGCAGACTCAAGCCACTCTTCCGCATTGTCTCCTATTAAACGGGGAAACTTGCCGTTTATTTGAATGTACTTGCCGTTCTTCGTCAGTTTGAGCTTCCTGTCTTTGATCTCAATTCCACCGCATCCCTTCATGGCAGCGCGGATTTTGATCTCGGCACAGATCATTAGATTTTCCGTTGCCGGGGGCAAATGGCCAAATCTATCTTCCCAGTTTGTTCTCAAGGCCTCCAGATCATCCATCCGGCTCGCTTCAGCTAATTGTCGGTAGGCAGTGATTCTAAGACGCGCTTCCGGCATGTAATCCGCTGGAACGTAGGATGGCAAATCACCGGCCGGCGCCCGCTGATACTGTGATTCGTTGGTGCAAAGAATATCGGCATAAAAAGCAATATCGATCCGGTCCGCTGACGGTTCACCTTTCAATTTGGAAACTGACTGCTTGAGCAATTGGCAATACAAATCGAATCCGATCGCAGCAATGTGTCCACTCTGTTGAGTTCCCAGTAAATTTCCCGCGCCGCGAATCTCGAGATCCCTCATCGCAATTTTAAAACCTGCTCCCAGGGAAGAATACTGCTTGATGGCATTGATCCTTTTGCGGGCATCCCCCACGGTCAGCATATCTGGTGGTAACATCAGATAGGCATAAGCCCGACGATCGGCACGCCCGACCCGACCGCGAATCTGATAGAGATCCGCCAAACCAAACCGGTCCGCCCGGTCGATGACGATGGTATTGGCATTGGGAATATCGACACCACTTTCAATGATTGTTGTGCAAACCAGCACATCAAACTCATGCCGGACAAAGCGTTTCATCACTTCCTCCAATTCGTGATCTTCCATCTGACCGTGACCGATCTCAACCCGGGCGTCGGGAACCAGATTCAGGATTCGCTTTTTCATTCCCCTGATCGTTTTCACCCGATTATGTAAGAAGAAAACCTGCCCCTGCCTTGCGACTTCTTTCTCAATTGCCGAGCGAATAATCCGTTCATCGTAGGGACAAACAGTGGTCGCCACCGGTCTCCGGTTCGCAGGCGGTGTATCGATTGTCGACATTTCCCGGACGCCCATTAAAGAGAGATACAAAGTCCGGGGAATTGGAGTCGCCGATAAAGTCAACACGTCGACAAAGCGCCACATTTCCTTAAAACGCTCCTTGTGTTGAACGCCGAAGCGCTGCTCTTCATCGATCACCACGAGGCCAAGGTTTTTGAAAACGATGTCCTTGGAGATCAATCGATGAGTTCCGATAACAATGTCCACCGCTCCCGTCGCCATGTCGGAGACCGTCTGCCTCTGCTGGGCTGCGGTCCGATACCGACTCAGCAATCCAATTTTTACCGGAAAGTCCGACATTCTTTCCCGGAAATTGTGGTAGTGCTGGTCCGAGAGAACCGTCGTCGGCGCAAGCATGGCCACCTGCTTTCCTGACATCACAGCCTTGAATGCCGCCCGGATCGCAACCTCTGTTTTTCCAAATCCAACGTCGCCACAGATGAGCCGGTCCATGGGCTGCTCGCTTTCCATGTCGGCCTTCGTCTGCTCGATCGCACGCAGTTGGTCCGGAGTCTCCTTGTAAATGAAGGCGTTCTCAAATTCCCACTGCCAACGATTGTCCCCCGGGTGAGCATATCCCCTGTGCGTTTCGCGCTCAGCCTGGACGGACAGCAGGCGCGCTGCGTAATCCATGATGGAGTTTTCTGCATCCTTCCGGATCTTCGACCAGCGCCTGTCCCCGAGTTTCGATAATTTAGGAGACTTTTTCCCGGATCCCACATAGCGCGAAACGAGGTGAGCCTGATCCAAAGGGACATAAAGTCGCGATTCGTCATCGTATTCAATTTCGAGAACTTCTTCGCTTGTATCCTCAGACTCTTTAGTGCGAATTCCCCGAAATTTACCAATTCCGTAATCCACATGAACCACCAGATCGCCGTAGTTGTATTCCCGCAGACTAGCGACCTGCTGACTCGCCTGACGCTGTTGGGCGACTTTATAGCGACGACCGGAGCGCTGATTCTGATACCGGCCGAAAATCTCCGCATCACTCAACACGGCAATTCTTGCTTCCGGAATCGTAAAGCCTCGACTCAAGGAACCATGCAGAGGCCGCAAAAAGCCATCTTTCCATGCCTTTTTATCCACCAGCTCTGAGAAGCGCTCCTGCTCCCCGTCGGTGTTGAACGCCATCACCACCGTCCATTTTTCGTTTTTCCACTCCGCCAGCTGCGCTGCAAAATCCTCGCGTTTCTGCTCCTGTAGAATGAAGTCACCCGCTTCGAAACTTCCCAGAGGATTGTCAAAACACGCACCGGAAAAATCCTCAACGCCACCATCATCCGAAGCCATCGCATCCGTCAAAATACAAACCTGAGCCAGCTCGGAATCCCCGTCCACGACAACGATGAGATCATTTTCTCCCACATAGTCTGCCACCTTCCCCGAATGCTCGAGATTCGCTTCGCTCAAGAGAATCTCGCAGGAATCTACTTTTCTCAGTGAAGTCTGAGCATCCACATCAAACTCACGAATCGATTCCACTTCGTCATCAAAGAATTCAATCCGAACGGGATGAAGCGCCTGCCAGGAGAAGATATCAACAATCCCGCCGCGGGTTGCAAATTGCCCCCGTTGAAAAACCTGTGCCTCTTTTTCGTATCCCGCTTCCTCAAGTTTTCCTGCGAACTCCTCAAGATCGAGAGTGGAAGCGATCTTAATTTCTTCGGCCTGCTTTGTTAAGGCTCCTGGGAATGGTGCAACTTCGTCAAAACTATCCGCTGTGAGAATGACCACCTGCTCGCCATCGCTCTTCTGTTTTTCATGGATCTCCTTCAGAATAGCAAGCCGCTCCGCCGCTGATTCAGGATCCGGCAGGGTTTCTTCAAATCCAGCCCATTCGTATTCGGGGAGGAAAAGAGCCTCCTTTCCCCAAACCTCCAACTCACCGTGCATGATCTCCTGCGCCTTCACATGAGGGCAGGCCAACCACACCGTAGAGTCCGGATTTCCCGCCTCGCGCCACGCCGAAATCACCGCTGCCGCATAAAATGGCTGCCCAGCTTCAGCAATGTGCTCAAAAACTGCCGGATTCTCAGCCGTCGCCAAAGCCACAGATTTCAATCGGGACGTTAATCCACGGCTCCGTCCCAGGGCCGGGACGATTTCTTCAAAATCCAGAGACTGTTCCAACCGGTCCAAAAAACTTGAAAACCTTGACGGAAAACTCCGAAGCCTACGTGCGAACAGGAGCCCTGAAAATCAAAACTTCACCCTTCTTACCTTCGAAATACCACAACCACCGCACCCACAACCGCATATCTGAAAATCAAATTCGCGACTATTCTTTACAGATAACTTAATATCAAACACTTACAGATATTTTTTCTAGTAAATATCGCAATTTTAAAATTCATTCTTGCAAATCCTTCACAATGTTGATAAATTATCCCCGATGGCAAAAGAGAACACCGCTTTAGCTGAACGTGCCAAACGCGCACGCAGAATCGTCCGCAATCCGACCTTGTATAAGGTCTGCATGGGTTGTGATTCCATTGTGGCCTCCAAGGTCAACATTTGCCCAAACTGCCACAGTTATCGGTTCGAAACCGATGAGAGTGAGGTAGTAGCCCAGGCAAAAGCCCTCTCTTCCCGCGAACAAAATTCTGTCGTGGCGGAAGATTTGTTCTGATCTGAGGATCTTGAACAAAAATCTCTTGCAAACACTCATCAGCGAACACAAAGTGTGCGCTCTCCACACGGCTATCCTGCCGTGTCTATGGGGGTAGGTACCGAAGCGGTCAAACGGGGCAGACTGTAAATCTGCTGGCTATGCCTTCGAAGGTTCGAATCCTTCCCTGCCCACCATTTTTATTTTCAAGGAGTTGCAAGGACTCTTGAGTTTCGCCTGCGAATCCTCGGTTCGCGACTTTCTAAGCATTTGGTTTTCCATCCCTTCGATTTTGGGCAAGAAGAACATCGCTATTACCGCCTCAGAGTCCCGCTTTCGCCAGTAATTCGAGGATTCTCATGCCAAGGGCACGGACGATTCGCTCCGTAGTTGCGACGTTTGGGCAGCGTTCGACGCGTTTCAGATAGCCGATGTAGTTCCGGTAGTGGTATGATTAACACGCCAGTCCCTCTTGAGACGGTCCCATATCCTCACGCTTTGCCTGACCTGCAATTCCAATCCTTCAGCGAACTTTTCTTGATCTGCACTAGGTGCGTCCAATAAAAACCGTTAGAAGCAGCCTTTCCGACAGTCAGCTCAAGGAAAGTGGTTATGCGCTTATTGACGGGAATAGCAGGCTCGCTAGGCTCTGGGCATGATTTCGAACCGATACCGCCCCTTCCTGTTCATCGTGACCATTGCCACACTCGCATTGGCCGGATGCAATGAAGATGCTGAACTGGTCGAATCCAGGGCGGAAGCCATTCACGATGAGATTAACATTCGTCAATTGAATCTAGTCCGAAAAGAAATAGGAAGAAGCTACATAGACAGTCTCGTGATAGGTGAGGCTAAAAGCCAGATAGCTGATGTGGAATACTTCGCACCAGAAGGCAATTGGGAAACGAGCTTCGATGATCCCAATTTTGTAAAATGGAGTCTCAACGGCACTATTGCCTCAAAGGATGAAGTCCTAAACCCTCACAAAATTGAAGTTCGACTGAGCCAGCCGATTGAATTCGACCCTGACAATCTACTCGCAGAAACCCGTAGAGATTTGGGCGTACCTAATCCAGCACCGAACCCGGATGAGGCTTGGGAGATTTCTTTCAAAAACTCTGAACCTGCTGCCCCAAAATCCGAAACAAAAGCAAAACCCGAAATTGATACTGCCGATTTGGTTGCCGAAGCGAAAGAATTATATTCTCAACTCCGCTCGATTCGACATTCTCCTGAATTTCACGAATTGGGTTTTGGAGAAGGTGGCCCAAACCGCAAGTGGTTTGAAAACTTCAAATCACTCCAAACGAAGGTGAAAGGCAATACTGATCTTATCGTAAAAGGCGTTGTCGTTGGCGACCTTTACACTATCGCCCAGGAATGGATGAAGAACCGGGGGAGAGATACCGAAACCAGCAAGACACTTTCAGCCCAACTAAATGATGTATTCGAGATCAAAGAGGAAAAGCCGAAGGCGGCAAGAACCTATGAGGCGAGGGAATGGACCAGCGCGGACGGCGCACAAACTTTCATCGGGAAATACGTGAGTAGAGACAACGAAAACGTCACAATAGAGAAAAATGGCAAGCCCCTTACTTTCTCGATTTCCCGTCTTTCCGAAAAAGACCAGTCTCTATTACAGCGAGAGCAAATGCTCCCGGGATCAACGGCAAAACAGGAAATCAAAGAAGAGACTGATAAGGAAGAAGACAAACCGGTTGCCCTGTCAATTTCCGGCAGATGGCAATGGAAACCCCTCAATCTCGCTTACACCATCGCCCCAACGAAAAACGGATTCACTCTCAAAATGCAAGCCGGGGGCAAGGATGCCCTTGAAGAAGAGGTCACGGCAAAGGAAGATGGCAAACGGATAATCATTCTGCCTAAAAAGAGAAACCCAACTGGCGATTATTGGATACTTGATGAACAGAAAAACTTGCTCGTGATGGATTCACAGGGCTTGATCTACAAGGCAACTGCTTTCTGATTCGAACCCCACTCTCACTCCCTGTGATTTGCAGGTTTGTGAAAAATTTGCCCGATCTAGTTATCGCCTCGATAGTAGGAACATACGCCCGCCAATCTCTCACGTATCAGATCAAGACCGCCCGATTCCCCTTACGAATAAATCTCATGGGGAGTTTTCGAAACGTTTCATGCTGCTATACCCTCTCCTGATTGGGCTCCGATTGACCACTGTGAATCCCCTTAAGGACCAGTGGCGTTATAAACAGGTCGGCCAGCAATGCCGCAGTGATCGCAATGATGAAGAGCAGTCCGGTCTCACGGTGGACCTGAAAATCACTCAGTGACAGGATAGCGAATCCAACGATGAGGGTCGTTGACGTTGCTAGCAATGGAAAGAGTTCCTTTTCCAGAGCGCTACGGAGAATCCGGTCAAACGGTTGATTTAGTTTTTGATCTGCTTCATGAGAGAAACGAACGATGAGGTGGATGGTGTCGTCCACTGCAATCCCAAATGCCGCCATGGCTACCGCAAAGGTTCCGGTGCCAATCGGTATGCCCACCCAGCCCATGAACCCAAAGGTGACAACGACAGGAAACAAGTTGGGAATGATCGCAAGCAATCCAAGTTTCCAGGACCGGAAGTAGAAGATAAGGATGACACTTACCACGGCTGTCAGCAAAAAGAGACTGGAGATCAGTTCGGAAGTAATCGAATCAGTGACAATCGCTGTTGCGATCGGTTCCCCAATTACACGAATTTCCCATTCCGGGGGAAGGAATTCTGTTGCGAGGCGGGTAATCGACTCTTCTGCCTGCCAGACGTCGCTTGATCCATTCAGTGATGAACGAATCCAGATCGCTGTTCGTGAGCCGTCATAGTCTAGATATTTGCCAAGAAACCGGTTCCCGAAGATCGCGCGGCAGGTTTCGACCTGATCCGGATTCAACGAGAGTTCTCCGCTCTCTCGTTGCGAGGTGGATCCGGTCTGATAGAGATATTCACGAAGGTAATTCGCGAAGCCGGAGACATGCTCAAAGGACGTATCCAAACGATCCTGAAACTTGCCGATACGGAGAATAGTTTCCTGTTTCCAGACCTCCTGCCTTTTTTGTGTATCGATGGTTACCACCAGTGAAGCACCCCCGCCAAAATCTTCCTCCAGTTGATCATGGCTTTGTCTCACAGGGGAATCTTTCGTGAAGAAGTTCAAGAAATTGTTGTCGACGCTTATCGTGGTGAGTCCCCATATTGCGATCCCCCCAAAGGCAGCAACTACCAGCATGGAAAGCGTTGCGTAACGACTGACTGCGCCAACGCAAAAATTGAGGAGAGGTTTCGAGAACGTTGACGCCTGAGTAGATGTCCTGGGATTACCGAGCCGGAGAAAAACAGGAGTCAGGAGAATTGTAATGGCGAAATTCAGAAGAATTCCGGTTCCGCAGGCAAGAGCGAAATCCCTTAATGCCGGCACCGGGCTGATGGCGCTCACGTAGAAGCCGAGGGCGGTTGATATGGAGGTCAGAAAAAGAGCACTCAGAACCGTCTTTCTCATGGAGTGCAGTGCATCCGCTTTAGTCATTCCCTCCCTGATTCCCAGGACGTATTCCGAGAGTATATGGATATCTTCGGTGCATCCAATAATGAGAACAAGCATCATGATAATCGACACCAATGAAGTGATCTCGATTCCCGCCAGGCCCATGAATCCGAACGTTGCCGCGATGCTCAGACTTCCAGTGAAGAGATTGAAAATTACTGCGACTTTCCAACGAAAGAACAGGAGAATCATCGCAAGGACTGCGATGAGAGCGACGGGCCCCAACACAAGGAGGTCGTGCCAGATGTGGCCTATCACAGCGTTGGCGATAACAGGGCCACCTGCGAGATATACTTCAATCCCCCGTTCTCGAGCTGATGCTGAAAATGCCTCGAGTGTCTCAACGACATGGCTCCGGAAATTGGGAACATCCAAGTCCGTGTTTAAGGTCGGATATAATGCGGCAGCTGTTCCAGCCTCGTTCACAAGGGAACCTCGAAGGAGGGGATTTGAGAGAATTTCTTTCCGCAAACTTTCCGCTTCATTTTCACTTCCCGGAACTTCCTCGATCAGTGGAGACAGGCGAAACCCACCCGGATACTGCTTCGGATACTGAATCGAAAAGAGGTGTTGGGCTTTCTTTACGACTTCCAGGTTCTCAAGTTCGAACGCGACCTGACGAAGGTCTTTCATTGCCTTCGGATCGAAAATATTCTCGGCCCGGACAACCAGAACCAGAGAAGTATCGGTCGCGAAGTTCGCCGAAAATTCACGTTGCCAGTCGAATACTTTTCCTTCTCCGGGATACATCGACCGTGTAGTCCCATCGATTTGGAGCCGAAAGAGCCCTGGTGCGAGAATCAGAAGAAGGAGTGCAACCAGTAGTATACACCGGGAAGGGTGATCGAAGACGGCTCGCAATTTACGTTTCATGAATGTGCATTCAAATCGGCTGCTACGGTAGACTAAGTGTGCCGCGGTAGCTCGCAACGAAGACTTTTCTTTATGAAAATTGAAGCGCACTACTGAACAATTGATGCATTGCCCATTGGTATGGGTGGAGAAGATTATCCTTACAAAGAAAGGCTAATGAAAACTATGAAAAAACATCGCTCAACAAAATACTGGATCATTGGAGCTTTCCTTGCGCTCTCGGGAGCTAACTTGGAGAAAGCTGATGCTCAGGTGAATGAAAGTCGCGTTCAGCGACAGGCTACCGGCGTCTACAGAGGACGCATTACCAATATCAAAAGGACCCGTATAGACCCAAACCATGGCAATCAGAGGACTTTGTATGACAGTGCGAATGGAAAAATGCGAGTGCCTGTTACGGAAAGGAACGTGAAATCCAGGCTCAACGACAATGAATTGGACGGAAACGGGCGGGCCAGACTCAAAGGAGATGGCAGGAGGGCAACAGTGAATCGAACTGGTAGAAAGATTAATTATCTTGTCTCCCGGGGGAGCGTGGACACCTTGCAAGATGGCCACAACCCCATCAAAAAGGGGACCGCCAAGGGAGCTATGGTGCTTCGTGGTAGCAAATGGATTGCGAAATTCGGAATGAACGGAAAGCGGATCGACAATGACTCCTACACGAGTCTTTTTTCCGCAAAAACGGCTGGGAAGCACTGAGAAAACCTCAACGATCAGAACAACTTGTCGCAAAACAGCCAACTGATTCTCAGTTGGCTGTTTTTGTTATTTCATCAAAATGAGAAGATGAGTCAAACCCGAGTGTGGCGATGGGATTGGAAGCCCATCATTGGGTCGGGTCGAGGAGGCTTCTTTTAATTGCATCAAAATAAAGTGTCTCCATCTGCAATTCGGTGAGGTTTCTCACAGGAGTCAGTCCGGTGAGCCGATCCCAGAGAACCCAGGGAATTTCGTAGTAGGCGAGCCTTGAAATCTCTACGAAATTGCCCTGATCCAGTAGAAGAACGGAATTAAGCCGGTCATCAGGTGGATCGAGGAGTTTATCGTCGACCGAAGGAAGGTGGTCGCTCACGATGCAAATGAGGCAGTCAGGATCTACATCGAGAAGCTTGTTCAGAAAAATCCCGAGTGCCTGACTTCGATAGAAGAACTGATTGGTCATTCGAGTCATCTCTTCCGATCCCTCGCTCAACTCGATCCGGTCAGGACGCTTTGCTGAATTTCGATGAAAGGGAACATGGCCGTACATGCCAAGCATGTAGGTAATCACCGGCTCCTGTTTGGAGTCTCTCATTCTCTCCAATTTTGTGAGGTGATGGGTGAAGAGATCGCCGTCGAAAATGTAGTGGTCTCCCGGAGCACTTTCGAGGCCGCCTCGATCATCGGGAAATTCGACTGACTCCAAGCCCATGCTCCGGTAGGCCGCCACCGAGTTGTAGTATTCACGCCCTGAGGCGATCGTTGCCATTGACTGGTAACCACTCACATCCAGATGAGAAACGAATGCCCCGACATCTCCCCCACGGAGAACATTGAAGTCCGGGGTCGCGAACTTTCGGAGGGCAGGAATTCCAGTCAAAATTTCAAATTCTGCCTGTGCGGTACCACCTCCGAAGACAGGAGATCGGGCCAGCGAGAATTGATCATTGTTGAGGTAGGGTAACAGCTCATCACTGATTGGATTCCGACTGAACTCGATGCCATGGAAGCGCCTCGGGTCGAGGAAGCTCTCCAGGACGATGATATGAAGGTTGCGTTGACGATGGATTGATCCGGGAAACAACTTTTGAATGCTGTCCCCCCGGGTGCTGCCGGAAGTCTCGATAATCGACTCGTGCATCCGTTTCTCCTGCTGATGAAAGAGGAAGTAGGATATTCGCCCATTGTAACGAATGGTTCGCTCTTGCGACCAGGGCCGATCTACGAAGGTGTGTTTCTGGATCAGGGCCAGAGCCGGAGATGCCAGAAGCAGGAGGAGCCCCGAAAGCGCTGCCACCCTGGCGGCGAGCTTCCATCCAATGCAGCAGATCGCGGATTGCCTTGAAGCGTAGAAAACGAGGAATGCAGGTATTGCCGGGATTGCTGCAAAAATGATCAGAAGTAGAAATCCGGTCGAGGGGGAGAACTCAAAGATTCGAGGCACTTGCTGCAGGTCTGATAAATCAGGTGCCCGATGCAAGCGTGCGTAGACTACGTCGAAAAGAACATAGATCAGAAAAAAAGCGAAAGGGGGAAGGCCTTCACGGATGAGGGCACTACGAATCTGCGGGAAAAAAAGCAAGCCCATGAACAGAAGGAAGAGGGGAAATTCGAAGACGAATTGATGGATGCCCCATTCGTTGGCGCCGATCCAGAGACGGGAGATCCCGTTGTAGAAGATAAAAGCGATACTTACGATGATAAGGTATCGAATCGCTTTCTTCTGGATTACTTTTTCCATAGGGTAAATCGGGAGCGTCCGGCGCAAATCGATGCGCTGTGTTCTTGCAGGTATGGCTCCCTTCAGGATGGTTTCGGGAAAAGGCGGTCCACAAGAAACTGTAAGGCGCGCTCTGGCATTAGTCGTTTCATCAACTGCAGCATTTGGATCTCGCGATTGATGACAATCAGAAACCGACGTCCGTGACATCGAGTCAGGATGCGTTTCGCGGCTTCGTCGGCGCTCATGACCTCCCCGCGGGCGTCGGCCTTTTTCATCCATGGGGGAAGGTCTTCCAGTTCCCTACGGAATCCGGGTGTGTCAATATCTGATGGACAAGCGACGTAGACAGCAATATTTCTGATGAGTAATTCCCGGCGGAGCGCGTCAGCAAAGTTTATGATCCCGGCGTTCGCAGCGCAGTAGGAGGCATAGCCCGCTGCACCCATTAGTCCGAATCCCGAAGCGATGAAGAGGACTTTAGAACCGCTCCGCAGGAAAGGTAGAAATGCCCGTGCCGTGAGAACAGCCCCGATGAGTCCGGTCTCGATATCGGCGACGGCTGATTCAGGATCGAGATCCTCAAGGAGCCCCGGGTGAACACTACCCGCATTGGCAACGACGAAGTCGAGTTCCCGGTAGCGTTCCTGGATTGATATAGCTGCGTCATGAAGTGCTTCGACATTTGTAATGTCGCAGGCGATTCCAACGACTTCTCCACCGGCTTTAGAAAGTTTCTGAACGGCTCCTCGAAGCTTTGCATCGTCACGCGCGAGGATGACGACTTTGTATCCGACAGCTACGAGATGGCAGGCCATCGCAAAGCCGAGGCCATAGGAGCCCCCGGTTACAAGGGCAACCTTCTTAGGATTGGAATAGTCCGATGCGGAAATGCTCATAGCAGGATTTTGATTCAGCCATTCAAAGGCAGGCTTCGATTGCAGCGACCGTTGACTTCAGTTCGTCTTCGGAGTGATTGGAAGAGATAAAAAAGCGCAGCCGCGCCGTGTCCTCCGGAACGGCCGGGTGGATGATTGGAACGACAAGAATTCCTCGATCAAGGAGTTCCGTGGAGACGCGGATACAGGTTGCTGAGCTTCCGAGTATTAAGGGAATAATAGCGGAGTCCCGGCTTGGTCCGACATTCCACCCTCTTTCGCGGCAAGCCTCGCGAAAGAACTCGCTGTTTTGACGGAGTTGTGAGACACGAACGGGTTCGGACGCAAGGATACGGATGGCTTCTTCGGATGCCGCGGCCGATGCCGGGGGAAGGCCAACACTGAAGACGAATCCGGGAACGGTGTATTTGAGATACTCCACCCATTTGCCGGTTCCCGCGATATAACCACCACAGGAAGCGAGCGACTTACTCAGAGTTCCCATCCAGATATCCACATCAAGGCGATCCACGCCGAAGTGCTCCCCAATCCCCCTTCCTGTTTCCCCAAGGACTCCGATCGAGTGAGCTTCGTCGATCATGAGCATGGCCTGGAATTGTTTCTTCACTTTTATAAACTCGGGCAAATCAGGAAAGTCACCATCCATGCTGTAAACGCCTTCGATGACAATCAGCGCTTTCTCGTATCGGTGTCGTTCCTCGCGAAGGATTCTTTCGAGAGATTCCCAACGGTTGTGGGGAAAGGCGCGGGCGGTGGCACCGGAAAGGCGGCAGCCCCGCTGAATGCTTTCGTGGCTATACGAGTCGTAGAGGATCAGGTCGCGTTCACCCATAAGATGACCGATTGTCGATTCGTTCGTCGCGAAGCCTCCGACCATTACGACGGAGTCTTCGGTTCCCATGAAATCTGCGAGAGCTCGTTCGAGAATGCGGTGCACCGGTTTTTCGCCTGAAGCAATTCGCGACGCGGAGGCCGAAGTGCCATATTGATCAATCGCTTCTTTTGCTGCCCGCTGGACTGATGGGTGCCCCGCCAGACCCAGGTAATTGTAACTGGAAAAATTAATCACTTTTCTTCCTGCGACAGAAACCCTGTGGTCGGAGATTCCGTCAGTCTCGTGAAAGTAAAGATTTTCGGCACCCCATTCGTTGGTTGCCTTCTTCTGCTTACAGAAGGCTTCGTAATCCCTGGACTCGATAAGCCCGGGAACGACTTCGACATTTTCATTGGAGTCAGGTTTCGGCGGATCGCGGTTCTCAAGAAGCATCTGCTTCAGAGCTGCTCGCTTCTCCTCGATAGACATGTGACGTAGTTGTTCCTTATCCATGTTCAGTTCGCAGCGTCGAGAATTTCACCCAGCATTTCGTCAATTTCGTTCTCCTCCAACTCGTCCACGAGAGACTCCCATTCGTTCTCAACCGGAGCAGGACCGCGCGCGGATGCAGGTGTGGTTTGCCTCCCGAGCTCTTCCGAAACCATCCCGGCAAGCATGTCCACATTCAGCCCACTGGAGAGAAGAGTCATTCGCGGAAGCTCCACTGTTGTCGACTCCCGAATACGAAGAGCCAACTCCACGGCCATGAGAGAATCGAACCCAAGTTCTGAGAGAGGGATTTCCGCCGGCACTCCCCCTTCAGAAACTCCAAGGAGATTTTCCACAACTTTGGTGAGGACAGGTTTCAATGCAGCCAGTCGTTGCACAGGGTCTTCGGAGATATGCCGGACAGACGTATTGATGATCTGCACGTCTTCTGATCTTGGTTCCTCCGATATCAGAAACGAAAACCGGGGGTTCTTTGAGATCTCGGGATTGTAGCGGGCGAAACGATCCCAGTCGATGGAGACAGCGGTGGTGTGGGGAATCTCGTTTTCAATCATGTGAGAGAGAACTTTCCAGGACTGTTCGGGAGAAACCAGGAATACCCCCTGACGACGAAAGTATCCGGTGATTTCACTGTTCCCGGAAACGTACCCCACCTTTCCGATGCCGCCCCATGAAACACTGTGCCCCCTGGTGCCACGCAGTCTCTGGTAGTGGGCAAGTGAGTCGAGAAAAGCGTTTGCCGCCGCATAGTTGCCCTGATCGCTCGCTCCAACAGTTGATGAGAAGGAGGAGTAGGATATGAAGAAATCGAGGTCGTGGTCTTTTGTGAGTTGATCGAGAATCCATCCTCCAATGGCCTTGGGGAGTAATACATTCGTCATCTGTTCCGGTGTCATTTTTTTCAGACCGACATCCTCAAGCACCATCGCTGCGTGGAATACCCCTTTCAACGTTCCTCCGCTTTCGTCGATTCGCTCAATCACCTCGCGCATCCGTGACACATCGGTCACGTCGGCAATTTCGGTTGTCACCTGAGAACCGTTCGCCTCGATGTCAGCGATGACTTGCTGCACCGCCTCTGTATTCACTCCGGTCCGGCCTACCAGTATCACATGGCGGACTCCGCAATCAACAAGCCATCGGGCAGTGGCGAGGCCAAACCCTCCGAGTCCGCCGGTGATAAGGTAGGTCCCATCAGGATCGACCGTTCCGGGCAAGCCCGAAGAGTCAAACAGTGGGCTCACGTCCTCCCCGCGGAATGAAAGTATGATTTTACCAATGTGTCGCGAACTCTGTAGCAGATCAAATGCGTCGAATGCATCACGGCAGGAGAAGCTGCGATAAGGAAGGGGGTGTAACTCCCTCTTCTCGATAGCGGAGGCAATGGCTTCGAGGATCTCTTTCACGAGTTCTGTTTCCTGACAGATGATCGTTTCGAGATCGAAGGCATCGAATCGCACGCCTCGTTTCAAACTCGACAAAGGAAGGTGGTAATCCGAATGCAGATTCGCCAAATCGATGAAACGGCCACTTACCGGTTTCAGAAGAGCAAGCCCCTTCTCGATCGCTTCGCCGGGGAGAGTGTTAACGATGATGTCGACACAATCCCCCTTCAGGAGGTCCCGTATTTCGTCAGCAAACTCGAGTGATCGGGAGTCACCCACATACTCAATTCCGAGCCGACGAAGAAACCGGCGCTTTTCGGGGGAGCCTGCTGTAGCAAGAACGCGTGCGTCCCTGGATCGGGCCACTTGTATCGCGGCAAGGCCAAGTCCTCCACTTGCCGTATGCACAAGGACAATGTCTCCTTTCCCAATACCTGCCAGCGTGACGAGGGAATACCATGCCGAGAGATATGCAACGGGAATCGTGGCAGCCTCCTCAAAGCTCAGGCGGTCCGGAATTTTAGTGAGGTGGCGAACATCTCCGATTACGTGAGAAGAGAAAGCACCGCGGACCAGCCCCATAACCCGGTCGCCCGGTTCCAGATGGTTCACATCGGTTCCGCAAGAGACGACCGTTCCGGAACACTCCAGGCCGAAGCTTGTCTTCTCCTCGTCCTCTTCTGCATTATCCGGAATGAGTCCGGTGAGCCGAGCCACGTCTTTGAAGTTCAATCCTGCGGATGCAAGCTCGATTTTAACCTCCCCGGAAGCCGGGGGTGCCAAGCTTGCTTCAAGCAATTGAAACTGACTGGAGCTGGCTTCCTGTCCCACTGCGATACGGAACTCCCCGCCTTCCCTCGTGGGCCGGGTGCGAACCAGTCGGGAGACATATCGCTTTGAGCCCCGCAAGGCGATTTCCTCCTCATCGGTTCCGTGAGCGATCTCCGCGAGAAGGGCCGCGATCTCTTCCTTTGTCGGAAACGAGCTCAGGTCGATGTGACGGACAGCCAATGGACTCAGTTCGGAAGCAGCCACTCTCGCCAGTCCACGACTTGTGGACTGGAGAAGGGAAATTCTTGAATCATCGGATACCTTCTCAGCTCCGACGGTGATCCACCACAAAGTGGGAGGGTCTTTCCAGTCCCTTCCCTCCAGTATCTGAATCGCTTTGAGATGCCGGAGTGTGGATCGAGTCAAGGCCTCTTCAAGTTGCTTCGCGTCCGCAGGATCCTCCCGGTAGTCAAGATCCTGAAGAAAGAGGATATCCGTTGATTGCTCGAGCCCCTTGAACGGGTCATGAGAATTCTCACCGGTTACGTTGGAACCATTCGAAGTTTTATGGGCTTCCCCGAAGGCGACTGCTTCGGGGAAAAACGGAGCGAGCTTCTGCCAGAATCCCCCTGCGTCAGGGAAAACGGCAACAGGCCGGACAATCGGGGATGACGGGATCTCTGGAAGTTTCGAAATTTCCTGACGGGGAACCTGTGCAACGATCACCGTTTGTAGCGGATGCTCGACCGGGTCAGAGAGCCCTTCAATTTCCGCAAAGCCCGTCTCTTTCAGTAAGCTGTCCCATTTCTGAAAAGGAATCGTTGCGTGTGACGGCCTGACATCGAAGTCCCGAAACAGCCACCATCCTTCCAGCATGCCGAACACGATGTCGAACCATCGTGGGGAGTGGGTACTTTCCGTCATAACCAGGTGCCCGCCCGGCACCAGAAGTTCACGCAGTCTGCCTAAGGTCTGTCGCAAGTCCCGGGTGGCATGGACAACATCAGAAGCGAGAATCAGGTCGAAGGAACGGGCATCGAAGCCTTGTGGTTCGGCGTCACGCTCCAGATCGAAAATCGAGAAGGTGAGGAAGGGAAAATGGGCAAAACGCTTTTGGGCCTGATTCGTGAACCCGAGTGACAGGTCCGTGAAATGATACTCGGTTCGGTTCAGGGGGAAGAGCGGGAGAATATAGGAACCAAGAGATCCGGTTCCGGCTCCGACCTCAAGAACACGAAGGGTCCGCTCTTCGGGCACGGAATCGATAAGAGAGGAGACGGCTTTTCTAATGATCCGTTTGTAGGGACGGAAGGTCGGTGAATCCCGGTAGAGCTGTTCGGCAACTGGTGATTGGGGCGGAAAGATGAGCCCGAGCGGGTTCTCATCGCCTTTGAGAACTTTGGCCAGCCTTTCTCCGCAACGGGCCAGAAGCAGAAATTCGGCCTCAAGGTCTGGGTGTTCGAAGAGCAGTCGCCCCCAAATAGTGCCGGGACTCTCCTGCCCGGGCGTTTGAGAAACCGCCCAACCCGCTGTCCCCGACATTTCGAGGAATCCATCTTCCGCGAGAATGTTGAACAACCTTTCGAAGAGTTGAGTGTGCCTATCAACCACCCCGAGGCTCCTGCGCATCTCATCTATGGAAAACGTCGAACCAGTCGCAAATTCGAATCCAAGATCGCGAAAAGCCGACACGATATATTGGCTCGAAAGCCTGTCGAGATCCGGCTCGACGACCTCATAGTAATGGGCTCGCCGTAGCCGGGAGCTGTCCTCTTTGATCCAGTCGGAGAGTTGATTTCCAATGCAACGGGGAGTGGGGAAAAAGGAGGCGTTTCGGGGAGACTGCCCCTTCTCCAAAGTAGACTCGATCCAGTCGCTGGTATGTAGTAAGTTGTCGATGGTGGAACTATCCCGCTCATCGACATCGCTCCGGTGGCATGTGAGGCCTTCGACGGACAGAAGGATCTTTCCTTCTTTGTTCGAGACGAGAAGATTCGCGCGGAGCTTCTTCGGCGTTATCCCAGTCAGCTGAGCCCATGCGTAGAGCGGGGGGACGGGAGTCTCAAAGACAGTGAATCGGTCCACACCTACGGGGAGGTATGTTCCCTCGTCGGGAAGGATAGCGGCCACCTGGAAGCAGGTGTCAAGTATCGCTGGATGAATCACGTAATCCCCTGCTTGTTCTGTGTCTTCCTGCTCGTTTCTGCTAATTTCCCCAAGAGCTTCGCCGTTTCCGGTTTGAATCCAATTCAGCCTGCGGAAGCGATCTCCGTAGTTCAGCCCGATGCGGGCAAACCTCTCATAGATCGCTTCCCTTTCCATCGGTACGGGGAGACGGCGGCGAAGTGAGGAAAGGTCGAGAGTCGGGAGTTCTTTCTCATGCCTTTCTGAAAGCCTCCCGGAAAAATTCTGACTCCATTGACTCGCGGAAGAACAGGAATACACAGAAATTTCGTCGTTCCTAAACTGAGTCTCCACTGGAACATGCTTCTCGTGCGCCATTACAATAGGACTTGCGATTCGAAGGTTCTCCAATGAGGTCGGACGAGATTCGGGTCTAGAGTCTCTCGCTGCGGCAAGAAGCATCTCGATACCGGCAGCTCCCGGAAAGATGATGGTATCATCCACGCGATGGTCTCCGAGATAAGAGAGTCGGCTCAGTTCAAGCTCTCCCCGCCACCTCGAATCCGGCCCTGTCAAACGCCCTCCCAGCAGGGGATGCGACAGCGGATCGACAATGCTTCCACCGCCAGCAAACCGAAGGCCGATGCGTTCGCTCTCTGACTCCTCTGACTCTTCCCAATAAATCTCGCGCTGAAAGGGATAGGCGGGAAGACGGTGGAACCGGCCGTATCCGTTGAGCATAGCCCAGTCCGGTTCGATGCCGTAACAGTATAGTTCGGCTGCGGAGCTGCGGAAGGCGAGCACTGCATCCGTGTTGCGGCGAAGGGTCGCAATGACAGTTCCCTCATCTCCCAAGGCTTTAAGGTTCTCCTGCATTGCCATGGAGAGGACGGGATGGGCTGCGATCTCGACGCTCACCGTTGTGCCTGTTCGAATCAGCGACCGAAACGCATCGAGAAACGCGACAGGTTCCCGCACGTTGCGACACCAGTATTCGGCATCAGCATCGGTCCCGTTGAGGAAATCACCGGTCACTGACGACACGAGCGGGATTGATGCTTCCTGTGGATTCAGATCGGAGAGTCTCGAACGCAGTTCGTCGAGGATGCCGTGCATGGCGGGTCCGTGATAGGGGATGTCAACGGGGACGAAGCGTGCGAACACCTTTTCCTTTTCGAGGTCTCGCGCGATGCTCTCCAACGTTTCCCTGCCCCCTGACAGAGTCACCGAAGTGGGGCTGTTTATTGCAGCTACCGAGACCGTCCCGTCGCTGTTCTCGAGACGTGCTTCTGCTTCTTCTGCCGATAACCCGACTGCCAGCATGGTGCCACTTCCGGCAAGCCGATCCTGTAAGAGCCCCCTGATGTAGCTCACGCGGACTGCGTCCTCGAGGTTCAGCACTCCAGCCGCATGGAAGGCGGCGACCTCGCCGGCACTGTGAGCGACGATACATTCGGGGCGG
>CAJXQE010000124.1 GCA_913058215.1 uncultured Verrucomicrobiales bacterium
CGAGATCAGCCTCGGTCTCGTGGGCTCGGAGATGTGTATAAGAGACAGCTGTGAACTCCGTCCTGGATTATGCTCTTTCCAATTCGCGGCATTTACAGGTGAATTACCGCAAGCCTCTTCAAATTTCCTCGGCCGAAGTTAAAGGAGAGAATTTTGAAATCCGATTGGCGAACGCCGACGAGGGAACTCGCGTTCATGTGATCGCGACGAGATACGTTCCTCAGTTTGATTCTTATTCGAGTCTGAATCGCCTTCCTGCTACCTCACCGTTCGCCATTTCCCGTGGCAGCAATGGATCCCGGTTTGTATCGGGGCGTGATATTGGTGAAGAATACCGGTACATCCTCGAACGCCGTTCCTCCAAAAAATTCCCGGGCAACATGTTGAAGAGACCGGGGCTTTTGCTGAATCCCTGGGAGGTCAGTGACACGAACACATCAACGGACGATGCCGCAGCAGGTGAGGCCTACAAAAAGTCAAAACCGAAGAAGGAGGCTGGAATGGCAAAGGCTCCCATCGAAGAAATGTCTGATGGTCTAATGGGCAGTGGAGAAATCACTCCCAATCTCGACTTCTTTGCGAAGCAGGCATTTGTGGCCTACAACCTCGTGCCGGATGAGAACGGAGTGATTTCCTTCAAGCGTTCTGAATTGGGCGATCGCCAACACGTTCATGTGCTTGCGGTAAACTTTGAGAGCGCAGCCTATCGCAGCGCATCTCTGGATGCGGGAGAAGAAGGCACCCAGTTCCGGGATCTCCGTTTGCAAAGCCATCTCGATCTGAAAAAGCATTTTACCCAACAGCGAAATGTAACTCTGCTTAATGCCGGAGACTCTCTGACAATCGACGATCTGCGGGCTTCCGAAATGGAAACCTACGAGACTCTCCGCGCGGTTCATGGAACAATGTTTGGTGTAAATGCGGAGGAGAACTTCAGCGAGTTTTCTTTTGTGTTGAATTGGAATACCCTTCCGGCGGAACGCAAAAAAGAACTCTACTCAGATTATGCCAGTCACGAGTTGAACTTCTTCCTTTATCGGAAAGATCCTAAGTTTTTCGAAACCGTTATTCAACCTTACCTGAAGAATAAGCGGGACAAGACTTTTATGGATCACTATCTGACCGGTTCGGATCTGAAAGAATTTACCAGCCCATGGAAATTTGGACGACTCAACATCGTAGAGCGTATTCTGCTGGCGCGTCGCCTTGGTGGTGATGAGCCGGGAATCATGAAGCGTCATGTGGGAGATCTTGTGGAGCTGATTCCCGTGGATGTTGAGAAGAAATCCTTCTTCTTCCGCAGCGCCCTTCGGGGACGAAGAATGTCGGGAGGTGTGAGGTATGATTTCGCCGACGCCGATGGTGCTCAGTTGAATGATACAGCAACAGCGTCCGTGGCATTCGCCGGTATGGCGTTTGATGCACCGGCTCCGGCCGCGGCACCTCTTCCCGCAATGAGAATGAAGGCTCTGACGAAAGGCCGTGGCGCCCAAGGTATACGAGATGTCGCCGCCCAAAATTTGAGTTCTGCAGGAAGAGCAGGTTCGGATGTAGGAATGATGCTCGGCAAAAAGCTGTCCGAAGAGCGTGGTGAAGGCCTGAAAGACAATTTTGGTCTGAATCTGGAGGAGGAGCTGGGCGAGCTAGAGGACATGCGTCGACTTTCCCGGGGGCGGCAGCTTTTCCGGAAGCTGCAGTCGACCAAAGAATGGGCGGAGAACAATTATTATCACCGCCTCATCGCAGAGCAAAATGCGGATCTCATCAGGGTGAATGATTTCTGGCGGGATTTTGCCGACTGGGACGGGAACGGAGGATTTTATTCCCGCGAGTTTCCGGCAGCCACGAACAGTTTCGCCGAAATGCTTCTTGCCCTGGCAGTTCTTGATCTCCCCTTCGATGCAGAAGATCAAGAGTTCACCGTGAAAGACAATGAGCTGACAATCACAGCCAAGTCACCGGTAATTGTATTTCATGAAGAAATTGAAGAAGCAAAACTCGGCGAAGATCGTCCACCCGTTTTGGTCAGTCAGAATTTTTTCCGCAACGATGATCGCCAGAAAATGGTCCAGGGCGAGACGGTCGACAAGTTTGTTAGCGATGAATTCTTAACCGGTGTTCTCTATGGAGCGCAGGTGGTGGTGACGAATCCGACTTCCTCAAGCCACAAGCTCGATTTCCTTCTGCAGATCCCACAGGGCGCTGTTCCCGCGAATGGAAGTGACTACACCCGGACGGTTTCTGCCCGCTTAAATCCGTTCTCCACCGAAAAAGTGGAAACTTACTTCTACTTCCCGCAGACATCAGGCGAAGAGGTCTTTGGTCACTATCCGGTGCACGTTGCCAAAAACGAAGAACTTATCGCCTGGTCGGATCCGTTTGATTTCAAGGTAGTGGACAAGCTCAGCAATTTCGACAAAGCCTCGTGGGAATATCTTTCCCAGTTTGGAACCGAACGCGAAGTGCTCGACTATTTGAAACAGAATAATTCCCGTGCAATAGACTTGGGCCGAATCGCATGGAGAGCGCGTGAGAATCTCGATTTCTTCCGCGAGGTCACAAGCCTGCTGGATCAACAGCACGTTTACGACGACACCTTGTGGAGTTACGGAATCTTTCACGACCAGTTGCCTGTCGCCCGGCAGTATCTCCTTCACCGCGAAGGTTTTCTCAACAATTGCGGCAGGTATCTTGATTGCGAGCTGGTCTCGATTGACCCGGTAGAGCGCCACTGGTATCAACACTTGGAGTATTCACCCTTGGTCAACGCCCGCTCGCATCAGTTGGGACGGGACCGGAAAATACTCAACGATCGTTTTCGAAATCAGTACAGCGGAATGATGAGCGTGCTCAGCTACCGTCCTGAACTCGACAGTTACGATCAGCTGGGTGCTGCTTACTTCTTGTTTCTTCAGGATCGAGTTGAAGAGGCTCTCGTCTGGCTCGAAAAGGTTCAGCCACAGAATGTGGATACACGCCTGCAGTTGGACTACCTCGACGCCTATGCCTCGCTTTATCGAGGGGAACCGCAGGTGGCTTCACAGTTGGCGGAGAAATATGCCGACTATCCGGTGGATCGCTGGAAAGAAAAATTCGCTCAGGTTGCCGATCAGGTGAAAGAAATGGGCGGGGGCGATGTGAAGATTCAGGACGAGAAAGATCGTGAGCAACAACAGGATACCCGCGCTGCGAATACGCCGTCATTTACCTTCACGACAGAAGGCCGCAAAGCGAAAATGGCTTATCAGAATATTGAAGAAGTAACCGTGAACTACTACGAGATGGATCTGGAATTTCTCTTTTCGAGCAAGCCGTTCGTATCCGGTGGAAGCGGGCAGTTCAGTTATATTCGTCCGAACACTTCGGAGAAGAAATCGCTGCCTGCAGATGGAAGTTCCTTTGAGTTTGAAATACCGGAAAGGTTCGCGAGTAAAAACGTTCTCGTGGAAATTGTCGGGGCAGGTCAGACCAAATCTTCCGCAGTTTATTCGAACTCATTGCAGGTTCAATTCGCCGAGAATTACGGCCGGGTCCAGGTGCTGGAAGATGGCGAAGGGAAACCGCTGAGCACTGTGTATGTGAAAGTGTATGCGAAGAACAAAGACGGCAGCGTCAAGTTTTTCAAAGACGGCTACACGGATCTGCGTGGCAAATTCGATTACGTAAGCTTGAATACGAATGAGCTGGATCAGGTGGATAAGCTCAGCGTCCTCGTGATGAGCGAAGATAAAGGATCACTGGTTCAGGAAGTGGCGCCGCCGCAAAGATAAGGAGCGAAGTGATTCGACAGGGTTGGAAGATCGATTTGACCCTCTTGGACTTACTTTTTTTGTTTGAGGCGACTGGAACCTAACTTTACCATTCACACCAATGAAAATCGATTCCCATCATCACTTCTGGAACTATTCGGCTGAAGCATACGGCTGGATCGGGGAGGGGATGGATGTCCTCAAGCGTAGCTTTGGTCCGGATGATTTGAAGCCTTTGATTGATTCTGCAGGGATTGATGGAGTGATTTCTGTTCAGGCCAGGACGGAGCTGAAGGAGAACCCGTTCCTGTGCGATTATGCGAAGAAGAATGATATTATCAAAGGTGTCGTGGGTTGGGTCGACTTGACGAAAGAGAATGCCGGCACGGAAATCGCCCGGTTCACAGAAATGCCGAAAGCTGTCGGCTTGCGGGAAGTGCTACAGGGAAAGGACGACGACGCCTACTGTTTGCGTAAGGATTTTAACCGGGGGATCTCAATGCTCCACGATTTCGGTTTGGTTTACGATATCCTGATTTTTCACCGACATATCCCCAATGCAATCAAGATGGTTGATCAACATCCTATACAGCTGTTTGTGCTGGATCATGTGGCCAAGCCATCAGTCGTCAGCGCGGTTCCGGATCCGGTCTGGGCAAAAAATATGGCTGAGCTGGCAAAGCGCGAAAATGTGTTCTGCAAAGTGAGCGGAATGGTCACCGAAGTGGCGAAAGGGCTCGATTGGAATGCAGATCTCCTCCGTCCGTATTTTGATGTGGTGTTGGAAGCATTTGGCCCGGACCGACTCATGTTTGGAAGTGATTGGCCGGTTTGCCTGCTTCAATCGGAATATCAAAAATGGGTGACGTGCGTTGAGGAGTGGACGGCTGATCTTTCCGAAGACGAGAAGGCTGATTTTTGGGGCGGGACGGCCGTTCGAGCCTATGGATTGAAGGGGTGACTTCCTGCCTTACTTCTTCTTCCCTGCCTTCTTCTTCATCGCGTTCTGCAAGCCCTTGTCTTCCCCGTAGAGGGGTGAGTCAGAACCACGGCTTCCCGGAACGGGTTCCGCATTTTCTTTGGGAAGCCATTGCTTGAGAACTTTAACAATATCGGAATGTTTCGGATCGCCTATCAGGTTCGTCCATTCGTTCGGATCATCGACATGTGAATAGAGCTCTTCGCTTCCATCTTCGTAGTGGGTGTAGCGGAATTTCTCCGTGCGGATCGAATGATGATTTCGACCAAAAGTGGTGATGCTTGGTAGATGCCAGTCTGACTTGGGGTCTTTCAACAAAGGCGTGAGGCTCGTGCCATCCAGCTCAGATCGGGACGGTAGACCACACAGTTCCAGCAAAGTAGGATAGGCGTCTATCAAGCCGACCGGCTTGGGGCAGTCTCCACCTTCCGCGACTCCGGGACCGGCGAACATAAAAGGGACGCGGGTCGTCTCTTCCCAAAGAGTGCGTTTGGCCCAGCGCAGTTTTTCGCCGAGATGAAATCCGTGGTCGCTCCACAGAATGATGACGGTGTTTTCCTTTGCTCCTGCCTTTTCAAGAGAATCCAGAATCATGCCGACGAGATGATCGACAAAGCTGTTGGCGGCAAGGTAAGCGCGGACTGCGTGCTTCACTTCATCATTCTCCACCATCCATTCGTGTCGAGGTGCGGTAAAATTTGCGGTGAGCTGCAAGGCCACTTCCGGAATGTCCTCCCTGTCGGTCTTAAGCATCGGCGGAAGCTCAAGAGTTTCGAGCGGATAGAGGTCGAACCATTTTTTGGAGGCATAGACCGGGACGTGAGGAAGGGAAAATCCGACGGCGAGAAACCAGGGCTGATCCTTCTCTTCCAGCTTTGGAATCTCTTCAGCAGCCCATGCTGCAGTCTTGTAGTCGCGCTGCTCTTCGTCAGGAACATCGACTTCGCCCCAGTCCCAGAGCGGGTGGCTGCCTGGAACGGTGTAGTGCAATTTTTTCTCAGGCCTTCTCCAGCCGACTGCCTTTTCGATATGATCGAAGGAATCCTTGTCAGGTTTACCGTGAAATATTTTGCCGCGAGTTGAGAGGAAGTAGCCGTTCTTGCGGAAAGTCTGGAAGAGTGTTTCCGAATCCCGGGTCTCGTCGACATCCCGAAGTCCGGGAGACAGGAAGTAGTGCCCCGTTGTCGATGGGAGTTTCCCGAGAAACATGCTGATCCTCGAGGGGTTACAAATTGGAGCCTGACAATGGGCATTCGTAAAATTGACTCCCGATGCGGCAAGCTTGTCGATATGCGGAGTCTGCACCTGAGGGTGGCCATCCAGACAGCCAATCCAATCATTCAGATCGTCGATGGAAATGAAGAGAACATTGGGTTTCTCCGCTGCATTCAAGGAGGAAAGAAAAAAGAGGCCAACTAGCAGGAATCGAAAACGCATCCCTGACTGTAACGCCATCGGAGTCGATTTGTCAGCAGGCTTGATTGCGAAAATTATCCAGTGAGGAACCTACTGAGGAGGTGAAGCAAAGTTTCGATTCCCCAATGATATCCGTCGACCGGAATCCGCTCGTCATCTCCGTGAAAGAGAGATGCAAAGTCGACCTCCTCAGAAAGTTTCAGGGGGTAAAATCCGTAGCAGGTCGCTCCCAGGCGGGAGTAGTTTTTACTGTCGGTAAATCCCGGAATGATAGAGGGCACCACGTGGCAGCCAGGGTCACGAACTTTCATGACGTCTTTGATGTGCTCGTAAAGAGTTGTGTCCGTGCTGAATTCAACGGCAGGGGATTCCTTGACGATCTCAATCTGGTATTTGTCACGATCCGGATCGCCGAGGGCCCGCCGAACTTCAGCGACCAGGTATTTGGATTTCTGGCCCGGAGCAAGCCGGCCATCGATCATGACAGATGCTTCGCCGGGAATGACATTGATCGAAGGACCGCTGCTGAGCCGTGTCGGAGTAGCGGTGTTGCGGAGCAGTGCTTCCACGGATGCTCTTCTTGAGGGGTCTCGAATGGCTAGAGGTAGAATCAGAGGGCCAATAATCGAATTGCTGAGAAGAGGCACCATTCGTTGCGCAAATTTTCCAGCGGGCGCAGCAAATCCTTCCAAAAACCGACGAGTGGGTTTGTTGGCGTGCCAGGGTAGTCGGGCCTTTGAGATTTTTGTAATGGCATCGGCAAGCAGAGCGACTGCATTTTCACCACCGGGAAGGGAGCTGTGGCCCGCCTTACCTTTGACGGTCAATTTCATCCAGCAGATCCCTTTTTCCGCTACCTGTACCGGGTAAAACCGTTCGCCCTTCTGATGAACCGTAAACCCGCCAACTTCGTTGATAACATACTCCGGATCAGTTCCCAGAAGGTCAGGGCGTTCATTGACGAGCCAGTCCGAACCCCGATCGGTTCCTGTTTCTTCGTCTGATACAGCAGCAAAAATAATGTCCCTGTTGATCGGTATACGAGAACGCTTGATCAGGCGAAGCACGGTGAAAGCCATCGCCGCGAAACCTTTCATGTCGATGGCTCCTCGTCCCCAGATATAGCCGTCTTCCTCGTGAGCAGAGAATGGAGGATGGGTCCATCTCTCTGGATCTGCCGGAACGGTATCGAGATGACAACTGAGTATGAGTGGCCTCGCTTTGCGATGCGACGGATTCGCTGAAAGCCTCGTGACAAGATTGGGGCGGTCGTGGTCCGGGCCCGCAATGGTGGGAGTAAGACCTTCCCGTGTGCACTGCCAAGCGAGAAGCTCAATCAGTTCCCGTTCATTGCCGGGAGGATTTGAGGTGTCCACCTGGATCAGCGATTTCAACAGATCCGTGGCGGTCTGCAGATCATCGGGAGAAGGTCTGACAATAGTAGCAGGCACTAAAAATAAATGGGAGAACGTTTTTCGGTGTCGGCTTCGCAGCCCGAATTTCTGCTACTTTCTTTTGGATGATTTCTTACCACCGCCGAGATTTTCCCGGTCAAACAATGTTGCGGGATAGGATCCGATTTTCACGTCGGAAAATTTGAGATCAATGGTGCGTCCAGAATCCTTGATTACCATCCGGGAAAGAAAGGGACCGCCATTAGCTGTGTTGTTGTACTCCATGGAGGATGTGCGAAGCAACTTGCCTCCTCTGGTGTAAAACTCAGCTTTCTTACCCAGGTTTCCACTTTTAGTGACCCAGTACTTGATCTCCGCATAGGTGTCTCCCAGAGAGTTTGCTTTCAGAGAGTAAACCGTCGCTGCCTCGCCATTTACATCACCCTCGGTTTGCCCGGCAACTTTGTATCCATCCACAAAGCTGGTCGAGGCGATGTCTCCGATTGCGGCGTCGCCGGAAAGACGTTGTCGTTTGGAAACGGAAACCGGACGGCTCAAGCCGGGTTTGTAGAACCACATTTTACCACCGGATTCCGCCAGGTACTTTCGGCCCTCGGCTTCGGCGGGAGTCTTTACCTCTGCAAAAATCTTGCCGTTTTGGGAAATGGCACTGAAGGAGGCCGTCTTGCTTTCCGATCCCGTGGTTTTCACGTTTACCATCCACTGAACTCCCGTGTTACCAGTCATGACTCCGCGGGAACGTTCCGCTGCGAGGAGCGCCTGATCCTGGGCAAGCCCGCAAGATGTAGTGAGCGCAAAACCGAGAGAAAGAAGGAGGAGAGTTTTCATGAGAATAGTTCGTTGTTTAAAGCAATTTACACGTGTCCTAAAGAATCAACAATACCTTGTTTTGCCGCCCGTCGTGCCGGGGCAATTGCTGCGAGCGCAGTGAAAATGATGAGCAGAGCAAAAGTCAAAATCAAATCAGAGGGGATTAACCGGATTTCCCAAACGACGGAGCGGGCAGTGACAGGTGGTTCCCAGGTTGGTTTCAGTGTGCCGACAGTCAGAGCGAAAACCAGGGTGATGGTGAGCCCCGTCAATGCCCCGATTAATCCGAGGAGTGCACTTTCGATTCCAAAAAGCAGGACGACTCCGGGGCGCTTCAAGCCGATGGCGCGCAGAGTTCCGATTTCGCGGGTTCGTTCGATCACCGCCATGCCGATCGTGTTGAGAACGGACATGGTCACGATGGTTGCGATGATTGCGAAGACCAGACCGAAAATGATTTCGAACATCTGCTTGGTCCGACCATAGAGTTTTGAGATCTTATTCCAGGGGATTACTTCCCATTCCGAGTCGGGAAACTCACTCTGCAACTTCGTTACAAAGGTATCGGTGTAATCGTCTTCCTTCAGGAGGAACTTCACACAACTGACTCCGTCGGTGTCATAAAGTGACTGGGCGAGTTCGAGAGGGAGAAAAACGTAACGATTATCGAGGGCTTCGGAGGCAACATCGATAAATTGATACACTTCCGCATCAAGTGCGTTCATTTGTCCGTTGAGTGACGGCGCCATGAGAATCACGCTGCTTCCGATTTCCAGACCAAGATTTGAGGCCATACCATTGGTCACACCGACTGCTTCGGGAGTCGAGTCGTTGATTTCTTTTCCGGTGAAAGACTGACCGTCCGGACTCTTTAGAGCAGTGGATTTTGAATGGATAGCATCCTTTTCCGAAGGAACCATGGCCTGTCCGAAAAAGAATCCGGGAGTTTCATCGAAGTCGAGGTTGCCTTTGACTTCCAGAATTCCGGCGGCGACTTCAACTTTTTCGTCGGTGAGAGCGAATTCTTTAATTTGCGCAAACTCTTCGGCGGAAATCATGTATTTCGCCGGATCCGAACCACCATAGTCTCTCGCGTCCTTTTTCCAGATTTGGACATGCCCGTTAATCTGTTCGTAAATGTGGGCATCCTTGATGCTGGCGAACATGTAAGAGGCGAAGCCCCCGAAAATATTGATGGCGGAATAGCCCAGAGCAACCGCCGCAATAGTCGTGATCGAACGACGCGCGTTACGCATTAAGTTTCTTAGAGCCAGCGATATCCAGGTCACGATAAAAGAGAAGTTAGAAGGCGGTATCTTTAGTGGAGAAATGGGATTCTCTCAAGAGACAATTCATTCATTTTCAAGTGCTGTTCTTTCGGGAAAAGAACGAGTAAACACTCCGGTAAAGGGTGCGGGTCCGGGCCAGAAAAGTCAGGCGGCTGCGACGCGTCGCCAGAATCTCAAAAAGTTTGATGCTGGCCCAAATGAGTAAAAGCGCCACAATGAAGATGGGGAGGGCGTAGGTCTCGTAAATCTTGAGCCAAGCAATCAGAACGTCACCCAGTTTCATTGCAATCCACGCCAGGATCGGTGTCCACACGGCGGCTGCGATAAACATGTAGAGGCAGAAGCGCCAGGAGGAATAGTTCAGGACTCCTGCTGCAACATAGAGGGGGATTCTTGATCCTGGAAGAAAACGGGACGTGAAAATCATTTTCCCGCCGTGCTCTTCGAAGAGCGTTTCCGCCTGCAAAATCTGCTTCTCTTTGATGAGCCAGCAGAACGGTCGACGTTTCAACAATCCGATCCCACCGATTTTCCCGAGAAAGAAAATGAGAACATCCTCGATGTAGATGCCGCAAAAGGCTCCCAGGACGGCGACCCAGAAGGGGATGATTCCCTCACTCGCGACGATTCCCGCAGTGATCGTGGCGACGTCTTCGCTGATCAGCGTAAAAAAAGCGAGGCCGGTAGCAATCTTCCAGGGAGAAAGGCCGCTAAAAACCTCCATCTGCTCCTCAAAAGACAACTTCGTTCCACAGCCTGTCAAACAGACGAGAGCCAAGGCTACGACAATCAGGAGGCTAAGATTTCGGCGGATCAGAAGAGTCATTGATTGGGAGTCGCTGCCCGCTTCCCATTTGAGCCGATTCGGCGGGAATTGCCAGCGAAATCATCCATTCTTCCGAACCATTTTTTCAAGAGAGGCATCGTGACTGTTATCCACATCTGCAGGATGAAATTCAAGCTCAGTGGTTTCCCACTGATCGAGCGAGGAAATCGGTGGAAACTTCACTCCGGTTTCCGACCTCTCTCGAACCCGCGTGATGAACATTTCGTCCACAAAAGGAAGTGCCGTCTCATACACTTGAGCGCCGCCGCTGATCACCAGTTCGTCTGCTCCCGCGTCCGAGGCCAGCTGAATAGCTTCCTGGATGTCGACTGCCCGGTGATGTTCTTTTTGAAATATAGGAAAATCGCTCTGTGATGTCAAAACGACAGGTGTCTGAGAGGTGAACCATCCTTCCATTTCCAGGTAGGTTTTCCGCCCGAGGAGCATCCATTTTCCGGCCGTGAAGGACCGGAAGTGTTCCGCGTCCCACTTGAGCTTCCAGGGAATGCCGCCCCCGTGTTTCCCGATGATGCCGTTTTCTGAGATGGCGACGATCAGTGAAATCTTCATGAGAGTAGAGAATACGCAGAAAACGATTAAATCCTGTCTGCTCTTCGATTGAACAGGGGCTAATCGGAGTCTTATTGTCGAATTTTCGCGGGAAGTAACTCGTTCCAGGTCTTTCTGATTTTTACCTTCCGGAACAACCAGAGTGCAAAAATAACTGCCGCAAGATAGACCCACCACCATTTGGTGGCTTCGGTGAAAATAAGGTGAGACAATTCTTCTTCGCCTCCGGGAGTATCCGTCGGGGCATCGGTCCCGGTTAATTTTCTCCGGAGGAACAAGGTCTGCATCCCATAGAGCCACATCAGAATTCCGTAGGAGAGATTCATCGAGAGACCCCGAAAGCTCAGGACGGTGGCGCGGTTCTTTGCGTCAGTGACCCGGTTCAAGTAGTTCGAGAGGAAAAAGTGAAGGAGCCGCATTGAAATCCAGAGGGTCGGCAGAAACATGACGGACCAGAAGCGGATCGGGAAAGCGAGGCTCAATATCCCAATGAACACCAGGACCGTGAGAAATCGGAAATTGAAGTTAGGTGTACGATTGAGAATCAGTTTTTCTCCAATCACCGCTGCGAAGATTCCAGCGAAGGAACCGGCCACGCTGATGACTCCCAGTTGATACGGCTGATAACCAATCACCTCCAGCCAGATTGAGCCAACGGTGTAATAAAGCCTGACGATGCTGTCAAAACACAGGCCGATCAATAGAAGCATCAGAGCGGCAGGGGTATGAAGAATCCATCCGCCCGCTTTGAAAGTGCGGGAAAAACTGTCACGGATTGACTCCCGCAGGTTTTTGTTTCCCGGCGGCTCGAAGTTCGCCGGTTCGGTCATTCGGAGAGCGGTTACGAGGGCGGCAATCGACATTCCAAGGGTTAGAAAAATAGGGATCTTCAGAGTGCTGAACTGGGTGATCTCTTTTTGAATTCCCATCCAACTCAGTGCTTTCTTGACGATTTGCGGATCATAGAGAGTTGCCCCGATAATGGTGACGACGATGAAGCTGACGGACTGCCATTTCATGAGCCGGGTCGTCAGTTTAGCCCAATGAGTGTCTCTTCCCTTTTCCGGCAGGGAATCGTAGGCCAGGGCTTCATCTGCGCCGCTCGCTGCTGCCTCGGCCGCTCCGGAAATGACCCGGTTGACCATGAATACGACAAACAATATCCAAACGGCATTGGCCAATACTGCGCTGTCGCCTTCGTATTGAGAACGATCCACTGCGGGCATCAGGAGCATCACCGTCATTTCCACGATCATGAGGACCGAAGCGGCAATGACCAAAGGCCGTCGACCGATCTGATCGGCAATCGCACCCGAGGGAACTTCGAGGAGAACGATAGAAATGGCCCAGGCAAAATTCAGCGTCGCGAACTGTTCCTGAGTGAGCCCGAAATCGAGAAACATCAAGGCGTAGACAGGATAGTAGAAGCGCGAATTCAGAAAGATCCGGAACCAGACGAAGAGCTTCGGATTTCGGGAGAGGCCGGGATTTTCAGATGAGGAAGTGGAAGGGGACTCGGCCATCAGCGAAGGCCCAGACATTTGCACAGTAAGGCAATACCGCGCAAGGAACGATTCCCGCTATTCTATACTTGCCAGCAGTAGGGATTTTATGCGATGAAGCTGGGTAATGGAAGAAGCGATTGCGAACGAGAATGTGGACCAGGTCAGGGAAATCCTCGCGAAAGCACGGGCTGAAGTGGGGAAGGTGATTATTGGGCAGCGTGAAGTAATCGACTTTTGCCTGATTGCGATTTTCACGGGAAGCCACATTTTAATCGAAGGGGTGCCGGGGACGGCCAAGACTTTGCTGGTGAGAACACTTTCCAAAGTGCTGGGTGCAGATTTTTCGAGGATTCAGTTCACACCTGATTTAATGCCCTCGGATATTACCGGGACGAACATTTTCAATCTCCAGGAAGGGCAGTTCCATTTGGTTCGGGGGCCTGTTTTCACCTCCTTTCTTCTCGCTGATGAAATCAACCGTGCGCCCGCAAAAACCCAGTCCGCTCTGCTTCAGGCGATGCAGGAGCGCCAGGTGACGATCGATGGCGTGACCCACCAACTGCCATCCAGCTTTACCGTTTTTGCCACTCAGAACCCGATCGAATACGAGGGGACCTATCCTTTGCCTGAAGCGCAAAAGGATCGGTTTCTGCTTCGGGTGGAGATGGATTATCCTTCAGATGAGGAGGAAAAGCAGTTGGCCATGCAGTCGCTCGGTTCCGCTTCGCCGGAGAAAATTCTCGCCGGGGGAGGCCTTGAGCCGGTTCTCGGTGCAGAGGAAATTGCCCGGATGCAAACGGCGCTCGAAGGAATCACGATTAAACCGGAGCTGGTATCCTATGTCGTGGAAATAGTCCGGCTCTCGCGAACTCTCGATAGCATACAGGTGGGAGCAGGTCCCAGGGCGACTCAGGCGCTTTTGCTTTCCAGCCGGGCTCTCGCAGCGATCGAAGGAAGAGATTTTGTGACTCCGGATGATATTCGCTCAATGACCTATCCGGTTCTTTCGCACAGGATTGTATTGCGTCCGGAATATGAAATCGAAGGCGTGACCGTTCGTGAGGCGGTTCAAAAACTGATCGAAGGCGTTGAGGTTCCGATGTAATTCCGCAGGGTGTCAAAAATGACCGCCCTTCTCCAACCTCACCCATGATACGAATCGTTCCTCATCTCCCGCTTTTGAGCGTGGCGCTTTTCGTGATCGTTCCGGCAACGACTGCTGCAGTGAATCTGTCAGGGGGCGGTCGACAGCTTTCCCTGCTGGTGATTTTTTTCGTCTTCCTCGTAGCGGTCGCAGATTTTTTAATTTCCAAAGGGCGGCTTTCGCAAATGGACTGCGAAGTTCCCGGGATGCTTCGCTGCACCAAAGGGCGTGAGCTGGATGTTCCAATTGTTTTCTCCAATCGCGGATCTGCTCTACGCTGGCTGCGATACGGGCTGAGTATTTCCCGTTTCTTTCGTAGCAAAGGCAGTGTCATTGGTAAGCTCACTGATGTGGAAGCGGGGAAGACCAGGAGCGTTGAATACCCGCTCATTCCGCTGAAGCGCGGCCAATATTTTATCGAAGAACTCCACCTGGAAACACCCTCGGCACTGAGGCTTTGGTTGATGCGCAGGAAATACGAGATCGACACAGAAGTGCGAGTGTATCCGGATTTAACACTCGAGAGAAAGAGGCTTTCTGCTTTGTTTCTCCTTCGCGGTAGTGATGGGAATCACGTTGTCCGGCAGGTGGGGAAAGGACGGGACTTTGAACAGCTTCGCGATTATCAGCCGGGCGATGACTACATCGACATCGATTGGAAAGCGACGGCCCGACGCAGAATGCCGGTGACGCGAACCTATCAGATTGAGAGAACCCAGGAGGTCTACGTGGTGGTGGATCACTCGAGATTGAGCGGCCGTGAAATTCGTGTTCCGATTGAGGACGGAGAAGGGGGCGACTGGGATTACGATGAAAATTCAGCCGGTGGTGAGTATTTGATCTCAAGTCAGCTGGAGCGGTTCCTGCACTGTTCGCTGGTTCTTTCTTCTGTGGCTGAGAAGCAGGGCGACCTTTTTGGGTTCATTAGTTTTGCCGACAAAGTGGATCGCTTCATTCGCAGCGGAAATGGAAAGCAGCATTACAACATTGTGCGCGATGCACTCTATACCCTGCAACCTGAACCGGTTGCTCCGGATTTTGAACAACTCATGATCAGCTTGCGGCAAAGGCTGACGAGGCGGGCTCTGATTGTGATGCTCGTTGACTTGAGCGATCCGCTGACCGCCGAGCATTTCTACGAAGCTCTCCCGTTGATCGCGCGGCAGCATCTCGTGCTGGTCAATATGGTTCGCCCTGAAAAGGCGCATCAGCTCTTTTCCCGGCAAGTTGAGCCGGAGCTGACTTCAGGAATCTACGATTGCCTCGGCGGCCATTTTCAGTGGCAGGAACTTCGGGACACAGGGAAACTTCTCAGCAATCTCGGTGTGGAGATGAGTGTCCCGGATCATGAGGAACTTTGTACCGAAGCGGTGACGCAGTATCTCAATGTGAAGAAGCGGCAGCTGATTTGAAATCGACCACCGTTTTTAATGGCCCTTGGAACCTGAGAAGTTCTTCTGGTGAAACTGCATCAGTTCATCACCCTTCGCTTCATAGATTTTCGCTGCAGAATGGTCTGCCCCTTCGACGACCAGCATTTCGTGAGGAATGCCGAGTGACTTGAGGTTCTTTGAGAACTTGAGATTAAATTCGTAGTTAAACCCTTTCGTGCCGACCCAGAGAATAATGGGCAGTTTGGTTTTTTCGTCGCGCTTGGCGTATACATCGGCGAGGTCCCAGGTGTTGTAGCCTTTTGCAAATTTCACTTTTTCACTCTCGGCTCCATCATTCTCCTGAATCCGTTTTTCCGGCTCGTAGCCCGATCCTCCCGGGGCTGCAGACACAAAGAGTTCCGGATACTGAAACATGATGCGGGTGGTTCCGCGGCCACCCTGGCTGAATCCCTCGATGGCCATTTTGTTGACCCGGTATTTATTTTGAATGTGAGGGATGAGTTCTTTCACGAAAACATCCTCTCCGTGGCCGTTCTCAATCTGAGGATAGTTGTACCAGCTCATTGGACCTCCGTTGGGCCAGACATAAATCGTTGGTTCAATGGTCTTCGCCTTGATCGCAGCATCCACGTATTTGGAGAGTTTGATCGATTTCCTCTCGCTGCCGGGACGGCCCCCGTGAAGATGGAAAACCAGATTCAATTTTGTATCGCCGGATTCTTTATAAGTCTCCGGAAGGTAGATGAAATACCCGACTTCAGTTCCTATCGATGGGCTGGTGAAGGTTTGATGGCTCAGGCCTTCAGGCAGACTATATTTGGCCAGTTGCTCCCCTGAAAGCGGGTTGCTCCAGGCAAAAGGTTCCGGCTTTTTCTTCGCTTTCGATTTTCCCTTCCCGGTCTGAGCGATTGCAGATCCGGTAAAAATCAGGAGAATCAAAGTGGTGAACAAGTGGATTTTACGCATGGGAAATAATAGCTCATCGATTCAGGCAGCCAAACGGGAAATTTATCACGAACAGGATTCGCTTGCGGGATGCGGTCGAGCCGTGTAGGAAATACTCATCAATCGGTGGATTGTTGTCCCTCCGGACACAAACTGCTTTCACCCATGCCAACATGGCGGAATTGGTAGACGCACCGGACTTAAAATCCGTTGAGTATTGCACTCGTGCGGGTTCGATTCCCGCTGTTGGTACCCTTAATGATCAACGGGTTATGAAGGTTTTGGTTTTGAGTTTTGGCGATATCTTATATTCCGTCATCCCAAATACTGCCCTTAAAAACCGCCAGGCGTGTTTGTTGCCGTCGTGGTTGCCGGGTTTTAACTTGGATCCTTTTACGGTGACCTGTTCGCCCCTCGACTAGAAAGCAGTGGGCGCCGGACCGGTCGAGTTCATGAATGCCTCTCGAGACCTAGCGCAAATAGTTTTGGTGGGTAGATGACGCAGTCATGTTTCAAGCTGGTCGCTTCGGTAACGATGCTCTGGTCACGCTTCCTGCCGAGCTTTTTGATGCCGCGTTCCGCGGCATACTCGAAAAGAAGGCGGGGGTTGAGGTTTCCGGGATTGAAGTTCGTTGGGTTCCTTGAGCAAACTGCATCGAGTAGTTTAGTAGCTCGTTCTCGGGCTGCCTTGCGAATAGGCTCCGAAGGAGAAGTGACTTCCCTCTTTTGTTCTTGTAGCTGAACATTAAGTTCTTTAATTCGAGAGGACACGTTGGCGCTTTTTTCATATGGTATAAATGAGCCTCCTAGACAGTAATCCAGCTCGAGAATGCAGGATTGGAACTCGGCGATTCTCCCTATCACGAGGCTTTCGAGGGAACTGCGGGAGTTCTCGCTAATTGTCTCGGCAGAGTTGGCGCTGAAATCATGAATGAAACGTCTCGGGCGAACTCTGTTTCCCTGCAACCATTCGAGGACGGCATCTGCGCAGTGAGGGAATTCTCGGAATCGATCTAACTCATCTTCATCGAGACAGTCCGTCGCCTTCAATTTTTTGTAATTCAGGGAGAGTTCCTTGATGTCTTCCTGCAATCGTTTGCTCGTCTCTAGCGTTATTTCTTCCGTAATTCTCAGCACTGCCCACTTGTTCGCCAATTCACTCAGTTCCCGGTAAAACAGCTCTTTTAGATCTTTTGCAGCGTCGGAACCGCTTGATTGAATCGTCAATGCTTCGATCGTTTCCGCGAACACTGGTACTCCTCCCAATAGGAGGGTCGTACCACTACTAATCCATTGGTCGATGCTCTCTAGGTCCTTGAGCATGCTTTCATTGTCGATTGGTTGCAGGCCTTCCTCGAAACGCTCTTGGAGTGATTCGAGGACAGCGCGAAGAAGCGTAGAGTTGATCTCGTCAATCGTCCCGATGTGACCGAGGTAGGAATCGTAGGTTAATCCATCACAGACTTTGTGGAAGAACTCTTCCGATACTCTGGGTGGGCATTCTTCCAACTCTCCCTCCTTTTCCAAAGACTCATGAACTCTTTCGATCAGTTGATTGGTCGCTGATTGAAGAATGGCTTCAGACTGAGGACCCAGCAACTTTCGGAGTTCGGTTCCGATCGATAAGTCGTTGAAGGCCCAGCGGATGTTGGCAGCGGCTTCGGATACTTCAAAGTGGTTGCCCGATCGATTCTGGGCAAGTCGCTCCATTCGCTGTCGATGTTCTTGAATTTCCCTGTGAATCGATTCGAGAATTTCCTTAACCGCCTCTGTGACAAGGTATACCGAATCAAGGCACGGCCATTGGCAATTCTCTTTGAGGTGAATGCTAATCTCTTCACAAGACAGAAAAACATCCTCCTCGAAGACTCGGTAGATCTCAACCTCAAGGTCGACTTGACTGGCGAGCCGAAGGAGGCTTTTTGCCTGTCTTATGGCAAGGATCAGGTCTTGATCTTTATGACCTATTTCTTCCCTGCGAGAGGGAGCTTCAAGCAGAGTTAACGCCAGGTGGGCGATACCCAGGTCGCGCTCAATTCCAGAGGGGGCTTTCCCGGGAGGCGAATCGTTCGCTTCTCTGCTCTCTTCCGTAGGCTCGGGTTCATTTTTCTTTTTCATCGACGTGTCGGATAAAGGTGAAAGGCGGAACGAAATGTCATTGAACCGGGGGTAGTGGGGCTGGCATTTCACCCTCTCGCATAGGCTTTCCTTTTTCAGCAACTAGAGAGGGAACCCCATTTGGAGTATTTCATGAGGTTATTATTCAGGTCAATGGTTGTCTGCGACCAAACTAGCAAAAAAAGATATTCAAAAAACTGAACATGGAACCCGTTGAGCTTCCGAAAAAAAATACCAAAAAAGTCTTCGTGAATCCTTTTTGGCTCGGTAAAAACTTTTATAATTCACTCATTTAGAGGTTGTTACAAACATTGAAAGCCTTGAAAATTACGGCTCTTGGTGGATTTTGTCTCATGAAAAGAGAGACACAGGAGCAGACTGAGAATGCTGAGAATTTACCGCGACAAACGAGATCCCTCCTTAATGGGCTTCCCGACCTAGCTACGGCTGAGCAGATCGCTTCAGTTCTGCAGGTATCTGTTCGGCAAATCCATTTTTGGGCCCAAAGCGAAAAAATCCCAACGGCGCTTCGGAAAGGACGCGTGGTTCGATTTTGCCCCCGTGGCGTGTTCCTGGCGCTCGGCGTGGAAATAGACTGAATGTCCTCTATCTGAAATGACAATGGCGAAGCCTTTTACTTCCCCCCCCTAAACTTTAAACCTGTCTCTTATACACATCTGACGCTGCCGACGAAGAGGATAG
>CAJXQE010000125.1 GCA_913058215.1 uncultured Verrucomicrobiales bacterium
ATCTACACTATCCTCTTCGTCGGCAGCGTCAGATGTGTATAAGAGACAGCCGTAGCTCTGGCTTCAACGATGAACCTCATCAGCGTTTCGGTGGTAGATGCCGCCGACGAAGCAGAAGTCAGGGAACAACTTCGGTCAATTCTGGTGCAGACTGCCCGCGATCCTGACCTTCGTGCTGTTTCGCGGGATACTCCCATGAATTCCAAAGGGTTTTACTTTCGAACCAATGTCGTTCGCGCCGATGTGGAGACATCGAAGGGGGAACCCCTGGACGGTCTTTTCGAGATCACGATTTCCGCGATCCAACGGCGGGCCAGCGGTCGTGAACTGGAAATAGATGTGGCATCCACGCTTGCTAACCCCGGCATGTTCTGAAACAGTCCGCTACTTCAAAAGGACCTGTTCTTTTTACGAATGACTTCTCATTTTCACAGCCCGAATCGATCCCGAGCTTTCACTCTTCTGGAAGTGACGATTTCCATGGGCGTATTCGTATTGTTGATCAGTGGGGTTTTTGCTCTCGTTGGGGCCACCGGTGAGTTGATCGAGGAAGTCTCGATTCTCCAGGATCAGGAAGCAGTTCGGCTGAGGTTGATCGAGACCTGTCGGGTTAATTTCGAGGAAATGCCGGCGGATGCGGAACTGGAGTTCGATTTTGCGAAAAAAGGAAACAACTACAACACCTACCTGTCTCTCGTGAATGCTCCCAACGCTTTTGATTTTGGATTCAATACCACGGAAGAAATTGAGCGTGTCATTTTTGCTGCTGAGATCCAGCCTGACGGATTGATTCGCGCCGGCCTCTACTACGTCAGTGCGGATGAATTTCAGAATGCCAAGGAGAAAGACTTCTCGAGAATCAATGCTCCTTTTGTCGAGCTGGTCCCGCGCCTTAGGCAGGTAAGCTGGCGCTTTTATGACACGGCCTCCCGGGTATGGAGGCAAACGCTGGAGGGAAACTATCGCTCTTCTTTTGTCGAAATGAAGCTGCGCCTCCCTGAGGACACAGAACCCACTACTATCGTTTTCTGGCACCCTGAAAGCCAGTGAATCATGAGATTATCCCGCCTCCAAACCATCGAAAAAAAATGCAGAGCTGCTGCGCTGATGACCGTGCTCTGGGTGGTCGCACTACTCAGTATTGCCGTTTTCACGGCGGCGCAGTTCCTCTTTGTTGAACTGGAAGCTGCCGGTAATTCCTCGGGAATTTTCATAGCCGAGCAAATGGCGGACCGTGGGATTGCCCTCGCTTCCCACCCGGGAATGCCACCGGGAGACCTGAGCCTCAGCAGAAGCATCAGCGCAATGGAGTCCTACTCGGCCAGAATTGGAAGCGAAGGCGGCTATTTGAACCTCAACTTTTTACTCGATCCGGAACACCGAATCGTCCTGGAGGAAGTATTTTATCAATGGGGACTCCGCAGTGATGAAGCGATCAATGTGGTCGATGCACTGACAGACTGGGTAGACCCTGATGATGAACCTACCGGCATAGGCGCTGAGAATCGTTTCTACCTTTCCCAGGAACGGATCAACCATCCCTACAATCGTGAGTTCAGCTCTCTTGAGGAGGCCCCTCTCGTCGAAGGCTTTGCCCTGGTGCAAAATGCAAAACCGGACTGGCGGAATTACTTCACCCTTCTTAGTCAGGGCGAGTTGGATTTGAACGAAGCCGATCCTGACATGATTGCTGCGACCTGTCAGTGCCCGCTTCAGTATGCGCAACAACTGGTATCCACCCGCAATGGCCCCGACGGAATTCTCGGATCGGATGATGATACGAAGATTGAATCCGTCGAGGATGCCCTCAATATCCTCCAGGTAAATGAAGGCATCCGGGACATCGTCGAATCCCGACTCTCGATTGAAGACCCGGTAAAACGTTTGATCTCTATTGGCCGCTTCGGATCAATAGAGGTTGAAAGGACAGTAAGTGTTCAATACAATGGCGACCGCGGTGAAATCCTCCAATGGTCAACCCGCCGAATTCAATGAGTCGTCAAGAATCAGACTGGGCCTACCTGGTGGATGAAACCGGTAATGGCTGGCTTCACCTGCCGGACACGGCAAAGGGAAAACATGCTCCTCTTCAGGACATGGATGCCCCTGCCCGCGCAGTGTATGCCATTCCTGCTTACGACCTTGTGTCGTTTCCTCAATGGATCAAAAGCAAGGATCCCGAAATCATTTCCCAGGTCGTCGACGTCGAAGTGGAAAAGCTCGGTGTGAAAATCGAAAAAGGTACGGGACGCCTCGTCGACTGGCAGGCCGTGGAGGAAAATGGCGCGGAGACTCTTGTCCACAGTGTCGCTATTCCGTGGAATTTACCCGATTCATCGAGAATCAAGACCAACTGGACGGGATTTATCCCACAGCACGCACTTTTTAAGCCACCGGCAAATGCGGTCGCGCTATGGAAAGAAGGGCCCAGGTGGGTTGCCGGATACGGACGGAATGGTGGCTGGGTCCATGTTCAAAACATGGGTCAGGATCCCACCTTTTCCCATGTCGCCAAAGACACTTCGCTGACGGCCATCGAGTTCGCAGCGAAAGGATATATCCAAGCTCCCGAACAAATTGTTGTATGGGCGGACTGGGATTCTGAAATTCATCAAGCACTGCAGCAGGAGTTTAATATTCCGGTAGCTTTTGAAAAGAAGCCGGTGCCCGATTTCGACCTGGCAGGTGATTGGAAATTTGAGCCTCATCAGATTTCCGAAACCAAACTGAAAAAGAAGAGCCGGAAACAGAATGCGACCTTTCTTGCCGTGTTCATATCTCTCCTCATCTTTCTGCTGATCGCAGGCTTCCTTCATATCAAATGGGTCGAGCGGGAAAACGCTGCTCTGCTTACAAAGATCAAGGAGAACACTCCCGAAATGGAAACCATTCAGGCAGCGGTCGACAAGTGGGAAGTAATGGCTCCTGCTGTTGATCCACAACGTTCCCCGATCGAGATTCTCCACCGTATTTCCACACTCATTCCCGATAAAGGGTTTCGGATTGCTTCTTTCGAAATCGAAAACAGCAACAAAGTGATTGTCCGCGGGGAGGCTTCCGCGATGTCTATTGGGATTCAGTTGAAAGGGGCAATCGAGAAAGAACCTTCCCTGGCAAACTACATTTGGACAATCAAGCAGCCGAAAAAAAAGGTGGACCTGTTCACGCTGGAAGCTATCGGCTCCTTACCTGAATTACCGGAACAATG
Source organism: uncultured Verrucomicrobiales bacterium (assembly GCA_913058215.1). Lineage (GTDB taxonomy): Bacteria > Verrucomicrobiota > Verrucomicrobiia > Verrucomicrobiales > DEV007 > Arctic95D-9. The sequence goes on from CAJXQE010000125.1 coordinate 3,209, forward strand.
ACTCGAAGTGAACGCAGACTCGGTACGATGCTGTTGGCGATTTGCCTTCTGGGGGGTACTTTCGTCGCGTGGGATTATTACTCCAAAAAGATAAGTGCCCTCAAAATCGAGCGGGACGCCTTCGACCAGGATTGGCTCACCATAGAAACGTATTTCGAAGAGCGCGAAATGTGGAACAGTCGCTCTACCTGGCTGGAAGTGAATCAACCCACTTTCGAGGAGACAACAGAGATCGAGCAATCGCTATATCAGGAAGCTCTCGCGGCGGACAACGACAGGATTGAGACATCGAACCTTGATTTGCGCCCGACGGTAGTAGAGGCAAACTACACCCAGTCATCAGTGACTCTCGTAGCAAAAGGCACACTTGAAGATGTGTTCCGCTGGCTACACTCCTTGACCCGACCGGAAGACTTCCGGGTAATTCGGAACATGAAAGTTACACCGGACAAGGAAGTGGAAGGAAAAATAATGTGCCAGTTCGAACTCCTGAGATGGTATAAGAATAAAGACACATGAATTTCCGCCAATCATCCATTGTTCTTTTTGCTCTCTTTTCCGTAGTCTTTTCCGGTTCTGCGGAAGAGGCAATTATTCCATCGGCACAACCCATCAGCCGATACACAAAGGAATGGGGTAAATCAGCATTTCACCGAGAGGTGGTCAAAGCGGTTGAAACCAGTATCTCATCAAATTTTGCTCAGGCGATTGTGCTTGAAGGCTTGATCGATGACGATATCACCGGTCCGATTGCCTTCCTCCGGGATACCGAGAAGGAAAGCACCTTCATGATCACCAACAAGCAGACGGAGGGGGTTCCCTACTGGATCGTAAATGCAAGTCCGTCGAATAATCCCGAAGCATCCACTATTGAAATGACAGATGGCACTGAGTCCGGACAAATCGGATTTAAAAAATCCATGCTAACGCAGGCGATCCATGCTCCCGTCGCAAGCAAACCGAATCCAAATGCCCGAAATAAAACCTCGGCCGGGGGTATTCGACCGCCTCCTGGAAACTCGGCTCTGAAACCGATGACTTCTTCAACAGGCCAGGCAAAGAGCCCGCCACAGCAAGTTGATCCTCAAGAAGAGCTCACAGCGGAAGAACGCATGGAAAATCGTTCTCAGCGCAGAAAAGTGCCGCCACCAAGTCCCTAGTATCTTGCGGCCGGCGCTACACGTTCCCACAAACACTCACAACCAAATATTTCGATGAAATCGTTTCGTATTTTTTTAATCGCCCTGTTTCTGACGACCATGCTCGTTCGTCAGGAATCCTCTGCACAGGCTCCGCCACCGGATCAAGCTCCTGCACCCGTTTTGCCTGAAGTATCTCCGGAAGGAAAAGTCAGCGTCCAATTTCCGAATACACCGATTCCGACGATACTTCTCTTTTACGAGCTGTACACCGGTAAGCAGATCGTGCGTGATGCTACTGTTCAGGATAAAACGCTGAACATCCAGACCTCCGGGAAAGTCTCTAAGGAAGATGCTGCTGTTTTCATTGAAAAGAGTCTCCTCCTCAATGGATATGCACTTATCCCCACCAACAAACCGGATGAGTTGAAAATCATTGCTTATGCGTCTGACAAGAAGCTGACCAGTGAAGGATTAAGGGTGGTAACGTCGCCACTCGATCTTCCGAAAAATGATGAAGTCGTCACCTTCATTATGCCGGTGACATATTTGACATCCGAAGACGCCGCTACAGCATTTACCGATATCGTTGACCTTCACCCCTACGGGAAAGTCACCGCCCTCACAAATGCGTCTGCGATTGTCGTGACTGAAAGTGCCACAGTGATTCGCCACATGCTGGAACTCCAGCCGAGTATTGATGTATCTCCTGTAAAGAGCATCGACAAAGCGTTTTATCTGGAACGGGCGGATGCCGAGGAAGTCGCAGAAGCTCTCGCAGACATCCTTGACCTTGATGTATCCGGAACCTCGTCTTCCTCTTCCGCACCGGGGACTCCTTCAACGCCAAGGGCTCAGGAACGCAAGCCGGGCGCCGGTGTTCAGGCTGCTGGCAATGTAGCACAGGCAACTACGATCAAACCCAAAGTCCGCCCGATTCCCCGGGTGAATAAGATTCTGGTCGTCGCCTCCCCTACTGACATGGAGCAAATTGAAGGGCTGATTATGCACCTTGATGCACCTCTGGAGACTTCGAACTTTATCCGAAGAAAATTAAACTATATCACTGTCGCGTCATTTCTCCCTATCGCCGGAGACACGCTTCTGAGAGGTCACGGTGGTGAAGACACTCAGGCCGCTCAAATATCAGGCGGAACTGATGGCGCACAGGCAAATAATGGCCTCAGTGGAAGCTCCGGCCAGGCAGGCGGAGCCGGAGGTCTCGGCGGGAACAGTAGCAGCAATTCTTCTTCAGGGTTTGGCAGCAATCGCAGCAATTCAACTTCAGGAGCGGGAGCAGCATTCGGCGGAGCAGGACAGGATCCTGATATCGGGCCGCAGTCTCTCGTCATCGACAAAACGCTCCTCATTGCTGACAACACTCAAAACACCTTGATTGCTTCCGGTCCTCCCGAACATCTTCATCTAATCGAAGAGCTTCTTGATGTGATGGATTGCAAGCCGGTGCAGATCCAGATTTCAGCAGTAATCGCACAGCTGAACCTGGGTGATGACTTCGAACTGGGATTCGATATGCTTCGGTCTCTGGATCCCGCCGGAAACGAATTTGCCGGCTCCTTCAAAGGACGAAGCGGAACCGCACAAACGCTTCTCGACATTCAGTCCCTGACAGACCCCGCGAATCTCCTTCCGGCAGCACAGGGGCTAACGGTCTATGGGCAAGTCAACGCGCTCCTCGACGGATTTGTTTCCACCTTGAACAATACGAACCGGTTCAAGGTCCTTTCACGACCTACCGTTTACACCATCAACAATAAACGTGCGGTGATTCAAACCGGTCAAAGAATCGCTGTTCCGCGTTCCACTTTGTCGTCGGTTGGTTTCGATCAGAACTCCAATAACCAGACAGTGACGTCCAACATTGATTTTGAGGATGTCTTGCTGCGAGTTGAGGTGCTTCCACTTATCAACAATGATGGACAGATCACACTGAAGATTAATCAGTCGAATGACAATATTATTGGCTCTCAGACCATCGGTGGGAACCAGATCCCTACAATCGGGACACAGGCTCTCGGCACAACGATCATGGTCGGTGATGGCCAAACCGTTTTGCTTGGCGGATTGATCTCCGAAAGCGAATCGAAAGCGGAATCAGGACTCCCTCTTTTTGCGAACCTCCCTTTCGTTGGGAGAGTCTTCGGCTCAACGGTCGACAATGTATCCCGTCAGGAACTCCTGATCTTCATCCAGCCGAAAATAATAAACAATGAAGGGGAATTCTCGGAAGTCGATCAGGACATGCTTGAACGCACTCGCGTTGGAAAGCCGGGCGAGGGTTTTGCAGTAGGCACCGAGAACAATCTGGAATCTTTCGAGTCTCATGATTTTGATTCCCCTCAGAAACGCATCAACTTTTTCAAGAATCTCTTCAAGAAGAAAAATCGGGATCCAGCTGCGCCCCGCAAACGGAGATCTGAAGTCGAGGTTGAGTCCTACAGTCCGCCCCAAACTTCCGGATATGTGGCCCCGGCTACAGACGTCAATATAGATGTTTCGATTCCGGCACCTGCTCCTCAAAAAATCCGGGCGATCCCAACCCGCTCATTCGAAGAATGAAGTCTCATCGGCGCGACCGGTGAGCACATTGAAATCAAGAGCGACGTAGGAAGTCCCGCTGGAAAAGCGAACCAGAAGTGGATCGCAAAGACCTGAGCTGCGAAAATGCCAGGCAAGCCCCCTGGGAGCCTGCCACTTCCGCTGATTTGGTAGTCGGACCTGATAATTCACCCCCGCAGGTATATTCACTGATTTCCCGTCACTCGCAGCACCCAAAAGAGGTTCATCGATGGGTCTCTTCTGTGTAAGACGAAAACTATTGCTCTCGAGAACAATGAAATAGTCAGTTTTATAGGTGAAAGACAAGGACTTGGCCTCGTGAGCCATCTTGCGCAAATGATGTGAAGCGTCAGTGAGTGAGGCTTCCGCCTTACTATCACCGAACCGCATCGCGAAAAGGCCCGAGAACAGAGCAATCACCGCGAGCACGATGATCATTTCCAGCAGCGTAAAACCAGCCGCTGGTCTTCTGAGTGCGTGGACCTTACCAGTTTCCAATGTCGTCTTCCGTGCCCTCTTTTTGATCTTTCCCCCTCGAAAACAAGTCGTAGGAATCAGGATTCCGGGTTCCGGGGTATCTATACTGATAAGGCTGGGCCCACGGATCTGTAATTGCCGCTTCTTTAATTGTGGCCCGGTAGCGTTTCGGCGGCGGTCCATCGGTTGGTTTCTTTACCAAAGCCATCAGGCCCTGAGACTCTGTAGGATATAAACCACCACGAGTTCGGTATTGGATCAAGGCACCTTCGAGAGCCTTGATATCCCCGCCTACGCGGCCTTCTTCAGCGCCATCGAGGACACCAACCATCATGTAAGTCCCCATCCCTAAGAGGAGAGAAATAATTGCCAAAACTAACAACATCTCCATGAGGGTAAACGCGGCGCGGATTGATCGGCGGGTAGCTTTCATAAAATAAAATAGTTCGACGGCTGACTTTGCGCAACAGGGAAATCGAAATCACCAGTTTCCAATATCATCGGCAGTCCCTTCCTTGCCATCCTTGCCTACCGAAAAGAGATCGAAGGATTTCGGATTAATGGTTCCTGGAAGACAATAGCGAAAGAGATTCCCATAAGGATCAATCAGAGCATCCGGCTTCACAAGTGACTTGAATCTCTTCGGCTGCGGGCCCTCAAGCGGTTTCACCACCAATGCTCCCAAACCCTGCTTCGTCGTCGGATAGAGCCCTCCTCTGGTTTTATAACGAATCAACGCTGTATGAAGAGCCTTGATCATTCCGGCACATTCCCCCTCTTCCAATGACTTTTTCGCCTCGGGTATCTTCACCGAACTGGCAGGAACAGCGATCGCACTGAGTGGTAGAGCTTGAGTCAATGCCCCTAAAATACAGGCCAACAGAATTTTTCTCATCTTCGATACTTTCATCCAATATCCTCCTTCAAGTAGCTTAAACAGAACCGGATCCATTTTCCGCCCGGGGAAAGTATATTGAAAAACTACCGTTTCTGCAAGGCTCCAATGGTCTCGTAAATCACCGAGATCATCATATACGCCATCGTTCCAACGAGAACGGACATCAAAAGGATAATCAGTGGTTGTATCACTGTCCCGAGACGGTCGATGGAACGTTTGAATTCCCGGTCAAGCCGGTCACCCGCTTTCGTCATCGACGCCGCCAGGTTTCCGGTATCCTCACCGATCCGAACCATGTCGATCAGCCCGGAGTCAAAGGCCCCGGTTCGTTCCATGGACCGGTAAAGCAAGCTCCCTTCGGAAACGTGGCCAGTGATCTCTTCAATTTGTTCCTGTAGGAACATGTTCGAACTGGTGCCTTGAACCAACTGAAGCGAACGCACCAGCGGCATTCCATTGTTTAGAAGGTTCGACATGGTTTCGACAAACTGAACGTTGAACTGCGTTCGAAGAAGCTTTCCGAACAGCGGCAGTTTCAACTTAATCTCATGCCAGCGGCGTTGATTCCCTGCGTCCTGCATAATCCAGAAAACGAGACCAATCAGAATCAGGAAAACAATGATCACCGGAATCCAGTAAACTTTGAGAAAATCCCCCAGGGCCAGCATGAATTTTGCAATCGGTGGCAGAACGCCACCGGTTGATGCAACCAACTTCTCCAACTTCGGAATCAGAAAGAACATGAACATGGCGGTCACCCCGATACCCGACGCAACGAGAAATGCCGGGTAGATCATCGCAGTGATGAGCTGCCCTTTCAACTCAACCAGAGTGTTCAAGTATTTGACCTGCCGTTTCAGAATTTCATCAAGAGCACCACTGACTTCCCCGGCAGAAACCAGGTTGCAATAGAGTGTCGAAAAACTTTTTGAGGAGGCCCTCAGGGCACCTGCAAGAGGCATCCCTTCCCGAACTCTTTCATAACAGGCGCTGGCTACGTCCCGAAGTGCGTCCGATTCACTGCGTTTGGCGATGGACTCCAGTGCTGAATCGAGTTGAAGTCCGGCCGACAGCATATCGCTCATCTCCTCGGTGAACTGGATAAGCTGTTTCGAGCTCAAACGAATCGGATCACCAAAATCATTCCCCGACTTTTTGGACACCTTTTCTTTGACCGGGCGAAGCTCACCCTTCTTTTCTTTTTTCCCGGATTTGGGTGCTCGACGTCCTTCGAGTTCCGAAATGGACACCAGTTGAAGTCCTTTGTTCCCCACTTTCCTGACCGCTTCTCCTCTACTGGCGCCCTCGATGGTTCCCTCTGTCAGAGATCCGTCCGATTGCAGAGCCTTGTAGGAAAAGTTACTCATCGCTTAGGCAACTTCCGTCGAAGCCACAACTTCCTCGATTGTCGTGACCCCTTCCACAACCTTCTGCCATCCGTATTCACGCATATTAACAAATCCATCGAGCATCGCCTGTCGCCCCAGCTCCTGCTTGGATGCACCTGCTACGATCATTTCCTGGATCTTCTCCGAAACGCTGAACAATTCGTAGACAGCCGTCCGTCCACGGTATCCGGAATGCCCGCAGACATCGCAACCGTCGGGATTCGCTTTGAAAATGTTGTCCGCTTGCAGTTGAGGGAACGAAACCAGTTTCAAATACTCAGGTGAATAATCGGCCGGTTCTTTGCACTCAAGGCACAGTTTTCTGACAAGACGTTGCGCGACAAACCCTCGAACTGAAGCAGCGATCAGAAACGGCTCCACTCCCATGTCGACGAGACGGGTAATCCCTCCAATCGAGTCATTGGTGTGAAGTGTCGAGAAAACGAGGTGACCAGTCAAAGCCGCCTGCACCGCGATTTCGGCAGTTTCCAAATCCCGAATCTCCCCAACCATGATTACATTCGGATCTCCCCGAAGGATGCTTCGAAGACCGGAGGCAAATGTCAGATCGATCTCCGGCTTGACCGCAATCTGCAGGGCACCGGGAAGACGATTCTCCACTGGATCTTCAATTGTAACAATTTTGGACTCGTCGGAGTTCAGCGCGGAAAGAAAGCAAAACAGCGATGTCGATTTACCGCAACCGGTCGGGCCCGTCACCAGGATAATTCCATTCGGACGGGCCAACATGTTGTCGACGTCCTTCCGCAGATATGGAAACATTTCGAGACGCTCGATGTTGAACTGCTCCTGCCCAAGAAGACGTAGCGTAATACTTTCCCCTTCGATCCCGGGAATGGTGGCAACACGAGTATCGATTGGCTCGCCTCCAACCTGAAGAGCAATCCGACCATCCTGCGGCTTCCTCTTCTCAGCAATATCAAGTCCGGCCATCAGCTTAAGGCGCGCAATTACAGAGGTCTGCAGCGATTTGATATTATCCGGGACAGAGATAATTCGAAGCACACCATCCACCCGGTAACGCACCCGCAAGTCCTGGGCCATCGGCTCGATATGAATATCCGTCGCCCGCTGCTTCAGGGCTTCGTTCAAAATCTGATTTACGAAATTAACGACGGAAGCCTCCTCATCGTTGTCATCGATCACGTTGATTTTTTCTTTAAAATCAAACTCCTCGATGTCCCACTCCCGATTTGAAATCAAATCTTCGAGGATATTTCCGCCCACTCCGTAAAGCTTTTGGAGCCCTGCTTTAACTTTCCTGCGGGGTGAAAGAACCCAGTTAATGGGGCACTCGATCTCCCGGCGAACCATGAGGCGGTCCAGCGTCGAAAGAGGATCATATTGGGCGAGTGTGATCGAAAATACCTCACCATCATCCCCAAAGTCCCCATCTAAAGGAAGCACCCGATAGCGAATCCCAAGGTTCGGCCCACAAAACTTTTTCAATTTCTCAAAATGATCCGGCTCGATTACCGGGTCCTGCTCACAATCGATTCCTGTATTTTCTGCAAGAGCGGCCGTGAACTCGCTTTCGCTAAGTTCCACATTATCAAGAATCCAGTCGATAACTGATCCACCGTTGATAAATGAATCCCGCATTGCCTCGGTATCCACATCGGCCAAACGGGAAGGATCGATCACTTCGCCCAGAAGCCGGAGCATCTCTTCAAATCCAATATCTGTCGTTCCCGTTACCATCATCGTACACAAGTGTTGACCATATCCGCACCCACCGACCTCTCAAACGATTTATCCACTGACTTTTACTCAAGCGGGGGGACTTCTGTAGGATCTCCCCCGCGTTTTTTTGCATCAGCGATGTAACGCTCAAGGCGATTCCCGATCGATGCGATAGCATTGGTCACTTCCTCGGAACTCCCCTTATTCAGACTATTCCTTACCCATTTCAGTGAAGCCTTATCGATTTCCAGAACCTCAGCAATTGAGTTCGATTCCTCCTGAGATGAAACAAGCCGATTCCCAAAACTAAAATTCTGATTGGGAAATGCCTTCGCAAAGCCTCTGATTTCCTCCGCCGGAATCCCCGAATTCAGATACTTTAAAATCGCAGCTCCTCTCCCCGGTTCTCTCACATCCAGTCGCGCCATAATCGAGGCGCGCTGCCTCGGAGCATGTTCAAGAAACTCTGGATCCCTTTCGATCATGCTGAGAAGCAGATCCGGATTTTCCAGAGCAAGCCGATCAAGAGCCATAAACGCCGCCCGCGATACCCCGTTTTCGACCAGAGTCCCATCATCATCTTCCAGATTGATGACGCTGGCCAAATCCAAAACCGCCTGCTCGTTTCCGACAAAAATGGCGAGGTCAAAAGCTTCCAGGAATCCATCACTGGGGCTGCTCAGCCATTTAGTCTGATCCAGCATAGCCGAAAATGCGCTCCCCACCTCAACTCTCATATCCCCTTTCAAATCATACCAGGCAAGGTTTCGGAGAGCCATTGCATACTCATCAGCTGAAGCAGGATTTGCAATCAAGTCCCGGGCGAAATCCACCGCACCGGCCGGATCAAACTGCATCAACAAATCGAGCAAGAGTGTTCGCAAAGTTGGTGCTGTTTCCAGAACTCCATCCGGCCCCACCGCAAAACCGAGATCGGTATTCACATCCTTGCCGGAATTCAGATAGTCCGAGATCAATTTTGCGGCGGCCTCTTCATTCATGGAAAGAAGCCGGTCCCGGAGCGCTGTATAAATGGCGAACGACTCGCGTTCCGATTTCGAAGATTCAAATTTGGTAACAAACTCATCGAAAGTGAAAGTGGGATCATCAATCACAAGCCCTTCTTCAACAGGATCGACCGGAGGATCGACCGACAGCGAATCAGAAGCTAAATCTGTTCTCTCTGACTTCTGAGTGTTTCCGGAAAAGCCGGACGCACCCGAAGCCTTGCCTCCACGACCATCTTTCCACTGGAACCAGATAACGATTCCAGCGACAAGAAGGGTCAGGAGAATCACTCCCGACAATGTCCTTTTTCCTCCTTCCCCCATCCCTTTTCGAGAATCAATCAGGCATCCACTTCAAGCGTGAAAAATTGATACGTGCTGCGATCAAGTTTCCTATCATCACGCATGTAGAGCCGCCAGGTGCCGTTTGGATCGATTCCACGGAAGGTAGCGGTGAGGGCTTTGCTCGTGAGGTCTAAATCGTCCCGGCTTCCACCACTATCCTTGGCGATATACTTAATGCGTCCACTGGGCGATTTAAGATAAACATCCAGATCAGCACGATACGTGGTTTTGAACTTCGTCGTGATGTGCAATGCGTGAATGTTGGAAGTGAACCCCGAAACGTTCACTCTTCGGATCGTAAACTTTTTGGTTCCGTCCCTTAGCTTTACTGCCCTTCGGTCTGAAAATCTTCTCAGACTCCTGTCAGCTTGCGCTGCCAATGCCGAACGCGACATGTAATCCGTAGTCTTCCCAAGGATTCGGATACCCGCAGATCGCCTGCTACCTGAAACGAGGACACCCGCCAGAGCAAAGCGACCTCCGCTTTTAACAAATACACCACCGCCACTGTTCCCGGGACCGGTCGAAACTTCATCCACTCCCCAATAGTCACCGCGCTCCTTGAACAAGGGAGTTTTAAAACTTCCCGTTACATGCATGAAATAGCCTCCGTCTTTTCCATTAAAATCGGATTCAGCAGGATAACCGTAAATTCTCTTTAGAGTGGCCCTGGAGCTAACCTTACCTTCGGAGTTTTTCGCAAAAACCGGGACAGCATTACCAAACGTTCCCGTTGCATAGGCTACTGTGATATCCCGACTGAAAGAGGTTAAGGACTCTCCTCCGCGATAGGTTGAGAAATAATAGAACCCGCGTGGCGAAGTCCCGGGATCAGCAGGCTGGCCACTGCCATGATATCCGGGGAAAAACTCCACATCCTGAGGATCTGCCCAGCCATTTTCGTAGAGAACATGAGCACAGGAATAAAGAAGCACGTTGCTACGGGCGATCGTAGCGCTCCCCCGAAAGGAGCCACTTGGAAAAGTAACAAAAAGGAGGCCGGAAGCTTGCCCCATGTTTACATTTCGCTCGGAAGTTGAAGCCTTGTGCGGCGTATCAAGCCCAGCTGCAATCGAAACCAGACAAATGCTGATCGCGATGGAAAAAAGGAAGGATTTGGGGAACATATGAAAATTATATCACATTCTCCCGCCCCTACAAATTACAAATCTGTAATACCGATTGCTTCGCTCTCGCTGTAGATCTCAAGACGTTTGTAAATAATCTCTTCGTCATCGAAACCGAACCAGGCATCAAACTTGTGGCCTTTCAGCATCGCGGGCAGCCAGTGGATATCATCCGCCCACATCCGGTCGTACGGGATCTTATCGAACGCAAACCACTCCGGCTTTGCCTCGCGGGTCTCTGTCGGCTCCCCTTCAAATCCGCTCGAACTGAACACGGTGCAGTGCAGTTTCAATCCATCCACGAAATCGAAATAGAGAACTCCCATTTCCTTCAGACCCAAAGGCGTGATCAGCAATTCCTCCTGAACTTCGCGAACAGCCGCTTCCAAGGAAGTTTCACCGGGTTCAATCTTTCCACCGGGACCGTTGATTTTACCTTTTCCAAGCCCGGTCTTTTTGTGAATGAGAAGCACTCTTTCGTTCTGAATCACAAAAACGAGATTGGCCACCATGTTCGGAGTCCATTTCTCATCAAATGGATCGGGGTACGAGTCAGGCATCAGAAAACAGGGCGTCCATCCCTTCACAAGTACAAACCAGGTTGCGATCGCCAAAGACATTGTCGATTCGGCTGATCGGTGGCCAAAACTTTCTGCTTCTCACCCAGTCCAGGGGATAAGCAGCCTGCTCCCGCGAATAGGAATGACTCCAGTGATCACACACGACATTCTCCGCCGGGTGCGGGGCGTGCTTCAAGGGGTTGTCGTCAGCATCCAAATCCCCATCGCGTATCGCCATGATCTCCCCGTGAATCGCGATCATCGCTTCGCAAAAACGGTCGAGTTCCTCTTTGGACTCACTTTCCGTAGGTTCGATCATCAGCGTTCCCGGAACAGGCCAGGACATCGTAGGAGCATGAAATCCGAAATCGATCAATCGCTTCGCAATGTCCTCCACATCGACTCCTGTTTCCTCCTTGAGTGGCCGAACATCCAAAATGCACTCGTGGGCAACCCGCCCCCTGCTGCCCCGATAAAGAACCGGGAAATATTCTTTCAGCCGAGCGGCAATATAATTCGCATTGAGAATCGCCACTCGCGTTGCCTGAGTCAGGTGCGCCCCACCCATCATCGCTACATACATCCAGGAAATAGTGAGGATACTCGAACTGCCGAAAGGTGCAGCACTGACCACCCCGGCGTCACTTCCCAAAACATCTCCATGCCCTGGAAGAAACGGAACGAGATGGGCCGCCACTCCAATGGGACCAACACCGGGCCCTCCCCCGCCATGAGGAATACAGAAAGTTTTGTGCAAATTCAAATGGCACACGTCAGCCCCCATGTCGCCGGGACGACAAAGCCCGACCTGAGCATTCATATTGGCGCCATCCATGTAAACCTGCCCGCCATTTGCATGAATAATCTCCGCGATTTCCGCGACTGACTCTTCAAACACACCGTGAGTGGAAGGATAGGTAATCATCAGAGCTCCGAGTTTCCCCGCATTCTCCTCCGCCTTCCTGCGGACATCGTCCACATCGATATTTCCCTCACTGTCACATATTACTGGAACCACCGAAAATCCCGCCATCACTGCACTCGCCGGATTCGTTCCATGTGCCGACATGGGAATCAGACAAACGCTCCGCCCGGTGTCGCCCCGCGACTCGTGATACCTGCGAATCGCCAGCAATCCGGCAAACTCGCCTTGGGAACCGGCATTAGGCTGAAAGCTCACCGCAGAAAATCCGGTAATCCTCGCGAGTGAAACCTCAAGATCGTCGATCATTTCTGAATATCCCAGAGCATCCTCTTTCGGAACGAAAGGATGCAGATGGCCCACTTTCGACCAACTCAAGGGCAACATCTCCGAAGTCGCATTTAACTTCATGGTGCAGGAACCCAGCGGAATCATACTCCAATTCAATGCGATATCTTTTCCCTCTAAGCGACGGATATAGCGCAATATTTCCGTCTCTGTATGGAACCGGTGAAAAACAGACTGCGTCAAAAACTCCGACTCACGAATCAGTGCACCCGGCAGGTTTGAAACCTTTTCCAAATCCCCGTCCGGAGATTTCAGATCAAAAACTTTGTAGATCCCCTTCGAAATCTCTCCGCTCGCCGAAACTTCGTCGAAGGAAATCCCGAGGCGACCGGACAAATCGGTGCGAAGGCGAACCCCGAGCTCCTGACACTTCTCCAGAATCGACTGACGCCGGTCTTCATCGACCACCACAGTCAAAGTATCGAACCAGGTATCGTTTTCAATTTCAAACCCAGCCTCTCTCAAAGCAATTGCGAATCCTGAGGTGCATGATTGCACCCTCTCGGCAATTCGATTCAACCCTCCCGGCCCATGATACACAGCATAAAATCCTGCCATCACCGCAAGAAGCACTTGAGCGGTACAGATATTCGAAGTGGCTTTCTCCCGGCGGATGTGCTGCTCTCTCGTCTGCAAAGAAAGTCGCAGAGCAGGCCGGCCATCGGCATCTTTCGACACACCGATGAGCCTTCCGGGTAGCCGCCGCTTTTGAGCATCGCTACAGGAAATAAAGGCGGCATGCGGTCCTCCGTATCCGAGAGGGACGCCAAATCTCTGAGCACTCCCCACCACCACATCAGCCCCCCATTCGCCGGGCGGTTTCAATCGAGTCAGGGCGAGCAGATCCGTAGCAACAACAACAAAGCCACCAATGGCATGAGCTCTCTCCACCACTGCGGAGAAATCTTTCACACTCCCGTTGTCCCCGGGATATTGCAAAAGCACTCCAATAAAACCCTCCCCTTCTTTTTCAAAATCAAAATCAGCGCTGTCTCCAATAAGCAATTCGATCCCCACAGGTTCGGCCCGGGTTTCCAGGACCGCCAAAGTCTGAGAAAAGCAGTTCCGGTCTACAAAAAATCGATTCCCTTTTCTTCGAGCGGAGGAACACATCATCATCGCCTCTGCTGCCGCTGTTGCCTCATCGAGCAGCGATGCATTGGCCACCGGCATCGCTGTCAATTCACAGATCATGGTCTGAAAATTGAGGAGCGCCTCCAGCCTGCCCTGTGAGATCTCTGCCTGATAGGGTGTGTATGCAGTGTACCATCCCGGATTTTCCAGGATGTTCCGCTGGATAACGCCCGGGGTATGAGTGTCGTAATAACCCCTCCCAATAAAAGAACCGGTTTCCACGTTCTTCTCCATCATCCCGCGGAGACGGGCCAGTGCTTCTACTTCCGACATTTCGCCCGGAAGTTTCAAAGCCCCCTCCATCCGAATATCAGCAGGAACTACTTCTTCGATCAATTCCCCGATCTCGCCCAAGTCCAATGCTGCGAGCATTTCCTCGACCTCTTTCGGCGACGGACCTATATGCCTGGCGGCAAACGATTCAAAATCAGGAGAAGTGTTCACGACAACTTACTGCAATCTGGATTGGAAATACTCACCTTGGCGGGACTGACTCACTATTTCAATTAAAAGCCAGACCTCAGGAAATGTGCCCCTTGTAGGCACTGGCATCGAGCAAGGTTTCCGCTTCGGCTGGATCTGAGAGTTTAATCTTAAACATCCATCCATCACCGAATGGATCCTTATTGATCGCTTCCGGTGCTTCCTCCAGAGCGCCGTTCACCTCTACAATTTCACCACTCACTGGCGAGTAAATATCGTTGGCCGCTTTGACCGATTCGATGACAGCAACCGGATCGCCTTTCGAAACCTGCCGACCAATCTCAGGAAGCTCAAGATAGACCACATCACTCAACTCTTCCTGAGCATGATCACTGATCCCGACCGGGGCAGAATCAGGACTGGAAACATCAATCCATTCGTGAGAATTCAAAAACTTCAGCTGTTCAGGGATATTCATAGTGGTGCAGTAGGATTACTCTGGCGGGGGCGGTCCGATTTTTCAAACAAAAGGTTTTTTCACGACTTCAATCGGATACGAACGGTCTCGAATTGAGAGAATCAGCTCGCTACCCGGCGTTGCGAATTCCAAGGGCAGATATGCCAGGCCAACTCCTGTCGCCAGCGTCGGGGACATCCCGCCGCTGCTCAAGGTTCCAATCTCCACGTCTTCACTGGAAAGAACGGAATAGCCCGGGCGAAATGGTGGCATTTTCCCACTGGCCTTCAAAGCAACAAGCTTTTGAGAAAGCCCTGATGCCTTCTGTGCCTTCAGAATCTCAGCTCCGATAAATCCCCCCTCTTTCTCCAGCTTTACGAAAAAACCAAGTCCCGCTTCAAGCGGCGTATGCTCTTCATCAAGATCATTTCCAAAAAGAGGATAACATTTTTCCAGGCGCAGTGTATCCCGCGCGCCCAAGCCGCAGGGGACCGCTCCACCAATTGACAAAATCTTTTCCAACCAGGAGCCGATTTGATCGCGCTTCGCAAAAAGTTCAAATCCGTCTTCCCCGGTGTATCCTGTGCGGCAGAGAATCAAGTCTCCGTCGAGAAACTCCGCGATTCCATTCCGGGCTGGAAGATCTTTCAATGCTTCTACAAGTTCCCAGGCACTTTTTGCTTCCTTGCCCTGAACAGCGATCGCACCAAAATCCGCACTCAGGTTTTCCAAGTCAATTCCTTCCGGGCAGTGATTTTGCAGCCAGGAAAAATCGACTTCCTCGCGGGAAGCATTCAATACCAGAAAAAATCGCTCCTCATCGAGACGATAAAGGATCAAATCATCGATCACGCCCCCTTCTTCATTCAACATCAGAGTGTATTGCCCGCCGCCGTCTTGAAGTTGGCTGACATCGTTGGTGAACATGGTGTTAATCCACTCACCGGCCCCGGCCCCTCTCACTTCGAATTGAGTCATATGAGAAATATCGAACACACCGACTCCTGTCTCTTATACACATCTCCGAGCCCACGAGACCGAGGCTGATCTCGTA
>CAJXQE010000126.1 GCA_913058215.1 uncultured Verrucomicrobiales bacterium
GAGATCAGCCTCGGTCTCGTGGGCTCGGAGATGTGTATAAGAGACAGCTCCTGAAATGCGCGCAATGGGTCACGCCGGATACGAGAATGTGGCAGAGGATAGAGCGGCGGTGACTCACGTCTTCACAAACCCCGAAGTGAAAGCTGCGATCGAAAGGCGGGGAATCAAGTTGGTCAGTTATGCCGACATCTTATCGCCAAATCGGAAATAGCGAGAAGGCCTCATAGAAATAGTGTATCGAATTCTCTCACCAACTGCGATTCTCGGATATGGGTTTCCCGAAGCTTCCTTCAAAAAAGCGTTGGAGTATGATCTGGATTTGATCGCCGTTGATGCGGGGTCCGTGGATGCCGGACCCTATTATCTTGGGGCTGGTGCTCAATACGTGGGCGAATCCGCGTTGAAGAGAGACCTCGAGTTATTGATAAAAGGAGCCTTACAATCAGATTGCCCCCTGATTATTGGTAGCGCGGGATTCTCGGGGGGCGATTTACAGTTGCGAAAAACAGTAGAGATCATTAAAGAAATTATCGGAGTCGCGGATCCTGAAAAACTTCGCCTCGCAGTGATTCCATCTGGTGTCCCCGGTCATTTATTAGAGGCGGCGATTGAGCGACTGATCCCACTCGGCGAGATGCCGACGCCTACTCCGGAAATCGTTAGAGAAAGCGAGGTCGTCGGGCAAATGGGGATTGAGCCAATTGTTACTGCTCTTGAACAAGGTGCCCGATTTATTGTGTGTGGCCGCGCTTACGATCCGGCGGTTTTCTCAGCCGATCCAATTCGCAAAGGATACTCTAAAGGAGCGTGTCTTCATGCCGCCAAGGTTCTTGAATGCGGAGCTATCGCATGTGAACCGGGATCCGGAAGCGATTGCCTGATAGCAGAGATTTCGAAAGATGGAACAGCTACTTTTTTCCCTACAAATGATAAACGGGCCGCCACCATTAAATCCATTGCCGCCCATACATTGTACGAAAAATCCAGACCGGATGTATTCGCTCTTCCAGGTGGATTGCTTAGCATTCAAAATACAAGCTTCATCCAGGTAGATGAGAAGACGGCTTCGTTCCAGGGAAGCGAATTCCAGGAAGGCCCGCTTAGTATCAAGTTGGAAGGCAGCAGGAGGCTCGGCAAACGAATCGTGTCGATCGTACCGCTTAAAAGCGACCACGAAGTGGACCCTTCCGTTTTGGTGTATGGTCGAAACGGAGTGGAGTCTTCTCAGGCAGAGTCTCCCGTCAATGAAATCGGTCTTATCGTTGTTGCGAAAAGTGAGACCCGGCAGCTCGCAAAGGATACCCTGGCCTTCCTTCGATCTACTCTACTGCATATTGGCTACGAGGGTCGGATCTCGACAGCAGGCAATTTGGCATTCCCTTTTTCTCCAGGCGATTTTCAAATAGAGAACGAGGACGGATCGTTCTCGACACTTTTTGTCGCAGGATCGCGGGATCCGATCTTTCAAGAACAGCTCCCAGCAATCAAACGGATCGTCATGGATGCACTAATAGATCAGCATCCTCATTTGAATGAGAACACAGAAGTGAATTTCACCATTGCTGATGCGGACAATCCAATCGCCGTATTGGAAACTGTTGGTGAAACCGTTTCAGATATCCAAGGCCTTCACGAACTGAAAGAGACACCTTTGAGAGATTGGGTAGACCCTCACCGGCCTTCCTTTTTCTCGATTAGAGCCAGTGATGCATTCACCTGGTCAATACACCATTTGCTTCACGATAGAGAGCTGATCGAGCAACTATTTCCAATTGAAGTGTCGGATATTACAAGTGGACGATGGAGTAAGGAGAGAATCTATTCAGCCGACTATAGATCGATAGGATGCGAAGGAGCTCAGGTTCAGATAGAGGAGAGTCTAAATAGGATATCTGAAAGCCCTTCCGCGGAAGGTGAGCTCACAGAAGGAATCTCGTTGAAAGAAGTCGCCACGGTCATTCGCAGTAAAAATGCAGGAATCAATGAGATCACATTTGATATCCTTTTCAAAAAAGAAGCTGATTACCATCGGGCGATTCAGTAGAATCTATTTTGCTCACATAGCGTTTCAGAAATTATGAATGTTGATCTTAACGAAGTTCTTGGCTGTTATCGCTACGATCAAGCTCTTGCAATAAAGTTTACTCTTCGCAGAAGAAGTCTTTGCGGCAGTCCAGGCGAGAGGGATACCTTTGGAGCTCAACAGCACACCCGATTGCTTTCGCTGCTCCTTTTTTAATTCTTGCAGTCGGGTAGGAAATTGCGCCCTCCCCAATCCCGGGTGGACCAACGCCTCGATAAAAACCCTTGAAAAAGCATTTCCCTATCAGTTTTTCTGCAACGAATACTACACAGCCACTATTGGGGAGAAAGGGAACTTCGCCACAAATTCGAACCTATCGGAAACATCATACGGGTCAACGCCCGGGGCCGAATAGACGGGGACCTCTCCTCTGGTATCTACCCTCCGCCCGCAGGCAGGGGACCCGAAATACTGGCTGCGAAGGGCCCCGCCAGAAAGACCGTCTCAAAGAGGCTGCGATTCTCCTTAAAATTAACCAACGCCTCTCGCTGCACCTTGCCAATAGAGACGCCAGGGTGCCTGGATTCAGTGAGGTCACGATAGAAGTCAGTCATGATCGCTACGGTCTCTTCATCGGCTATGGGCCAGAATGTCATGATGAGATGATCGACTCCGGCGAGAAAAAATCCACGTCTCAGCCCCATCACCCCTTCTCCATCGAAGTTCTCACCCGCCGCGGTATCGCATGCGGAAAGAACTGCGAGCCAGGTATTTGATAGGTCAGTTGCTGCGATTTCTGCGGCTGTCAGGATCCCATCATTCATTGGATCCGGCCTCGCACCGTTTCGCCAGCTGAGAAATGTTCTATCTGCTCCTGCAAGTGTCAGCATAGCACGGACCAATGGATCATCACTCAGTCCGCCCTCCTGCCCCATCGCCAGAGTCTGATTCTCGACCGCAGCGATAGAGGCGCCTTTTTCAAGAAACAATCCGTGGGTTGCGAAGTGAAGCACATCCGCGCTGATTGACACCTCTTTCAGCGAACGCTCGGACGCCTCTGCATCGGAGAAAGTCGAATGACTCCAACCTACTTCGGTCGCTATGCTGACGATCGCTTTCATCTCCTGTTCTGTTCCAGGCAAGGGAGGAAGGGCGACGTCGGGAATGGAAAACGGAACACCCACCTTCTGGAACTTACCTATAGAAGGTCCCACGATTCCATCAGCGGCGAAAGCGGGGTTGGAGAAAATCGTGACAGCCACTTCTGCATTCGGTGGCGTCGTGGGTTTGATCATATCACGAGCCGTCGCGACATAGTAAAGGTCACATCGCTCGCTCAGAAACTTCCCTTCCCCATCCATCAGAACAGCAAAGGACAGACAGGACAAGGGCCCATCCGGAGACAAAATCAGTCGCCCACCATCAAAGACCTGTTCTTCGATAGGTGCAATAAGGTGAGAATACAAACGTCGTAGAATTTTCTCTAACAGGTCATCTTCTACTACAGCCCCTGACATGGCCTTCTTTAACTCGAAGATCAATGGATCTACTTCCCCGGCGGGAGCCAGCGCCTTCCACTGCGGATTGCCTTCTTTCGAAAGGATGAGTGCACCGTAGTAGGGCTCTCTGCCGCCACCATCCCGGAGTTTCTCGTAGCGAACGAACTCGCAAAGGCGGTCCTGAGGGTGAAGCGCATTACGCACTTGATCGAGGGACGTCGCAAGAGCCGTTTTCCGATGCCCCCCTTCCGGTTGTAGCTTTGCCAACTCAGCTTCCAGAAGTTTTACCCTTTCCTGTTTCGCATCAAGCCTGTCGGCAGACTCCCATTCGGCTCTCAGCGCGAGCAAGCGCGCGAAGCGAAGTTTCCGCATCAATTTCACCAATTCCGGCGAATGCACCTGCCCGGCAATTCGGCGATCCTCCAGCACAGAATCGAGAACGGCTCCTTTCAAGTTCAGCACGGCATGTGTCAGGGTCTCGATATCATCTATAGCGATAAGAAGGGAAAATGGATCTGCCGATTGATGATACGCAAGACGTTGCTTCTCACTGGCGAAGTTGAACAAGCGTCGCAACATTTCCATTCGGGTCTCGTGAAGGTGCAGCGCGGCGTCCTGAGCCTCTGTACTCCCGGTCTGCAGAAGCGCCCACGCCCTCCCTTCATGTATTGCAGTGACATAGGGGCTGTGATCCGGCAGGGGTGCCCCATTGACCCCTCTCGTGGCACGAACAATCTCCAGAGCACGATTCCACCCTGCCATTGCCTCATCCGAGCGACCCAATTCGAAGAGCACCTGCCCCTTCAATGTATCGAAAACAGCTTTGGTATTACTCGGGTGAGAAGGGTGATACACATATTTCTCCACTTCGTCAGCCGCCGAATTCAAAAGCATTTCTGCTTCCGCATAACGCCCAAGCAGGTAGCAGACATTTCCCGACATGATAGAATTATTCATCAAGAGCGTCCGTTGGTGATCTCGAAATCTCTTGAGTGGCAGAGTGCGAACACTGTCATCAGTGATTTCAGGCATTTCAATATCCATCGCACGCTGAAAGGTGGCAGTAGCCTGGTCCATTTTCCCCTGCTTCGCCAGGAGTAGGGCAAGACTTAGTTGCTGTCCCTGTTTCCCGGAGATATGCATAAACTTACGTGCGCCTTCCGTTGGCGTCTCAGTTAGAATTTTCCCGGATCTCTCGATCGCACGCACCAGGACTTTCTCTTCCGTCTCATAGTCATTGATAAACGTGGCAAGCATCCCGGCGCTCATATCGTCAAGCATCCCCTCGGTCACCTTTGCCATTGCCACCCCCATAATAGGATTTGCTGGCTTCGTGAGTTTCTCGACCCGCTTATTCACCTCTGCCGCCACTTCAATAAAGCCGTGATCCAAGAGTGGAAACATCAGAATTCTGGGCGCCGATTGTGCCAGTGTCATCAGGAACGTATTATCGCCCGGGATTCTATCGATCACCGCGAAGGCCGCATCGATATGGTCCAGGGCATCAATATCCTCAGTTGCCACAGCCGCGATGGCGACGCCAACGGCGAGCTGCAGCAACTCCTGATCCACTGGTCCGGACGCAATCAATTGGTCGATTTCCTCCTTTTGAGTAAGATAGGCATGCCAGTCCTCACCGGGAGACCCGCCCAAATCAATTCCAAAGTCTTTACCCCTTGCGGAAAAGCTGAAAGCAAACAGGATCGCAGCCGCCACCGTTCCAATATGGAGAACTCTGGAGAACTTTTCTTTAATCAAATTCATACGGAGTTAGTATGTCTTCGCCTGAATCTTGGCAATCCAAATTGTGAATATTCTCGGATTTCAGTTCGCACGGAGACAAAACGCTCCCTGCATGCCCCTGTTAGCAAAAGTGACTGGGATTCACTTTCCGCTTAATCCGACCGCCTTTAATCGCTTAGAGAACAAGGTATACGCTTTACCGATTTAGTTGGACCAATTGATGGTATCACCATGGTATTGCTGGTTCTCATTCCCGCTTCATTCTTTCCAGTTACCGTTTTCGATTCTATTCGATGGAATTCCCTCTCCCAAAGATGAAGGAAACTCTTTGTCTGTCACGGGATTGTAACGATCTATATCATTTCGGGGCGGGTGGTATATGGCGGCGAACAACGGACTTACACCATATAGAATTGACTGCTGAGCAGGTAGATTTAAGAATTCCACGGAAGAAGCTTTCACTCAGAGGCGCAGAGGAAATGGAGATGCCATATGCACATTTCGGGTGGCCTTTCACTTCCACCTATCAGTGATCCGAGGTTCAAATCTAATATGGAGAGACTAAGAAGTGATATTAAGAGATTCAACAAGAGAGTCTCGCCGGGCTCTGAGTATCTCTGGATTCCACAATCAGACGCAAAGTCGATGGCCGAAAAGGGGCAATTTAGCTATCCAGGCTAAGTCCACCACCACGGCTGAAATGTCTGCGACTGGCTTTCTCTTTGAGCCTGAATGGGACAGGTGGACGTTTTTACATTCGGAACATGAACTTTGGGTGCTCTTTGAGCGATCTAAGATATTCCCCAAAGAGAAAGCCCGCTATTCCCGTAAATCCGCTGATTCAGAAGCTGGGGCCTGCGAAATTACATGATAGTCTGCCCACCTTCCAAACAATGAAACTCCGCTCATTCCTCTTTCCCCTGCTTTCTGCCTTGCTTCTTTCGTCGTGTTTCACGGCACACGCACTGGATCCCATCAAAGTCGTCGTAATCGCCGGGGCGGTAAAGGAAGTCGACCGGGTGGGGCATCATGATTACCTCGGTGGATGCCGACTGGTGCAGCATTTACTCCAACTCACTCCCGGCGTCGAAGTCATCCTCGTGAAGAAAGACTGGCCCGAAAACGAAGCAGTCTTCGTTGGCGCCGATGGCCTCGTTTTCTATACGGATGGAGCGGGAAAGCAAGCCTATCTGCAAACGCCCGAGCGTATCAAGGTGATCCAGGCATTGGTCGACGCGGGTGTCGGTCTCACCAGTATCCATCAGGCGGTCGAGTTTCCCTCCACTCTCGCGAAGCAGTCGGCTGAATGGATCGGCGCCAATTACAACGCTCTGTCAGGACGCGGTCACTGGGACAGCAGTCACGATTCGTTCCCGGATCATCCTCTTACCCGGGGCGTCACCCCCTGGAAAATCAATGACGGCTGGCTGAATCAATTTAAGTTTCCCGTAGGCGGAAAAAACGTCACCCCTCTCGTTTGGTCGGGCAAGGTGCACCTTGGAACCGCAGCCGGAGGTTCCAAAGACATTGTCCGATGGACTTTCGACCGGGCTGACGGAGGACGCTCTTTCAGTTTCAGCGGACTGGACGCTCACTCTGCGTGGGAACTGGCCGGAGTCAGAAAGCTCATCATAAACGGAATCCTCTGGACTACGGGAGTTCAAATCCCGAAAGACGGCTATCGCAAAACTGATTTTAGCTTCCGCGATGTTTTTGAATCACTTACCTATCCCGGATTCTACCGCTTTCTATTTCGCTATCCGGGTGCCTCTGTTAGTGAACTTGCGAACTCCGCTTTTAAATCCATTTCCCTGAAGAATCTGCAACACCTCATTCCTGAGATCGAGGTCGACGATTTGGCCGTGGGAGGCGGAGCAGGAGTCCGTGCGCAAGCCATCGATAGGGACGGTAACCCACTGCTCGATTTTGCTTTTGAAGAGATCGAAGGACAGTTGCACGTTTTGAACGCACCATCGCCGGCCGCTACAGCCTCCCTGGTTATCGGTCGGCATTTGGCAGATCGAATTCTTTCTGAGTGAAGTGTTTCGTGATCTTACCTAAGGCTTCAGGATCGTAGCAACACACCTTTGTCGGGATTCAATTTTCGTAAGTCCTCAGCCGGCGGTTCTCCCTTTCTCCGGCAATATTCCAGCGGCCGGCTTTGTCGCATTCTGAAGATTGCCATTCTGTTCAAGAACAATCCGGAAGTGCGCTAAGAATGCTGTTTGGCAAAGGGGGGCGCATCCAGTCATAATGCAGATGATGAACTATCTATCATACCTTCGCCTCCTCATCATGGTCTGCGCTTGTCTGCTTGGGGCTGCCGTATCCTTAGAAGGGCAAGAGGGCAAGCCTGAGAAGCTGGACTTGGTTTTGAACGTGGACTTCTATGATATGATCTACCTCAATCCGCCTTACGGCAAAGGTGTCAAAGATCGTGACGGGCATTACTCCAGGGAGGAGCTGGAAACACTCATTGCCCGGGCGGCAAATTCCGGATTCACCATTATCAATTTTCGTGTCGCGATAGCAGGGAAGGTCGCCTATCACTCAAAAATAAAGGACCTCGGCGACGATCAACCTGAAATTGCGCGAACCCTGCAAGCCTATGATCCTCTCGCGGTGACCATCGAGTGTGCCCACAAGAACGGAATTCAGTGCTACGTCTGGATGACTCCCTTTGATGATTCCGGAAAGGTTGATGGATACGAAAAAAGAGGGCGGGGGATTATGCAAAGTATGTTCTCCTGGCTGAACCCCGAATTTCAACTTCTCTCGCGCGAGGGTGATGACCCTCTGTGGGGAGTGTATTCTTTCGGCCATCCTGAGGTGATGGATTATTGGATGAGTCAGGTGAAAGAGATCCTGACATACAAACCGGATGGGATCTTTTTTTCCGACCGTACCCACTCAAACATGACGCTACGCCAGACCGAATATGGCTTCAACCCTCCCGTAATCGAACGATACGAGGAACGATTCGGTGGTGACCCGCGGAAGCCTGAACACTATGATCTCGAAAAATTCAGTTTAGTTCAGGGAGAGTTCTACACTGCCTTCCTGCGCAAGGCGTCGAAACAGATTCATGATGCCGGATCTCGATTTATGGTAAAAGCCTCATGGAATCAAAAAGACGAGCGTATCGCCGGTCGACTGGGGGCGCTGCACAAGAGTTTCTTCCAATGGGAGAAATGGATCGAAGAAGGAATCATTGATGAACTGGTTATCGGCGGTGATGCCGCCACTGGTACCGGTCCTGAATTTGTCCTGCCGAATTTTGATGTCAAAGCAGACATAAGTCGACCACAGTATTTTCGAGAGAATTCGCACTCTGTCCCAATCTACAGGTGGCTCACTTTGCAGGACTGGGCCTGGCCTTCAGATGAGGAAAAAGTGTCCAATGGCAAAGGACCCGGGACCTTCAAGAAGCCCATCATAGAAACGATGCTTAGCAAAGTCCGGGAATCAGGAGCAAACGGTGTCCTCATGCACGAAGCCCTGGTAATCGAATCTCATAATCACTGGGATTTGTACAAAAGGGCAGGGGAACCGAGCCCGACTCCAATCGCCCCATAGGAGGGTGAGATTACCGGCTCACTCAGCACCTTCTTTTTCGGCGCCATCCAAATCCAGCCCCACCACGCCATCCATGATCGCGACGTCGGCGGTAGACTTGATGTGCATTCCGCCTTCCATCAAGTAGAAGCCCTTGGCCGGTCGGGGTTTACGGGAACTACTTACCGCCATCGTTCCGCTCTTCAACTTTGTGAACAGAACATAGTCATTCGGATCTTTACCGGTCCGCGGGGAAGGATCATGAATCACGAGAATCTGATCGTTCAGTTTTCCGGATTCCTCTACTCCGTAGCCGACCACGGTGACCCAGTGCCCGCCGACGCGCTCATACTCGTTCGTTTCCTTGTCATGCCGATACCATCCCAGGTTGATCCAGGCAGACTTGCTCCGGCCCACGAATGATCTGATCCATTCGAGTTCCGGTTCGCGAACACCGGAGAAGTGACCCTTCGGAGTCGAGCGCCATCCCTGGTAGGAGAGCTTGAATCTGCTGTCGCTCAGGTCGGCCTCGACAAATCGTTTTACTCCGCGAATCACTTTGACCGCACCCACTCCTTCCACGGGATCCGCATTCATGTAATCGGTCGAAGCGAGTAGGTTGACCACGTCATACTGTTCCTTCCTATCAGTAAATGGAACCGTCGATCCGGCCTGCAACCAGACGAGAGAATTGGAAACCGAAACAGGACCGCAAAAACTCCTGCCTCCTCTCGCAAAATTACCAGCTGGATCGGTCTGGACCAGGTCAGGGATTTGATCGATCGCAGAAATATCAGCTGAAGCAGCAGATTTCTCGTCAGCTGAAAGAAATGCAGAAGAGAGGCAGAGAGAAAGAATGAACAAATTCTTCATGAGCGGCACTTTACCGAGTGCAGGCCGATTCTGGTAGGAGATTTTTCTTCCTGCATTCCCGATTCACGGCAGGAAACTACTTAACCCATCGCGACGCTCGCCTGCCGCACAGCGAACTGGTTTGGGGGAGGTGCAGGGGGAGGAAGGGATTAAAAAGCAAACTCCTACTCGTTCTCGGGTCGGGGCCCATGACAATATTTATTCATCACGGCTGTCCCCGAATTCCAGCAGTGCCTTAGTCAAAATCCCAACTGCGAATCACGACCCTCACCTTGAAATCGGCGTTTCATATTCATTTTCTGGCCAACTATTCCAGTTGAGGGAAATAGTGTGAAATTACTCCCCGCAGGATGTCCTTAGCCCGGTATTCATCACTTTTGGTTTCATCCAATATTTGACTCACAATCTGCAAATCGTTGATGCCAGGTTTGCGACCATTGACGAAGGTGATCAGGTTCTTAGTAAAGGCACTGGCGATTCTGCGATCGGACGAGGTGACTTTATCTCTCAAGCCTTCCAAATGTTTCTCTGCCTCACCTGCAGAGAACTCCTCATCCTTAAGTCGTCCCAAACCATCAAAAATCTGGATATCGAGAGCTATGGGATCAAGCAATTTATGGCACTCAGAGCAGCTTTCATTGTTGATGTGAGCTTTGATTCTGGAGGCGAAGTCCTGCTTCTCCGCTTTACCGAAAGCCGTTACATCTATTTCATCCGGGGGAGGGGGGATGGCTTTGTCTAAGATGTTTTCTGACATCCACTTCGCTCTACGGAACGGAAGATCTTCCACGCCATTGGAGCTTGCCGCCATGAAGCCGGCGTGACTCAGAATTCCCATCCTTTCATTGACGACGCCCGCATCCACTCTTCGGATATCATTGTGCCTTACGTTTTCTATCCCATAGAGGACGGCAAGTTTATCGTTGATGAAATGATAGTCCGAATCGACCAACTCAGACAGTTTCCGGTTGTTGGTAAAAAGGTGCTCGATGTAGGAAGCTGATTCTTCTTCAAACTCCACCTCGAGGTTATCGTCGTAAAAGGGCGCATACTTCACCCGGTCCGGAGCATTCTGATCGATTTCAGATAGCCGCAGCCATTGTCTCGAAAACGATGAGACGAAGTTTTCGAAGGCTTGATCTTCCACTATGAAATTCGTGAATTTCTCAACACTCATCTCCCCGGACTGATAGGCTTGAAAGGATTTGGCGAATCCTTTTGAGGGGACGGTCTTTAACAGGGAGTAGGATGCGTATCTCAACTGGCCGTTGAAATCATCACTGCTGCCATCAATGTAGAGATAGTCCGAGGTCATAAACATCCACTTCAGAGTATCCACATACGCATCGAGCGGGGGAGCCCCCGAATCGCGAAGGGAATCATAAAAATCCGAGTATTCCGGGGCATCATCCAGGTAGGCTCTTGCAATAAACGTTTTTATTTTCTCTTTGGCTGCGTGGTCGTCAAAAGAATCAGCCTCATCAATGAAGAGATCGCCCATAGCAACATCGCCAGTCCTCTCAAGCGTCACATCATAAATGCGAATAGTGGGCAATTTTCTCTCCGCCTTGGCATACACGACATTGTCATTTTCATCAAAATGCATGATGGGATGCTTGCCCTCCGCCTTAAGAACATTGGTAACACCATTCTCAAACAATACGCCCAGTTGCGTGTTCCAATGAAAGGAGACATCCAAGGTGTAATCCCTGATCTTGTCGTCTTCTATATAGAAGGCTCCTACAGGAGTGGCGTGAGTCAGGGGATCGCTTGTCGTTTTCGTCCTGTTAGCGTCCTTGAACACAACGAGCTTACATGGCTCCGATTTCAAACGGCCATTATTGGACCAGGCTGCCTCCTTGTCTTGCACTTCGGGAACGTTAGCTATCGTTTCCCGGTCAGTTGCCGTCGCCCTGATGGTCAGCCTGTATTTTCCCGGCGGTAAAATCCGGAACTGCTGCCCGTATCCGCCCAGCAACATGATCGGCATATTATCGTTTTCAGTCCAGGACTTGCCTCGAATTCCCCAGTGGTCTGTATCGTATTCAAAAAAGCCATCGGTGGTGTCCTTGATTTTGGGCGACATCTTCATCGGAAACCTGAGAGTCGTTGTGTAATTGGTGGATTTTGGAGTCCTTCGCGCAATTTCTCCTTCCAGGCGGTTTTGCAATTGTCCGTAACGAAGATTCTCAACAACGGCCAGGTCCTCGGGACTGAGGACTCCATCTTCGGATAGCTCCTCTGTCAATTGCTCGATTGCCTCCTGCCACTTGGCGCTTCTTTGTGCTCGTATTCGTATTTCCTTCTCCGTCAATTGCGGACTTCTCGCTTTACCCTGAAGCGGTTGGTTACCGTCCTGGTATTCTCTCAGTATCCGTTCGGTTCCGTCCATCAATGCAGTGAAATAGAACCGGTTCATCATCCGGTTGCTCTGAACCGTGTAGAATTTGTGTTCAGGGCTGACGAAGTTGTAGAGATCGCCAATAGGGTCATAGTTCTTGAGGTCGAGTTGAAAGAGGTCGGCTATGGAATACTTGTACTCATCCGGGCTAATCATTCTTTCGGAACGATAATTTCTGCTGTTCCCCAGTTTGTCCTGAAGGGCCCGGAGCAGGGTATCTTCCTCTTTCGGATTCAGCCGTTCTTCTTCGTCCTCCGGTGGCATGTTGCCGCTTTGAATCTGGGAATACACCTCGCTCCAGTCGTCGACATCATCAAAACTGATGTCTCTTTCGAGCATGGATACCAGATTAATGCCGCCCTTGGTTTTCTCACCACCATGGCACCTGACACAGCTATCCTTAAAGATCGCGTGGGCATCCTTGTAAGATGATTCTGTGGCCGCATTGTCTTCGGGCGCAGCCAATAGCGGTAAGGAAGCTACGAAAAATATCGCCGGCAATACGAGGGCTGCTTTCATAATAGCAAGTCGTCCATGTTCCCCGGTATGCCCGCAAAACCATCAAGTCCTTCCATCCCTGATTGATGAAGGATCGTCGTGTACAATTCAGCCAGTGGATGTATCAGTGCGCCCTTGTCCTTGCAGGGGATTCTCCGTCCCTCATGCTTGAAGCCGCCTCCGGCGAGTAGAACGCTCATGTCCTTCATGGAGTGCAGGCTGGGGTCGCCCATATTGCCGGCGATTAAGACGATGGTGTCATCCAGAAGATTCATCTTCTCAAGTCCGTTCACAAAATCAGCCAGCTTATCGGTAATGAAGTCTTCAATGAGTCCCAGTTCGGTAAGTTTGGACTGCTCATTATTATGGTGTGAATTGGCGTGGTATCCCAAGCTGACGCCATCCAGAGGGACGGCGCCGCTGTTCTTAATATCCAAAACCATGATATTTGATTGATCTTTCTGGAGACCAAGTTTCATCAGGTCCAGATAGATCGGCAAATCCATGGTAGGATTTCTGGTGCTGGAAAATCGGTAGTCAATCTTGGGTGGCTTGACGCTCGCCCACTTGATATCGCTTTCGAGCACTTCCATGTTTTCCTCAATGACGTCACGGTAGTATTGGTCACTTTTGGGGCTCACGAGTTTTTCCCTGAATGTGAGCAGAGTCTTCTTTTTTGACTCAAGGCTCTCCAGTGAACTCGATTGTCCAAACAGGTAATCGTTCAAGGCTTGTGGACTTGATAGTGGCGGAATGGGAAGGCCGTTCATATTGAAACTCATTCCCTCTCTGCTCGCCGTGCAGATGCTGGAAAATTTCTGCCGGGTCACTTGAAGCGATCGAGCCGCCAGCAACTGGTCCAGGCTCACAAATGGAGTTTGCACCTTTCCGAACTTGCTCTGGCAGGTAAACACCGAGTGGTGATTCCGATGTCCTCCAAGTCGCTCCGGCTGTTCGATGTCATTGAAGATCGTCATCTTCTTATGGACCGGTGCGAACTTTTCCAGATAGCGGGAATTTAGAGAGTTGTCATTGTCAGGCGAGAAATTCTGCGGGAGAAACCCGAGATTGACCGAGACTAGAACAACCTTTTTCTTGAGGCTGACCAACGATGTTCCAGTTGCCGCTGCCTTTGCTTGAGGTGGCGCCAGTAAGCCCCCCGTAGACAGAAGGGGAAGCAAAGCTGCTTTTGTGAAATTGCGCCTATTCATGGTCCTTGATAACTTTCGGATTAAGCATTCTCATATATTGATTCCTGTATCGGCCATTGGTGGAGCAAGAGTTTCTGCAAATACCTATTTCCCTGGCGCGGGCCTATCGGCCCATTCACTCTTAACGGGGATTTTTTTGTCCATACCGGCAGTAACTTGACTGCTCTTTGAGATTTCTTGTATCCTGGCATCCCAGGCGAATAGCCGCTTTTTCATCGAGGCCATTTCCTCCGGATACTCTTTCGAAAGGTCCCTGGTCTCACCTACGCCGAATTCATCGAGACGGTGTAATTTAAGCTCTCTGTTCGTGTTTCTGAGCAGTTTCCACTCTTTGTTGCGGATGGCCAACATGTGATGGTGACTCCAAAAGAGATCGCGCTCGGCTATCGGGCGATTGTTCAGGAACACCTGACTGGCGTCGACTCCATCAATATTTTCGAGCTCACTGATGTCAGCGCCAGCGAGCTTGGCGAAGGTGGGCATCAAGTCCATGCCCATCAGAGTAGAAGAACTGATGCTTCCTGCTTTGATATGGCCGGGCCAGTAGACAAAGGCTGGCACGCGATGACCGCCCTCTTCAATATTGCCTTTATTACCAACTAACTTTCCAGTCCGGCCGCGCCGCCCCTTCAGGACCGGGCCATTGTCCGACATGAAAAATATGATCGTATTATCGCTGATACTGTGTTTTTCCAGCGTCTCAACTAACTTTCCTACTCCCTCGTCAATGGCCCTGACCATGTTGGGGTAGATGCGGTTGATGCGTTCTTCCTGTGTTTTTCTACTGTGGTCTTCTTCGATTCGTTTGCCCAGGCCAATTGGGCGCTGGACGGGTGATTCTCTATCTTGAAACGGTCCGTGAGTAGCGGCATGTGCCATAAAGATGAAGAAAGGTTTGTCGTGATGTTCGTCGATAAAGGCAAGGGTGTTGTCTGTGATTAGGTCGGTAGAGTAACCCTTCTGATCTTTAAGCGTCCGGCCGTCCCACCAGTCCCGATTCGGCACCCGATTTACGTGGCTATGGTGGTCGATGTTGCCGGCAAGAAAGCCTTTAAATTCATCGAAACCTTGCCCTAGTGGATGCCTATCTCCGACCTCTCCCAAGTGCCACTTTCCAAACAGGGCAGTTTTGTAATTCACACGGCGTAGGATTTCAGCAAGAGTGACCTCTTCCGGGGGCATTCCTGCATGGCCGTGAAATTCCGCATTCATCGGACGCACCATCCCTGTGCGTTGTTGATACTTGCCGGTCAATAATGCCGCCCGTGTCGGTGTGCAGCAGGCTCCGTTGGAGTGGAAGTCTGAAAATTGCATTCCGCCTTTGATCAGCTTGTCCATTTCCGGTGTCTGATAGGCTGTCTGTCCCAGGGCAGATATATCCCATCCAAAGTCGTCGGCCAGAATCAGAATAATATTGGGTGGTTTCGCATTGTCGGTAGCGTCTGCGCTTAGCACCGAAGATAAGGGCAGGTTCGAAAGAACAAGGAGGAGGATGGTGATTTGCGTCTTCATTACCGTGTTTGTTCTGCAATTAATTCAGGTGTGCTACTTCCTGTCCTTGTCGATTCTCGCCATCATCTTTCTGACGATCTCAGGATTCTGTTCGGCAAGGTTGTTGCCCTCTTCCGGATCGGTCTGGTGATCATAGAGCTCAAGTGACACCAGCTCGCCACCGTCAATTTCAGTCGTCCATCGAGTGAAACGATAGCGCGGCGTTCGCAAGGTCTTGCAGAACGGTGGATTCTTTAGGCCGCTGGCCCATGGAACGTGGTACCCGAATGCCTCCGTCGGACCGTCCGCCGCCGGATCCTTCAGGAGGTGACTGAAATCTTCGCCGGCGAGCCCCACGGGAGCTGTGAGGCCGCACATTGCCGTCACCGTCGGATAAATGTCGACACTTTCGATCATCGCGCCGCAGGCACGGTTCATTGCACCGCCGGGAATTCGAACGATCAGCGGACTGCGCAGTGCCTTTTCAAAGGCGGTGTGTTTTCCCCAGGTTCCGTGATCTCCGAGGTGCCAGCCATGATCGCCCCAGAGCATCACAATCGTGTTGTCGCTCAATTCGTTCTCGTCAAGAGCGTCAAGCAGCTTGCCTACTTGTGCGTCCATGTAGGAAACCGCTGCGCAGTATCCATGTTTGAGGTTTCGCCGGTATTCCTCACGATCGAGGTCACTCAATTCTCCCCGGTACTGCCCCACCAGCTCGAAACTGGGATGCAGTGAGATGGCCGGATCAATCCCATCCGGAATGTCTGGATGGGCGGCTGGGGGAAGCTCGTCCGGATCATACAAGTCCCAATACTTCTTCGGGGCGGAAAATGGAAGGTGGGGCTTGATGAACCCCACGCCTATCGCGAAGGGCTGTTTGCCGTTCTTAAGCCGGGCGATAGCCTTGACCACTCGCTCGGCATTAACGCCATCCGGATAAACCTCGTCGCCGCCCTCGCGGGCAAAGACCGGATAGCGCTCCCGCATACTTCTTTTTGATGTCGACGCAGCAGATTCTGGCCAGTCGAATCCGGAAGGAAGTTCGATCCCGTCCTGATCGAGAACCTCACTCCAACTCCGCGGAAGATCCTTCGAACAATCCCATTTATTGTGGCTGATCTTACCGATAGTCGCCGTGTGATAGCCGTTCTGCTTCAAGAGATGAAAAAACGATTCCGTAGGACGTGCGGCGAGCTCATTGGAGTGAGCCTTGAACGGACTGTTGCGATAATCGACTTCGCTGACGGGACGGAGGCTCGTTAACAGCGCGTGTCGCGAAGCTCCGCAGGTCGCCACCTGCACATAGTGATTGGTGAAGCGAACACCGGAGGCTGCGAGACGATCGATGTTCGGAGTGTGCATATGTTCGGCTCCGTAACAACCGAGTTCCGGCCGCAGATCATCGGAGGCGATAAAGAGAATATTCGGTTGGCTCCTCTTGCTGACGACGCCACTATCGGCATCCGACGACAATTCCACATCGACTGTAATGGCCGATCCTCCGGTTTTCTTCCACCAATCAAGAACTTCGCGCTTGAAGCCCCCTAAAAGTTTCTGGCGACCCGCTTCCCCGGATAGATCTCGGAGCTCATAAGGATCCTCATTGAGATTGAATAGGTTTTCATCGCCGCGGTGCCGCAGCGGCGCCTCGGCGAGAATGTGGTGGAGCTTGAAGGGTTTGCCGGCAACATTTCCCTGCACATCGCGCGTGTAGTAGACGTACTTCCATTTTTCGGTTCTTACGTAGAGGGCATAGACATCGCTCTCTGGTTCCCGCCCGTTGTTCGTCGCCGCTGTGGGATAGATCGCGCCAAAGAGTTCTTTCCGCCCAACGGGAGCATCCGTTTCAAACGCTTCACGCAGATCAATACCCTCCGCGGAATCAGGAACCTCCGCGCCGGCATAGCTCAGGATCGTGGGATAGATATCGAGAGAACTGATCAGGTCATTCCGCTTTACGCCTTCGGGTATCCGCCCCGGCTGGGAAAAAAACACAGGCGTGCTGACACCTTTTTCAAAGACCGAGCCCTTCGCGGGAAGGCCGTTGCTCCACCCGTTGTCGATCAGAAAGACATACAAGGTATTTTCGTCTTCTCCCTTCTCCTTCAATTTGGCCCTCAGCTTCCCGAACTCGTCATCAGTCCAGGCCTCCATGGCGAGACTGAGATGTTCCTTCTCGATAAACGCCTCCCGGTTTTCCCGGGTGATGTAGTCCGGCACCGGGATTTCTCCCGGGTCGAACATCTCGAGGAACTGTTTCGGAGGGTTATGCGGAGTATGCGGCATCAAGGGCGCCCACCAGACAAACATTGGCTTTTCACCGGCGTTTTCATCGATGAAGGAAAGCAGTTCCTCCTGACCCTTGCGGGCGAACTCTCCGAATCGGCGCCTCTGCCCGAGCCCATGCGTGAATCCCATGGCCCGCGCGTCTCCTTCCCAGTACTTGCCCGACCCGTAGGTGGCGTAGCCTGCTTTGGCGAGCAGACCCGGCAGCGAATTTTTCGGATCAAGCATCTTCTCTCCGTCGATATCACTGTTGCCTCGAGTCCTTTCCTTGTGATAGTTCGCGTAAATGCCGCTCTGATGTGGCAATCGTCCGGACAAGAGACTCGCCAAGGATGGCCGGCAGCGGGAAGCGGTCAGGTGACACGTCGTGAAAACAGTTCCCTGTTCGGCCAGCCGATCCCAATTCGGTGTCCGGACCACGGGGTTGCCCATGAAACCGAGGTGTTCGTTGTCATGATCATCTGAAATGATAAGCACGATATTCGGTTGCTCGCTGGGTGCGGCACAAACTGTGGACCAGGACTGGCCGATGAAGACCAGAACACAAACGGTTCTGAGAAGGGTGCTTGGATTCATGTGGATACGCGTTGGCGCTTTCTAGGGTTGGATCTCTTGCCCCTTTTGATCGGAAAGGAAACGAATCATGTCGCGCAACTCTGCCCGGGACAGGCTCGCTGTGAGGCCGGGGGGCATCAGCGTTCCCGCGTCCTGGCGGACGTCCACATTGCGCATCGGAATCGTCTGCGTCGTGCCCGTTGCGGCATCACGAATGACGATCCTGCTCTTGTCTTCGGAGTCAACATAACCGCCGATCATCCGGCCATCCTTGGTCTGTCTCTTATACACATCTGACGCTGCCGACGAAGAGGATAGTGTAG
>CAJXQE010000127.1 GCA_913058215.1 uncultured Verrucomicrobiales bacterium
ATCTACACTATCCTCTTCGTCGGCAGCGTCAGATGTGTATAAGAGACAGGCTGATAATTGGGCTGGCCATGCTCTCGGGTTGGGCTACCTCAACAAGGCACGTCGATATGCGATTTCTTAAGGACGGCATTTCGCTATCAGGGCACTCTCTCGAAGTCTTAGGTGCCAAGGAGGGAATGGAGGCCGAGGTCTTTAAGATTGCACAGGATGGATGGGTGAGACTGCCGTCATCGTATGTGGGGAAGAACGGAGCATGCAGAATCAAGGATGGAGACCTATCCCATGAATTTATGGAACTCGGTTTCAGCAGGGGAAAGACAACATTGAATTTCACCCATTCAGGAATCGAATCTGAGCATGCATACCGCTTCCTATTCTATGATCGTCGAACTGAGACGAAGCCGCTACCATTCAACAAAAACAGCGAACAAGGCGACGCTGTCCAACCCGCTACCGCCGTGGAGTCGAATGCTGAGGGTAACGAGAAATCTAAACCAGAATCGGAGGGGCGCTCCCAGTAGCGGGTGGCAGGTCTCAAACGTTCGGGCGAAAAATGATGACGACCATGCGACCATCGAATCTTCTTGCTCTTCTGGTCTTCATCTTCTTCGCGATGGGTCAGCAGACAACGGAGGCCGAAGACCCACATTTGACGCCTATATTTCCTTTTGATCCTGACGGGTATGACCAGGCGGTCTTTCAATCGCTAGTCGGTGATCGCAATCCATCGCTGTGGATGATTGCGCGACCGAGTTTCGACGTCGAATACGCAGTTCTTGTGTTTGCAGTTCCAATCCAGAACGGAGAGCCCGATCCGTTTGGCGGGGGAGGACGCGGTGTAACTGGGTACGATTGGGTAATCGAAGCCGCAGAGGTCACAAGAAAAATTTATCAACACAAGGACATCGGTGA
This sequence comes from uncultured Verrucomicrobiales bacterium, assembly GCA_913058215.1. Taxonomy (GTDB): domain Bacteria; phylum Verrucomicrobiota; class Verrucomicrobiia; order Verrucomicrobiales; family DEV007; genus Arctic95D-9. The sequence continues at coordinate 913 of CAJXQE010000127.1, forward strand.
TGGAAGCTTGGTGCTAGACATTAAGGTCACGAAGGATATTTCTCGCCTGCGAGCAGGGATTCCCAAAGATCTTGGTGAACAGATTAGGTCTGCGTGGAACTCGGTCCTCAATGAGACGCGATATATTTCCGACAATAGAAATTCAGGGCTCGATGGAATTACGGTGCAATTCGGAACTCAAAGTAAAGCAGGGGAAACTTGGTCGCCTGAGTCAGGAGCACCGGGTCTTTTGTTTCAATTGGGACAGTCATTGATTGAGTTAGTGTCTGCACAGAAGAATGATCGTGAGCGACAGATTCAGGCTTGCTCAACGCTTGCTGATAAGATTGTCGCAACTAGACCGAAGCCCGAACAAGGCGGAGCACGATAACCCTCACCCGCGACGAGTCGAAAGATTCATGATATGCTCTACCCTAACCTTGTTTCGAGACTGCGCCCTCCGGTGAGGGTTCGTGTCCTCATACCTTAGGCAAATAAAAACAACCAACCAAAAATGAATATTGACGAAAAGATCGCACTCGCAGGAGTCATTGTTTCAGCGTTTGGATTCGCGGTGCTGATTTTTCAATTGTTCCACGGTTTGCGCCTTATGCGGAGCGAGAAAATTGCGCGAATCTATTCGGAACTGCACCAAGTGCACCACGCCTTTGTCGAATATCCGGAACTCCGCCCGTTTTTCTTTCATAAAGTTTCTCTTTCTTCGCCGCCAGAAGGCGATCACACCTCAGACGATGCCCTGCTATATTACAGGGCCCGGGCCATCGCCGAAATGTTCTTCGACGTTTTTGAGCACATATTTATCCTTAAAGCAGAAACAAAATCACCGATTCTAGATGATTTAACCCAGGCCCCGACAAACATTGACGAGAGTTTCGAAGCATACATTCAGAATACCCTTTCAGGGAGTGAGTTCATTTCGGCTTATATGATGGAGGTGAATGACTCAACTTATCCCGAAGGACTCGCTCGCTTGGTGCGAGTAACAGTTTTGCGGGAATGGCCCGAAGTTTTCGCCCAGTATCGAAACAATGGAAATGCCTAACAAGGCGGAGCACGGAACCTCGCTCGTTGTGGGTAGTTTTCTTGCGTTCTGGCTTCGATTCCGCTTCAATCTGATTCAAAACGGTCACCGACTTCGATCCGCGAGGCCCCGTGTCCTTTGACGTTCTCCAAGAAATGGATGAAGACGACCAATCCGGATCTTCGCCTGAGTTTCCAGCCATAATCGTTTTCGAGGATGGAAGCATCGGAGGTCTGTCCCACCCGGACTACTGGACAGAGGATGTTGACTCTTGGTTCTGGAGTTCAGCAGGTGACTATCTGATTGATGCTCGCGGTCGGAAGTATGAGCAGGTCGGCGACCGTGATGATTCGGGACGACCGCTAGCGCCACCAACCTGGACCTTTGTATGCTCCATGGACGTGGATGAGGTTTCACACTTGGCACGTTCTGAATTCCCTTCTGTCGCCGGCAGCATTCGACAGATCGTAGAGGCAATCTGCGTGATCGATGCAGAATAAGAAAAACGGAGAACAAGCCGAAGATGGCGACCCCTTACAGCGGCCTTGTTGAATTTCCGTTTTGGTGTTTCAATACTGTAACGAGAATCGGAGCGCCGCCACGAGGGTCGGGATCGCCATTTCTCAGACGTTAGGCCGATGAATACGATCAAAATCGCCATAGTCGGATTCGCTTTTTGGATGTCGTACGCTTTCATTTGTGTGGCCCTGGGAGCGGTGGAATCTTCGAAGCCTATTTCAAGAATCCTTGAGACTGAGTTTTTGGCATGGGTTTTTGTGTCTCTACCATCAGCGATCACAGTGATCATTATCTCTTTATTGAACTCCAGAAGTGTGAACAGAATCAGTCGATTACCGATTTCAATTCTTTCAGCGTTTCTCGGGGCCGGTATCGCAACCTACATTGGAGGCTTGCAGCACAGTTGGGCATCAATCGCGATTCTTGGATTGATTCTCGCAGTAGCCGCCTTCTGCATGAACAGCATTCATCGCCGCACGAACGAAGGGCCTAACAAGACGGCGATCGCAAGCCCGATCACGCCCCGAGTTGATTGACTTCCCCGATTAGAATCTTTAACCTGCCATCGAGGCCACGCCCCCAGATCGGGCTGCGATGCCTCTGACGTTCGCCAAAGAGATGACCTTTCACGCCCGCAACATTCGTTTGGTAATCGCTATTGTGCTGTGGTGCCAATCATTCAGTTTCGTAGCCGGACTTGAACCCGCTCAGCCAAGCGATTCTCTTGGATACTATGAGAATCTCGGAGCAATCACATTTATCCTTTATTGCGAATTGTATCGAAAGGAGGAGGATCCTGAGATGAGAACCAGGATCGCGAATGAATATTGGTTCTCGGCATTCTATTATTGGCACCAAGTTGAACACGAGCGAATCCCAAAGTCACAAAAAGTTCTGCGTTCGATTACCAAGACTGGACATGAGAATTTTTCACCGAATGATTTTGCCAAACATAGCGATCCTTTGATATGGCCAAAGAATGCGAAGAAGCCAAAGCTGGTTCCAGCATTTGGAGAGATTTCTCGCAACGACTACGACCGCCTTCGAGCCCAATTCCACGAGTGGGTCGTAGAGCAAACCGGCGGCGAACAAGGCGATTCACCCAAGCCTTGACCTTGCCGAGTCGAAATGACTTTTCAACTCGACGAGATTCTTCCACAATCAGCCTGCGCTCTCAGTCAGGGCCGGGTGCTCTAAAACGTTCTGCCAAGAAAATGAAAAACCGTCGATCATTCATCGTTTTCATTTTGCTTCGGTTACTCGCGTGGGGAACGGTGGCGACAATAATCGTAGTTTTTCTCGTAGGAATCGGATTGTTTGAGCGGATCCCAACCGAGGGCATAGTTGCTTTAGGGATCTTAGCAATCGTTACCTCGTTCTTCGAATTCGACTCACTCCCCCGGAAAATAGAAATCCGAGGAGAGACGCTAATTCTGGTAGATCCGTCAGGAGAGGAGATTGTCTCTGCAGACTACGGTCTTCGAAGATATCTTTGGCTGACCCGCGTCGTCATTTGCAGGAATCGAAGAGTGCTTTCCATTCCGCTCGAAGCCTATAGATCCACTTTGGAACTGACTAAAAATGCACGGGGACGCATACCTAAACGGGTAGAACAAGCCAGCGATGGCAAGCCCGATCACGCCGCGAGTTGATTGACTTTCCTGACCAGAATCCTTAACCTCTAGTCGAAGCAGTGCTCTCAGATCGGGCTGCCATGCTTCAAACGTTCTGCCAAAGAATGAAGGTTCAATCTCCATCCAGAAGTCGGAGCGCCCCCGGTCAGGCGTAGGCTGACTCGGACGGTCAGGTCTACAAAGGATTTCCACTATGCGTAATCAGAACAACACCTGTGACCGTCTGAATGGACACAAACAACTCACATCGCGTGCCTACGATCGGTGGTCACGCGTCTGGGATTTCGCACGCTACACAAACGGCGGAATTTACGACGCATCGCTCAAGCTTTTAGGCCAAGGGCATAAGAATGTGTTGGATGTTGGTTGCGGCACGGGCTTGATGAGCGCAAAGCTCGCTGCCAGTGGTCGCCAGGTTCTCGGGTTGGACATTTCGATTGAGATGGTTGAGCGGGCAGAGCGAAGAAACGATCCGAAGATTACGTTCATTCACGGAGACGCCGAAAAGCTCCCTTCTGACAACCACAGCTTCGATGCAGTGGTTAATCTTATTTCATTTCACCATTACCCAAATCCCTCTCGTGCCGTTGCTGAATTCCGCCGTGTGCTTCGACCAGGCGGAAGATTGGTTTTGGTCGCGTTCGATAGAAATTCGCTCTACACCACGCTCGCCCAAAAAATGAATAGGTGGACCAAAGGCATTGCGGGCAGTTCTTGGCAGAAGACCAGCGGCGAGATCATACTATTGTTGCGCGCCGCTGGATTCACAAATATCGAAGTCAAACCGCTTAGATACTGGATCAAAACTTTTGCCATCGTAGCCGAATGAAACCCCCTAATAATTCGGGGATGTCCAACAGGGTAACGGTTGCGACTCGGAAGCGAGAGGACAGCTCCAACATCAACCCTTAACTTGGAACACGCTCTCAGTTTACCTGTTGCATCACTCGAACGTTTGGCTAGAAAAGCACCGCCAGATTACTTGCGCTTGCCTTGGTGCTTGTACATCCTGATAGACGTGGCAGAGCGAAGCAGGTTTTGAATTTGAACGACACGAAGAATATGAAGATCTTTTTTTTGCCCGCCGTCTTGGTGTTGGTGCTTTTCACCGATCGGGCTCCCGCAGCGCCGTCCGGGTTTGACGAGACCCAGCGCTTCATCTTCCACAGCATTCTAGAGGGGCTTTACGAGGACGGCGTTTCTACGGAGGATGTCGAACTGATCCTGATGAGGCGAGAGCACGAGGAGTATTTCCATTTCATCTACGCCTGCCCGGTGTGCATGGCATCAGTCTGGGCATTCGAAGCTTACCTCAACCGCCCGGCGAAGTTGCACAGCGTGAAGAGCGGCGCTTCGACCTTCGGTTTCGGATTGGAAAAAGAGCTTCACGACGGCCTTCACAGCGATGATGTGAAGCAGCGTCTTACCGCAACCAACACGCTGATCGGGCGTTGGATCGACCGCCGCATGGACATGCTTCGGCTGACCAGGGAAGAGCGCGCCGAACTCGCAGAGAATCTTGAGGCGAAGCGTGAGCGAGGGACGGGGATGCTCAATACCTTTCGCGCCCAAACCAGAAAGAAAGAAGGTCCCGGCGTCGCCTATTACGCCCCCGCTTACGTAGACCAAGATGAATGGGAATGCGCAGCGTGTAGTGCTGCAGTCGGCAAGCCGATGGATTTCGGTAAGAAGAAGGCTCCCAAACCCGCTACCGCTCCGGTGCCGAAGTCCAAGGGTGCCGGGAAACCTAAGCCAGCATCGGAGGGGCGCTCCCAGTAGCGGGTGGCAGGTCACTGGCGTTCGCTTGAGAAAAAATAGCAATGAAACGGGGAGCTTTGATGATGTGTGTGTTAGTCGCCATTGCGATTCTCCTCATCGTTTTCGTCATCGTGAAAATGCAGTCAAAACCAGCATTGATTCCCGCCGTCACCGCCGCGGATCGGATTTTCTTTTCGGACGGAAACCCCTGGGCGGAAGGCCATGCCGTCAAGCGCTGCTATCTTGATGCCCAAATCTACGAAGGGGATTTACTTCAGGTGATAATCCACTTTGAATCCAATGAATACTGTGACAACGACGGTGGGCAGTTTCTAGACAACGGTAAAGAAGGGGATTGGGAATCGAAGACGGTCTGGAATAACTATCATTCGTGTAACATAGACGGAGTAATTCTTCGAGCCACGCCCGGAAACCCAATTTCTCTCGAATCGCTTGAGTCTTCCGTCCATCACATTGACCCCTTGCCTGAAGCACTCGAGAGATTCGTTGAGGATGAACTTGAGTTTTCAATATATCTCCTCGGGCACGACAGCGTAGCGGATCACAGAATTGAACTAGGTGAACTTTCCGAAGCAGGCTATCCGATGAAATGGACAGGTAGGATTGCGCTTTCTTACTCGGGTGAATATGATTTCGACTACGCGTTTGCCTTGGAATCGACTTTAAAACCTTTGTCGAGAGTCTGGTATCCGCAGGAGTGGGATGATGCAAAAGCAGAAGAGGTTTTGAGTGATTTAATGCGAGAGGCTGAGAAATTCAGGCTCGGAACTGTTGATGGCAGAAAAGCGTTCGTTTTGCGGAAGTCGGACAAAGAACGCACCGAACAAGGCGGAGCACGATAACTCTCAGTCGCGACGAGTCGAAATTTTCATGGTAAGTTCAAGCTCAACCCGGTTTCGAGTCCGCGCCCTCTGGTGAGGGATCTGTGTTCTCAGACCTTGAGCCACAAATTTAGACATGCGCAAAAAATTGAAGCCCCTTACAGGGACACTCGTGGTTATCTTTGGCCTTCTTCACTCCGTTTCGTTCGGAGAGGAGGCAGTCCCCAGGAAGGTGGAGGTTGGCGATGGTGTGGGACTGCACTACCTTGAGCAAGGTGAGGGTGATCCGATCATATTCATTCACGGTTTGACTGGTGATTATTCTGATTGGACCCGTCAGCTCGAAGCATTCGCAAAAGAAGGATATCGGGCTATCGCCTACAGTCGGCGATACAACTACCCGAACAAGAACAGGCTCCGCCCGGATCACTCGGCGATCGTCGAGGCTGAAGACCTCGCGGCGTTCATGATCAAACTGAAGTTAAAGAATGCGCACATCGTAGGATTCTCTTACGGCGCATACACAGCCCTCATGCTGGCACTCGAACATCCCGAAATGGTTCGGACCGTGACACTGGCTGAGCCGCCTATTTCTCTGTGGCTCGCCGATCTTCCTGGCGACGACGCTGAAGCTGGCAAGGCGCACTTGAAGAGGCTCATGAATGAAGGTGTCAGGCCGGCGAAGGCGGCATTTGATTCCGGTGATGATGAGGCGGGCATGAGAACCATGTTCGACTGCATTGCCGCCAAGGCGTCATTTGACAGACTTCCGAAGTTCGTCAAGGACCGGTGTTGGCGGAACATCAAGGAAATGAAGGCGATCGTATCTTCGAAGAACATCTATCCCAATGTGGAACGTGACCGGGTTCGCAGCATGGGTGTTCCGACGCTGATTCTGTCCGGCAGCGAGAGTCACGCTGTTGCAAAGTTTACGGATTCAGAGCTCGAACGATTGATCCCGGAAAACTCACGAAAACGCGTCGTATTGCGCGGGGCAACGCACATCATGTGGGTGGAGCAGCCTGTGCAGTCTCGCAACGCCGTGCTCGAGTTCATCCGTGAGAAGTAGGGCCGTCCGTAATGGATGCCAAGCAAAACAAGTCGTGGCTACCAGCAGTCTGCCCGTCACGAGTCGGAAGCGTCATGGCAATTTCAACTTTAACCTTCAAATCAGAGCGCGCCCCCAGACAGCCTGTGGCAGCACTTTGACGTTGGATTAAGAAATGAGTCGAGTCACAGTCCTATTCCTGGTCGCTCTCATCACCGCGGGATGCCAAACCCGCAAGCCGGAAGTGGAGATTCAGAAATTTCCCGATGGATCCATCTATGCCCGCCGTTCAGGATACAAGGATGGAACAGGCCAATTCGTCTATAACGGCAAGCAAACTTTCCTGGCTCAGAATGGAAGGGTTATTTTAGAAGGTCTGTATTCTCATGGCCTTCGCGAGGGAGAATGGAGATATTGGAATGGCGAACGTTATTTCCGTGGTGTTTACAAGGACGGCAAACCATGGAATGGGATATTCCCGGAACCTATAGCAAGCACTGCTCCTCCCACTGGAATCAGGTATCAAGATGGAGAGCCGGTAACAGGGAAACCGACGAAAATCCAGCAAGACGTCGCAGATCCGCAAACTGCCCGTCGCGAGGCAAAATTTCAATGAACGCTCAAACCTTCAACGAGAATTTGGGGGCGCTACCGGTAGCAGGTGGAAGGACTGTGAAGTTTGCTAAACAAGGCGGAGCAAGGTGACGATACGACGATACAGGCCTGGTGAAGAGTCAGCAATTTGGAGCGTGGTCTTTAGTGCTACGAGAGAATCGAATGCGCGAGACTACCATCCTGATCTCATTGCCAGATGGGCCCCCATCGACAAGGACATGACTGAGTGGGGTGAACGCTTGAAGTCTATGAAACCGTTCGTAGCTCTTATTGATGACAAGGTAGTCGGTATGGCTGAGTTCGAGGCGAGCGGCTTCATCGACTACTTTTACGTAGACCCGAATTTCCAATCGCGGGGCATTGGAAAAGCGTTGTTAGCAAGCATTGAAGCAGAGGCGAGTGCCCTAGGTGTGAGCAAGGTTTTCGCAAATGTTAGCGTAACGGCAAAACCCTTCTTCTCTTCCCGGGGATTCGAAGTGACAGAGGCTCGCTCAAATGTAATCCTAGGCCACGCTGCACCGAATTTCGCGATGACTAAGCACCTCAACAGCGAACGGGGCGGTGCTGAACAACCCACTACCCGGCCCGAGTCGAAATGATTTCCGTAGCTACAACCTTTTGCCCGCAGTCGAAGCTGCGCTGCCAGTAACCAGCGCCAGACCTCTGATGTTCTATCCAAAATGTGGAGTCCGTTACATACCCTGAGCGACTCATGTTTTGAGCATCTCGCAAATCTCCTTGAAGAGGATACTCGCATTTTGTCAGACACTCTCAGGATAGTATCTGAGCGAGATTATGGTTCGCTCCTAGCGGTAGTGGTTTCTATGGGGAAGCCGGGACTTACCTCAGCTTTAGAATTTGGTGTCGGCCACCACTATTGGCGTCATCCGATGATCGGTCTAGTCGTTCGAGAGGGGCGATTCCTCGATTTGTCGTATTCCCCCGGAGGCGATCACACGGCACGTTCCACCGCCTGGCGTACCGTTGAGTCTCCGGAAGATGGAGCGGGATTCATTGATATGATTATGATTCGGATGCCGAATGACACGCAGTTGATAGAGTCGAAGATAGCCAATGCGGTTTCCCGGAAGCAGGGCTATTACCGCCAACAAGGTCAGAACAAATTGTCTTAGGTATGGCGCTCAAGGTCGTGAGTTTCAATTTGATTTGGCCATCTGAGATTCTACTCTTTTGCCGGCCGACGGACTGCCCGCCAGCCTCTGCTTGAACGTTTGCCCGGAAGATGAAATCGAAGATCGCCATCATATCAATAGGAATCGCCTTTCTTCTCGCTTCTACTTCTCTGGCCTTTGTTGGTCGGAAAAGTTTGAAAGAGCAATTTGATGATTCCGACCTTGTTGGGCGATTCAAGGCAATCTCTGTTGAAAAGATCGAAAGCTCTCAGGGTACTCGAGGGCCGCACGAGATTGCCCTTGTTGAACTCGTCGAAGTCTATAAAGGAAAAGAGATCATCGCGCGCATCACTTCGGATACCAAAGACCGCCCCCGGATTCTCGTTCTTCAAACCTACTTCTACGATGATTCGCCAGATGGATTCGATCCCGGGCAGGAGGCGATCGTCTTTCTCGATCACCAGATTAATTCCTACTTTACCCACCATCACGTTCAGTCACATTTTCGGATTGTTCAGGGGCGTGTCTGGAGCCAGGGTGGATCAGGTCCTTATCCGACTCCCTCAACAAAGCCGGAACGGGTAAAGGAGTTACTCGAAAAGCTGCCGACCTTGAAGTCGTTTGTTGAAAATATAAAGAAGTGGGTTGAACCCTCTGAACCGGCGCAATAACCTCCGAACAAGTGGCTCCACAACAAGCGCTGGCCTGCTAGAGATTTGAAGGCATTTCGACAATTCAACCATTGCCGTGATCTCGGGGCACGGGTGTGTGAGCCTGAACGTTCGCTTCAAATATAACTACCCGCTCTGCTTTCCTCCCTGACAAGAAGATGAAGATTTCCCGAACCTCATTGATCGGCTTTCTAGCCACCACGATTGCATTTCTCGAACTTACCCTTGCCCGGGAAACCCCTACCGGTGCAACAGGAGCGGAATTGCGTGAAGTCATCGTCAGCCATACCGACGAGAACGGAATCCTCCAGCTCTACCGGATGAAGGAAGACGGCTCCGACCGCCTCCAGCTCACCCGTTCCGAGCGCGGTTGCCGCATGCCGGCATGTTCCCCCGACGGGAAGAAGCTGATTTACGTGCAACAGGTTGATCATGGCCAGTCACTCTGGATTTCCCAGATCGATGGTGAGAACCCTCGCGCCCTTGCTGATGAGGGAATGAACCTTGTACCCTCCTGGTTGCCAGACTCCCGGCACATCGTCTGGATGAAGGCCCGGCCCGGCCAGGATCCCACGAGGAATAGTGAGATCCTCATCATGAACACGGAAACTGGAGAGTCGCGAAAGCTGTTCTCCGACCCTGAGCAACTGAAGTTCAGCAACTCTATGCCGGTCGTTTCGCCCAAGGGAGGTCAGATCGCCTTCGTCTCCAACCGAAGCGGCGATATGCGAATTTGGGTTAGCGATCTAGATGGAAGCAAGGCCAGGCTGGTTTCCCCTCCAGAGGTTGAATATCACGAGACGATCAAGGCTCCCATCGAACAGAAAGTCCCCGCCTGGTCGCCGGACGGCAAGTGGATTGCGCATTGGGAAGGTGTCGAGATGATTCACATGAGCAAGTTTACCGGTATTCCAAACCCACAACGAGATCGGTTGATCTCAGAATCCTTTCATGTCTGGGTAGTGGGCTGCGATGGAAAGAACCGAAGAAAAGCCGGACGCGGTGACGATCCCACCTGGTCTCCCGATGGATTCGTGACTCGGGCTTTCCCGGATCAAAAAAGGGGAGGCCCCAAGGTCATGGTCGAAACCGAATCCGGGGAAAAGGAATTGCCGATTGTGCCTGGCCGAAGAAATTGGGGGCGATTCACCTGGTTGCCGGAACTGCCCCAGAAATCCCTAAGTGAACAGGGCGGCTCTGAGAAACCCTCTACCGCTCCAGAGTCGAGATCCAAGGGTAAGGAGAAATCCAATCCTGCAAAGGATGCTCGCCCCCGGTAACGGGTCCCAGACCTCAAACCTTCAGCTAAGAGAAAATGGAGCCCTTCTATAAGACTGTTGCATGGGCTCCCGAGTTCTATGGCCGCGATCCGTCGTTCGCCAAAGGATTGCGAGGCCTATTCTTCGTAGTTCCTGACGCCACTGAGGATTTCGTGATTTGCAGAAGCGACGACGCCACTGCCGTTCAGGCGTATCTCATGTCGATCGAACATCCTGTATATGGAAGTATAGAGGGCGTTTACAATGACGGTCTTGATCTCCACATATTTTGTACGGACGGGACTGAAATGATCGTAAATGGCGAGGAGTCACCCGGATTAATCGACGGTTCGGGGGAATCGATTTCAGATGATCGCTTCATCCTCTGTCTACGCAATCCAAACGAAACAAGAGTCACCCTCAATCAATATCGAGGATTGTTTTTCCAGGCTACTTCAAAGTTAATGGCAGACTTCGAGGATCAGCGAATCCGGAAGGCCCTCAATATCCCCGGCGCCGATCAAGGCGAGGCTCTCAAGCCCTGACCGCTGCGAGCCGAAGCGTCTTTCCCGGATCTTGAAACGTCCCTATCATTTGAACCACGGCGTAACGGATCGAGTTGGTGCGCTAAAACCTTCGGCTCAGAAGATCAGGCAAAATTGAAAGACGCCGCAATTTATACCGTATTGATGAAAAGCCCCATGCAATTCGTGAAGCCCTCTATCGCAATTATCGCCTTATTCATTTCCACTGTCGGGGGAGCGTCCGCTGCTGAAGGTTATGCCCCCGATGGGAAGTATCTCAATGTGGCGATTCTTACACTACCTGCCCGTTATCTGGCTGATGTTCCTATCGATGAACGGCCTGCGCTTCTGATGAAACTTTCGTCTTCATCCTTTAAAGACGATCGCCTGGACTACGAACATGGCTGGCTGCACTGGTATAGTGACAGCCCAGACCCTCCCAAGGTGACTTCGATGTTCTGGTTGAAACTGCTGCCCAGAAAGAACGGCAAATGGCTCGTGTTTGTTCATATGGCGAAGCCTTTCGCCAATGGCAGCGACCCCAAAAAGAACCAGACATTCGTTCTACAACGGAATGGCATTGAATGGGAGGATGTCACGGCGAGTGTCATGCCGAAAGAAGTAGACCTGACGATGCACTTTCGGCCCCGCCGTGAAAGTAAGGTCATTCAAGTTGCGCCATATGAGCAGTTCGAGCGCCGGGACGGGCGAGGCCTCGCCTACCGCTTTGGTCCTCGAAAACTGGATCTCGTTTGGGATGAAGGTGAATTTAAGGCTCAAGAGTCAGATAGCCCAAAGTTATTCAAGGACACCGTTAAACCATCCGAATAGCCGAACAAGGCGAGTCACTAAGCCTGATATCCCGCTCGGTCCCGAGCCTTCGCTCACCGAGGAGTTGAAACCTTGAGGGGAACTGTCGCCATCAACCTCAAGTTTGGAGTTCATCGTCAGCAGTAGCTGGCCTAACAAGGTGGAGCAAAATAGTCATCACCCGTGACGAGTCGAAGGTTTCACGGTAACATTAATCTCAACTAGGTTTAGAGACCACGCCCTCCGGTAAGGGATTCGTGTCATCGGACGTTCGACTATTGATATTGTCAATGTTCTCCGAAAGATTTTCAATTGTTTCTCATATCCCTCAAAGGATATCCTCTTGCTATGAAAAGCGTAACTCCATACTTGATCGCCTGTTGGCTCACTCGTCTATTCGCGCTTCTAGTATGCCTGTTCTGGGGAGCATTATTCGTCAACCATCTTCAGGAATGGTTTCTCGGAGGAAGTGGTGCTTTGCCTCCTTTCAAAGTGTGGATGGGCCAATTGCTGCATCTGGTAATGATTCTGGGATTGGCCATGATCATATTCTGGCCCTTGAGAGGAACGTTTGTGACGATTGTGGGAACTGTATTCTTCTTTTCCTCGATTGGTTTGACGGAGTTTCCCTATATCGCTTTTCTGAACTTGCTCCCAATAGCATTTGTGTTGGCTTCCCGGGCATTGCAAAAGAAGGATCAAGTTGCTGGAGATGATCTGCTGACCTAGCGTAAGTCGAAGATTAATTTTAGTTAGGGAGTTGTATAAAGGAATGGAGTGGTGCTGACCGTCAGCGATCCCTCAGTGCAAAACTTAGGTGAAAGATAAAAACAAACACAACTAATCGTTATGGGGCCGCTAGGAATACAAGAAGTAATCGTCATCCTCCTGATTTTATGTCTGCTTGCGACTCCTGTGATTATTGTGATTGGGTTAGTTTGGTATTTTGCACGTCGTAGAAAAACTCAGGAAGCTAATCAGAACCAATCCGGCGAAGATGTATAAATAGGGAGTATGAGAATCTTGCTCTCGGGCAAATTTTCAGAAAAATCTACAGCTAAGGACAAACCGAACAGGGTTGCGTGTTGAGCCGGTTAGGGCCGAGAGTTTCCAGGCTAAGACTGAAAATCGGAAGCTTCGTTTCGTTTATCCCGCAAGTCAGGTGTCTGCACTGGAAGCTTGGCGGAACATCATTGAAGCGATCAATCTTCGTATCTGTATTTTCGATTAGTCCTGTAGCGATAGACTGGATACAGTGTTGCCATGGACGAAATATCTAAGAGTGGCCGGCGAAGATTCCGATTTTCAAAATTATTCTGGATCGGTATCGTGCTTTTGGTTTTGGGCACTGGTCCTCTTCTTTCCGTTATAATTTACGCAAGCTTGGGATTTGGCGATCCGAACCCAAACCCGGTTATTTTTGGAATTCTTGCGTTTTTAACGTTCTGGCCCTCCGTCGCCTGCATGCTTACCGGTCTGATTCTTTCATTGGTGAAGTATCGCTCTGAACCGATTCCTCCGAATGGTTCCTGAGTCGAGCCCCGCAGTGACCGGCACTATTTCTCGAGGGGGTAAGCCTGTCGTTCCGCGAGAAGGAGAGACTTGATTAGCCGCCGGGGCCGGGTGATTTAGGGATGGTCTGAGAAACTTCCCAGAAATATTCATAATTATCATCTTTTCTACGTCAAGCTAAGGAGGCTTGCGTGGCCGTGATAAAAATGAAACAACGATTTAAGACCTGCTGTATTCCAGTCCTCATTTGCTGCTTCGGATTGAGTGGCTGTGGCGATCGAGACATTGTCGCTGAAACACCGGAACAAAATAAGGTGGGGATGGAGGATGCACCCGTCATTCCTGAGCAGGTTTCTCAAGATCCTGATCTGATCGAATCCATAGCCGGATTTGATCCTTCTAATGCTGGGGCATCTTTTAGAACGCTTCACCTTTTAGCAGGGCAGGAATCGAAGGGTGATTTTCTAAACAAGACGGAAGAGCTGACTTCGCTTCTTTCGTCGGAGCAGTGGCCAGAGCGTTTTGCTGCAATCTATTTCCTTGGGCTGGTAATCGATGAATCGAATGCCGCTATATTGGTTAAATCCCTGGGTGACAAGGATGAGCGCCTTCGGGTGATGGCGGCAGGGAGCCTGATCGGACTCGGTGAGAAACGCTCCATACCCGTCCTGATTGATGCCATCTCTTCTGAAGAGCTCATGCCGTTTTCCCGGCCTTCCACTCCTCTAGCGCTTCTTTCAGCGGATGCATTGCCCCATTTTACCGAAGGGGACTTTGAATTACTCGAGTCAAAGGATTCGGTCTCCCTCGGCGAAGCCGCCGACAAGTGGAAGCAATGGTGGAAATCAAAAGGTGACGATTTGGAATGGGCTGCCGCCGAACAGAAATACAAGTGAACTGAGTTGAATTGAAACTATGAAAACGAACTGCCGCTCTCTTTCCCTTCTTCTTTGGGTTCTCCTGTTCGCCACTTTGTCGATTCCATCCGAAGGCTTGTCGCGTGTTACTCCGATCTATAAAGACGGCAAGCTGACCTACGTCGTCCAAATCCAAATTTACGGTTCCTACGCAACTCCTGAATTGGCCGAAAAATGGGAGTCCGAGTCGAACCGCATTTTTAATCAGGCTGCTGCTGCCAGCGGGAACTGCATTCCCACAGAATTTGAGATCCAGATAGATTACGCAGGGGACACCGCTTTCTCAGTCGATGACGGAAATGAATCCTGGTATGTCCAACCCGTGCGCCCCGGTCAATTCTTTCGAAGCCATGTGAAAATAGGCGAAAACGGCAGCTATTCAGCAGACGGATCCGGTTCCATTGCTTCGAACGCGGCCAACATGACGGTTGTCCACGAGATCTCTCACGTTCTCGGACATCCTGACATGTATGTCGACAATGAGGAGGGCAACAGTGAGCCTAATCCGGGGTGGGGAGATAATTTGATGGGCAAAAGTGAAAAGAGCAATCTGTTCGCCCTTTGGGTTGGAGAGGAAAGCTACTTTGATCCCCGAAACTTCGATATTTTTAACGATAGCGTCAGTAAAGAACTGGGGATCGAATTTCCAAAGTGCCTGAGCTTTTCCGGAGTGATTGATCTGATCAGCAATGAGCCGAGTCAATGCAATCGCGATAAAATCGAAGGGCAGTTCAGCGTTTCTTTTCAGGTGGAAAATGATCAGTTCAGTGGCCGCGGATCGGGTTCTGTTCAGTGGACGCCTGTCTCAAGGTGTGAAGGAACGGATTACGGCGGTCAGAGAACAGCAAACGGGTATCCTGTGAAGGCGTCCGGGTGGACTGACGAAGACGGAAACCTCCATCTTGGAATTTATCCACAGGACGAGACTGAGGCCTTTTTCACCAACGGGGAAGTCTATGCAAGAGGTTCGGTCCTGCCGATTCTCTTTGAGTATTCCACAGGTTTCGGAGCTCCGGGTTCACTGACTGATTTCGTTCTCCCGCCGGATCGGCAAGTGGGGGACAAATATGAATTCCGGGTGTCAGATCCGCATCATGACGGCGCCTGGTTCGATGGTGCCGTAACGATTGAAGTGGCGGGGACTGATTAGGCAGTAACCGCTTCTCTCTTCTCTGTTTTTTTGTCTGAAAGACAGTGGGTCAGTTCTTTCTCCAATTTTGGAAATTCTTGAGGATCAATTTTTTTCCCGCTGTGAGTTCCGATTAGATGAAAGCGGTCAATCGCGGCTCCGGCCTGAGTGCTGATTCGCGAGTGCAGAACTTCGGCTTCGTGATTCCCGAGAGTGGTGAAAATATCGTAGAGCAATCCGATTCTATCCTCGGCCTGAATTTCCAGGACGGTGGCGTCCGGAGTGAGGTCGTTGGAAAGGTAGACTCGCTGTGGGATCTCCACTTCCAATGGAGCGGCGGCGAGAATGGAAGGAGCGGCCTGCTTGGCGATAAGGCTCTGAAAATCGACTTCGCTTTCACCAACGCCGAACTCTTTTTCCATCAGGGTTTGAATGCGTTGAATCTCCCTCTCTGATGTTACCGGGGTGAATCTCGGGGTACAGACCCGAAACACATCGAGCACCAAATCGTCTTTCCGCGCAAAAAGATCCGCGCTGAGAATGTTGAGATTTCGTGCCGCCAGTGCCCCGGCGATTTTGGCGAGAAGGTGGTGGCGGTTCCATCCGGCGACTTCAATGAGGCTGTATCCTTCATCGGGCCGGGCTTCCCAGTGCATCACCGGGGTGAGGCTCTCCAGGGAGTCGCGTTTAACGAGCTTAAGGAATTTGTGAAAATGCTTGATGTGTCGCGCGATGCTTTTCGAACTCGGATTGCTGAAATAGCGTTCCGGCATCATCTGAAAGTGAACGTCGATTTCCTCGAGGTAACTTTCAGGCAGCTTCTTGATCACGGAGGCTTTCGTTTCCGCTACGGGCCGTCTGAATTTTTTGTTAAAGCCTACGCGGTCATCGAAAAAGGCTTTAGTGGACTCGTAGAGTTGGCGCATTAAGGACGATTTCCAGTCATTCCAGGCGTCCTCGTTGGTTCCGTTCGAATCCACATAGGTGAAAAGATACAGCGCTTCCAGCCAGGTCCGGTTACGAACTGTGGCTGCGAAGTCAGCGATGGTCTCGGGGTCGCTGATATTCTTTGTCGTCGCGGTTTTCCAGAAGGTCAGGTGATGATCCACCAGGAACATGATCAGGCGAAGGCGGTCCCCGCGGAATTTCATTCGTCGACAGAGGGAACTGGCGAGAATGGCGCTGGCGTCTTCGTGATGTCTCACGTTTTCAGCCCGCCCGGTGTCGTGCATCAGGAGCGCGGAATACATCGCTACAGGATCTTCCATGTCCTGAAAGATTTTTCTAAAGAAGGATTGCTCCCGCCCTTCGCTGTGAACGAGTTCATCGAGCACTTCGATACAGCGCAGGGTGTGCTCGTCAGCCGTGTAGCGGTGAAAAAATTCGTGCTGCACCAGATCGGTGAGTGGTTCGAATTCCGGAATGTAGCGTCCGAGGAATCCCACCCGGTGCATTCGCCGGAGAATGCCTCCCACCTGGCCGCGGTTTCGCAGAATTGTTTTAAAGGTTTCCCGATTGGATTTGCTCTTCCGGAAGTTTCCGTCAATCTGGTTCCAGTGTTGTTTGAATAACCTTCTGATCTGAGGGCTGGTGCGCAGATGTCGCGTTTGCGAATGCAGGAAAATCCGCATCATTCGCTTGGGATCTTCGGCGAATATCTGCTTGTTTTCCGGATAGATGAGACCGTCTTTTTCGATGAAACCATCGAACTTTTTCTTCTTCGATTTTGCCCGGGCGAGGAAATTGAAAATGGGACTGGGCTCGGAATCGATTCCTCCGCCGACTGCCAGCTCGAAACCCTGCATCAGGGAGGTGCTGTGCTGAAACAGGTTCCGGGAGTGGCGATAGTAATCCCGCATGAAGGATTCGCTGCGGCGCAAAATGGTTTTCTCCGGATACTGGAAACCGGTGGCGACGACGCCCTGCAGTCGAAGGGTGAGGATGTCTCCGGGGTTTCCTTTCTGGCAATAGTGAAGCTCATTTCTCACCCGCATCAAAAACTCATAAGCTTTTTCAATTTCCTTGAAAGCCAGTTTAGAGAGGTGCCCTTCTTTGACCATTGCGGAGAGATTACGCGCTGTCTCTTATACACATCTGACGCTGCCGACGAAGAGGATAGTGTAGAT
>CAJXQE010000128.1 GCA_913058215.1 uncultured Verrucomicrobiales bacterium
TCCCCAAAAATCTAATTCAGGAACTCAAGAACAAGTAGAGCAGTGATATGCCGGGCAAGTCGCCATCTGAAGGCAGACCGCTTGTCAGGCATGCATAACATCAGAAGCTCCTGCTCCCCTTTCTTTAGACTTCCAGAAATTGGAGGGACCGGCACTTATTTTGGTAGCTTCGTCAGGCAACGCTATCCACCCGCCTATGCGGGGCTCAACACTAGATCATCATGTCAAATACAGGAAAAACGCAGACTGAAGAGTTTCGTTGAGATGCCATGGAACTGCTTTGGCGCAGCTACCTGGCTTCTCACGTTTCGGCAGCATCGCGAACCGTTTGCCCAGCGGATCTCAGGACCCGCGAGCCGCTTGACCTTATAAGGCTCCTTTACACTATTTTTCCAAGGTCTTAAGTTCTGTACCATGAATCGCCTATTCAGCAAAAAGAGAACCATCACCGTGGCCTTGTGCCCGGGCCTAATCTTGGAGTTGTTTGGACCGGTTGAACTGATCCCGAGTGTGGAGGTGGCGAGTCAGGTATAGTTGTGCCCGACCCTTCTCAAACAATGAAGACAGCATTCCTCGATCCGGACAGTCTGCGGACATGGGGCAGGGTGGACCCTTTTCGAAATGTCCTTTTCCTGGTCCTCGACTTAGTGACGGCAGGGGCAATTCTTACGGTTGCCATTTTCTTCTTTGAGAGTCGTGAGGAATTGGGTCTGCACTGGCTCTGGAATATTCCGGTCGGATTGATCATGATTATCCTGCTTGGGGCAGCCCAACACCGCATTGCTCTAATGGGCCATGAGGCCTCTCATCATCTGCTCCATCCCAATCGAAAATGGAATGATTTGCTCTCGGAGGTCGCTTGTTTCTCCCCGATTTTTGGACTGTTTTCACAGTATCGGGCGCGGCATTTGTCTCACCATCTTTATACAAACGATCCCGAACGGGATTCGAACTTGAGCGGCAGTCGTGCCGAGAAATTGTATGCGAAGTTTCCGATGGAGAAGGGGGCTTTCGTCTACCAGTATTATTTGAAGTTCTTTTGGCCTCCCACGGTGCTCTCGATCTTTTTCGACTTGTTGCGTGTGACCACGATCGATGCCGGTTTTTCGCCGATCCCCTCCCGGAGATCAGATCAGTCCGTTTCTCAAAACCGCCGGCCGATTCTTCGCAATACAACGATCTACGGAGTGATCTATTTCCTTGCCTTGATCCTGCTTCTTGATACAGCGAGAAGCTCCGGCTTCGGGTTTCTCCTGGGAGCGGCACCGGCAGCGTGGATCGCCGGTGTGATGATCTGGAAGATGATGCCGGAATCGTGGTTTTACGACCCGGGAGGGAAACTGGCCTATTCCCCGAAAGTCTCGGGAATAATTCGATTAACGTTTTATACGCTCCTGTTTGTTTCAATCAACGTGGCGGAGATTCTGACCGGGATCTGGATTGGGAGGTATATCGCGCTCCTTTGGTTCGTTCCACTCGTGTATGTTTTTCCCTATCTGATGTTGTTACGGGAAATCTTCCAGCATGCCAACGCCGATGAAGGGGAGATCACGAATTCACGCGTCATTCACGTAGATCCCCTGACTCGTTGGGCCCTGTTCGGATATGGGAACGATGTCCACATTGTGCATCACATTTACCCGAATATTCCCCACTACCACCTTGCGGATGTTCATCGGGAGATGTGCGAAAAGTCGGAGGTCTATCGTGACACCGTTGAGGAAGCTTTTGGAATGATCGGGACTGACAGGCAGAGTAACAGTGCCGTCGAAGCACTTGCGCTTGCCAAAGAAGATCGAGTTGAACAGGATGAATCAACCCCGTGACTTCTTTTTCCGTCGAAAGAAATCATTAAATCCGTGGAGCTGAATCCAGAGAGGATTGTAGCTCTCGAATCCCCCGGTGATCCCGAACTCAGGCTCCTCTTCTTCCGGAACATAGGTGCCAAATAATCGATCCCATATCATGAGGACGCCACCGAAGTTCCGATCCAGGTAGGCTTCGTTGCGACCGTGGTGCACTCGATGCCCAGAAGGCGTATTGATGATTCCCTCGAGAAATCCGAGCTTTCCGATATTGCGGTTGTGCACCCAAAATTGGAAAAGAAGATTCAGAACAAGGCTTGCGAGAATCGCGGAAGGCTGAGCTCCGATCAGCACTGCGGGTGCATACAGAAATGGTTTGATCAGAGGGTCGAACCAACTCAGTCGGAATCCGGTCGTGAAGTTGAGTTGCCTACTGGAATGGTGAACAACGTGAAAGGCCCAGAAAAACGGATTTCGATGCTTCAAGCGGTGCTGCCAGTAGTAGAGGAAATCGGCGAGAAGAAACGAAATGAGGAATCCGAAAGCATTGTCCGGAAAGTGGTAGGGGGCGATTTGGTAAAAGAAAGTCAGACAAAGAACGACCCATCCTGCGAAGAGAAACCTCGCAAACATTCCCGAAACAAGGATGACCGTGTTCGCCACCACGTCTTTCACCATGTAGGAAGGGCGATGACGGGCTTCACTCCATATCCAATCCAGAACAATTGCGATGAAATAGAGACTCACCACGGTAATCCATACGATCGGGGAACTCTTAAGGATTTCATTGAACATTGCTATTCAGGGGATTCACCACATTGATCGAGGACGAATTTTTGAAAGAAATAGAGCCGTTCCTCGAGCGTCCCGATGCATCCAGGATGTGGAGAGGACTCCAATCCCCGTTGTTGATCGGAGAAGATGGCGGCGTCTTCGAGAGCGATCTGAAGAACGGAACGTTTTCCAAAGTATTTTGAGATCAGCCAGGTGATCCAGGAGATTGGATTCCGCTTTTTTCCCCGGAAGCTGTAAGTGATCAGCCTGACTTTCGATGTCCCTGAGGTGACCGGAACATACGAGAAGGCATAGGCGTGAAGATCGACAAAGATCACCACGAAGTTCGGGTGAATGTGGTGGTGGATGTAGGTGTTTGTTAGTTTTCCACCAAGGAGGAGAACCCCACGTCGAAGAAGGCGGTAGACGAGCCAATACTCGCGAATGTTGTATTCCAGGCGCGTGTGGGATTCCTCGAGGGTGTGCGTGGAATAATCTTCTCCCGGATAGACACCGAGAAAGGAAGTCGGATGCAATTGGGGTATGTGATAGGCCTCGAGCGTATTTTCGACAGGAACCTTCCAGTTTGTTCCGTATTCATAGTCCCATGACATGTTGAATTGGGAAGGACCGGAGAATCTCCCGGCGATCTCATCGAAGCAATCACCGAGGTAGTCCCGCAGGGAGGGAGGATCCTCGGCGAGGGAAATGAAGACAAGCTCGCCGCAAGTGGCGAGCGGAAATCGCTTCAGTTTCGCGTTCTCGCGATCAAAAGGCCGAAAGCAGTTCGCCTCCGGAATTTTTCCAGTCGATCCGTCGGCCTTGTATTCCCACCCGTGGTATTGACATTTGAACTGCTTCAGTTGCCCCTTTCGATCACTGTTGATGAGGCAGTGCCTGTGAGAGCAGACATTCATGAACGCGGACAGTTTTCCATCAAAATTGCTGACGATGATGGGCGTGCCGAACAGCTCTGCGGTGACGAATGATCCGGGCTTTGAGAGTTCACCCATTCCTGCTACAAGATGCCAGCCGGGAAGAAAAATGTGATCCAATTCCTTTTGAAAAAAACGTTCCGAGGTGTAGTGCTCCGGCTTGAGCAAGTGCTCGAGTTGGTTTTTATGAACGAACATGAGGATCAGGTTACAAGTTGGGCGGCAGTTTCACTGACAGCTGGGTCTTCCGAATTCGACTCCGGAAAAAATCCAGCCTTTCGAAGCTCGATAAGAAGCGATTCTGCATTCCACGATTCCTGCGGAAACTGACGATTCGACTTTGGAAGTTGCCCGATGAACTCCCTGAATCTCCGGTCTTCCAGCACTCCGATCTCAGATACGGAAACGTCGGCAATTTCCATCTCCGGGAAGAACCGTGCATACAGCCCAACCTGCTGATCTTCGCCCAACTTCCGAAGACGTGAGATCCAATCTGCGCGGTCAAGGGTCTCGATCTTGTATCCGAGATTGCGGGCGTGATTCAGAAGATCCTCGAATGTCGTAGTAAACGAACTGGCGACATGGCGAGTTTCCGGAGCGATTCGCTGCTCGATTGCCCGGGAGAGAGTTGCTGCCGCCCATTCGACGGGAGTGATTTGCAGGTTGCTCGTATATTCCGGGGCAAACTCCAGGAAGAGACAGCCACGGAGAACCAGCCAGAGAGCCTGCCTTGAGGCGGATGTTGAGGGTTCAGACTCACTAACGAGATGGCCGAGTCGGAAAATGTTCACGGGAACGCCCGACTTTCCGGCCTCGCGAATGAGGTGCTCTGACACAGCTTTGCACCGGCCGTATCCGTTGAAGAGGGAATCGAGCGGATCCGGTAGGTCCGATTCCTTTCGTGTAGAGGACCCCTCCGTTTTGGAGGCACTGAAAACGGCGAGACTCGAAAGGTAGTGGAAGTGTTTCGTGCGATTCACCGCTGCCAGTCGGAGGAGTTCAAAGGTTCCGAACACATCGCTTGAGCGGATCTCGGAGTATTCCGAAGAATGATTCACGGACGCGGCCCCATGGACGATCGTATCGATCTTCCGTGAGAGGTCCTCCCAAAGTTTCGCTGGAAGATCCAACTGAGCTTGGGACAGATCTCCCGGAACAATACTGACTCTTTTCTCCCATGCAGATTTCGAAATTCGTAGCCCTGCTGATTTTACTCTTGCCTGAATTCGCTTCCGCGCCGCGGCATCAGAATTTGCGCGAACGAGACAATGAATTGTTGCGCCGGTGGTATCGAGCAGGGCTTTGAGTAGATGAGGTCCGAAAAAGCCGCTTGCTCCCGTGAGGAGGATTTCCTTTGGCGGATCGGTCGCTGCCTTTCCTGCAGGTTTGATTTCCTCCCTGATTCTTTTCGAGAGCTCTTCCAGATCCTTCTGTGGAGAGGCCGACGCTGAAGAACCAGCCTCTTCGCTTTCGGCGGCCTTCGCCTCGGCAGTCGAGGGCGATCCCTCCTGAGTCTCAAGAATGTGAGCGATAGAAGCAGCCGCTTTTTCGACAGTGGGATTCTCGATGAGTTGAGAAGGAGGAATCGGAACACCTAACTGGTTTTCAAGAACACCGAAAAGCTCCACTGCCATGAGAGAGTCGAGTCCCTGCTCGTTGAGTGGCTTTGTTTTGGAAAGTCGACTCGGAGAAATGCGAAGCACTTTGGCGACCTGCTCAATGATGAATCCCTCGACCAGAGCAATGCGCTGATCAGGCGGCGCGGCAAAAAATTGCTGGCGGACTCTCTCTGCGAGGTCTTCTCCCGATCCTCCGCTGGAGTCTTCGGAAACCAGTCTTTCGTAAAAAGGGATCTGCGCAGACAAGCCGGCAGCGCTTTGCCATATCGACCAGTCCACATTGGAGACTGCCATATGTTCGGCGTTGTTGTTGAGGAGCAACTCCAGACCACGCATCGCCTCGCGATTGTTCAGTCCTTTCCATCCGAGTCGTTCAAAGTGCTCGGCGAGGCCCTCGGTTCTGGCGGCGTATCCCGATTCATTGAGCCTGTCCCAGGCGATGGAGAGTCCGGGTTTTCCATTTTGTTTCCGGAAGCCGGCAAGACCGTCAAGGAAAGCGTTTGCTGCAACATAGTTGGCCTGTCCGGGGTTTCCGACGAGAACACTGATGGAAGAGAAGAGGACGAAGTGTTCGAGAGGATCCTTGAGAGTCTGCAGATGAAGATTCCACGCTCCGAGAATCTTCGGGGCGGTCGCGGCCTCGAACTGGGAAGGGCTCATGCGGGTGAGGACCTCATCTTTCAGGACCATCGCTCCGTGGAAGACCCCCTTCAGCGGTGGATGACTTGTGCGAATGTCAGAGAGGAGCGAGCGGAGTTCTTTTCTGGAACTCACATTACAGGCCCGCAACTCAACTTTTGCTCCGGTCGCTTTGATTGCATCCAGGGTAGCGGACGAATCTTCGACACTCTTTCCGGAACGGCTGACGAGGAGAAGGTGCCGCGCACCGTGACTGGCGAGAAACTCCGCAACCTCAAGTCCAAATCCCCGAGTGCCCCCGGTAATGAGGTAGGTAGCGTTGCCGGAAAAGGAAACGCTGGAACGATCAAGCTCCGTTTCTGCCGCCGCAGATTGCTTGTCGAAATTGAGGACGATCTTTCCAATGTGCTTGCCCTGAGCCATGTGGCGAAAGGCTTCCTGAGCCCGGGTCACCGGGAAGACGGTGAGGGGGAGCGGCTTGATGACATTCTGATCGACAAGTCGCTTCACTTTCGCGATGAGCACCTTGAAGCGGGCCGGGCTGATCTGACGGGCCAGGTCGATTGCAATGTAAGTCAGACAATTCTTAAAGGGGCGAAGACCGATTTCGGAGTTTTCGTAGATATCTCTCTTTCCGAGTTCAAGAAAGCGTCCTCCTTCGCGAAGGCATTCGAGACTTCGTGGAATCGCCTGTCCAGCAAGAGAATTCAGAACGATGTCGATGCCTTTTCCGTTCGTCGCTTCGTAGATGTCATCCGCGAATTTCAAGGTGCGGGAATCAAAAACGTGCGGCACTCCCAGGGTGCGGAGAAAATTGCGCTTCAAAGGCGATCCTGCTGTGGCAAAAATTTCCGCCCCGGCGTGTTGAGCCAGTCGAATCGCAGCGAGACCGACTCCTCCTGCTCCGGCATGAATGAGCACTCGTTCTCCCTTTTGAATTCGACCTAACTCGTGGAGAGCGTACCACGCAGTGAGGTAGACGGAGGGAATCGTCGATGCCTCTTCGAAGGAAATATTATCGGCAAGTGGAAGGACCATCGCTGCCGGAATTGTCAGGTGGGTTCGGAAACACCCGGGTCTGACCCCGAACACGCGATCACCCGGCTTTAGATTTTTAACTCCGGTTCCCACTGCGGTGACTACGCCCCCGAAATCATCTCCGAAAAGGCCTGCGTCTTCTGCATCCGTGGGATAGATCCCCAACGCTTTCATGACGTCGCGAAAGTTGAGGCCAGCGGCATGGATCTCCACCTCGATCTCCCCCTTTGCCGGAGCGACTCGCTCTATCTGCTGCAATGTCAGGTGGTCAAAGACGCCCGCCTGTCTCGTGATCAGCCGCGAAGGAGAGTCGTGAAGCGGAAGACGGAGTGCGTTGCATTGCGCGTGGGGAGGGCAAGTTTCAAGCCGGGGAACCAGTCGGGATTCTCCCCGGTATCCAACTTGAGTTTCTTCCAAACCAGATACGAGATCCTCGCAGAAAAGATCGAGTTCGGGGGACGTGATGTCCCTGGAAAAATCGATGTGCCGCACGGTGTGGCTCCGCAACTCCGAGTGGATGACTCTTGTCAGTCCCGCCAGAGGCGTGTGTGCCAAATTTAGTTCCCCGGGAAATCCCGGAATTTGACGGGCCCCGCTGGTTGCCATCCAGTAGGCGGTTCCCCGATACTTTTTCGAAAGAGCATCGAGTGCCTGAGCGATGAACAGCGGAGTAAGGCAGGTCGCTTCGCTTGTTGCCTGAAGGCCGGACAGTGATTCCTTCTCTGATATTTCGGTCCCCAGGGCACCGAGATAAAGGACTCCTTCCGGAGTAGGCTTAATCGAGGACAGGTAATCGATGCATTGCTCTCGGCTTTTCGGCATATTGGATTTCTCCACGAGGCTGGCGGAGCGTCCCGCCGCCTCCAGTCGACTGGCGACCTTCTTCGCAACTCCTGCGGAAAGGTCGGGAAAAATGAGCCACCTGCCCTTTTTCTTTTTACTCGATACGGGGGCTGATTTTTCAGGGGCCTTCGTTTTCGGAATTGAACTGAGAAAGAGACGATGGCCCGGACAGGAGTGGGTGTCGACATGCGAGACCTTTTCAAACCCTGCCCTCTTCAACAGCGCGCCCGGTTCTCCCACCTTTGGCTCCGCTTTGTTTGTTCCAGTTACCTTCGAGCGAGAGTTTTGAATGAAATCAAAAAGAAGAGGAGCCTCGGTCGCCTGCACGTGCATCAGCATTCCGCCGGGCCGAAGGAGCTGCCTGATACGACGCAAATGAGTCACGGAAAGTTTCTCCGGGTGACTCCAGAGAATGACGTCCACTGAACCGGGTGAAAACTCCTGCGAGTCGAGAGATCGGCCGGGGAAAAAGGGAAGTGCCGTGAGATTTTCGTAGGGATGAAGTTTGTCTGCAAGGTCAGCCAGTCGCTCGGGGTCGCGGTCGGTCAACAAATACTGAACCTTCTTCGCCGGCAGTTGAGACAGAACGTGCCCAGCTGTCTGCCGATTCCCGCCGGCGACTTCCATGATGGAAAGTTTCCGGCCCTTCGGCAGGCAA
This sequence comes from uncultured Verrucomicrobiales bacterium, assembly GCA_913058215.1. Classification (GTDB taxonomy): domain Bacteria; phylum Verrucomicrobiota; class Verrucomicrobiia; order Verrucomicrobiales; family DEV007; genus Arctic95D-9. The sequence continues at coordinate 8,312 of CAJXQE010000128.1, forward strand.
TCGATGAGTTTTTCCAGTGATCGGGTGATCAGATTGTGAGCCGGTTGAATCCACGCGGATTCTCCGAAAAACTGAGCCGGGAGGTGGGCGTTTGATTTCTCCTCAAGGAGTTTGGAAGGTGTCGTTTCACCAAGCAGGAAAGCTCCCAGATTGTCAGCGATCAGATTGAGAAGGATGAGTTCGGTGGCTAGACCGGGCGAATTCTCGAGTGCTTTTTTCCAACTGGTTTCGTATCGGCTCTTGCTGAATCTCTTGTTCAGACGCCATTGATCGGAGCTGGTTGCGCGAATGATTTTGCCCTGTTCCAGTGCCTCGAGCAAGCGAAGGAGGAGTGACTCCACGCGCGCAGGGATTTCCAGCTCTTGATGCAGGTCGGCGGCAGTGAATGTTTCTCCAATCTTCCGATTGAACCCGAGTTGGGAGAGTGCCCTTTGCACAGCAAGGCTGAAAAGCGGAGAGTTTCTGCGGAGCAGCTCAAGCGGCAAGTTGTCTTTATCCGCTTCCTTGCGAAGACTGGAAGCCATCGTTGACGGTGCCGGGAAATTCGGTGCGGACGCCGCCCTGCTTGGCTCGTCATTGTTCGGCTTCGCTTCGATCCACGTTTCCCGAAGGAAGTCAAAAGTGACGTCAGGAATGTAGTCGGCCCGGGCCGACTCCACTGCGAGCAGTCGAAATCCAATAAGCTCAGCTATCATCGCACCCTTCTCGTCCAGAAGCGCAATATCCGTTTCATACATCGTCGGAGTCGAGTAGACCAACTTGGCATGACAGTAGGCCACCTTGGCATTTGCCTGATGAATGCTGAGGCGGCGCAACTCCACCGGAAGAAACGTTCCCGGTGTTTTGTTAGGCAGCAGCGCCATCACGTGGAACGCGGAGTCGAGCAGCACGGGATGGAGGATGTAGCCGTCGGCGATGTCGAGAATGGATTCGGGAATCTCGATCCGGGACCAACCTTCGGATTCACTGAAAGCGGCCTCGGTCATTCCGCGAAACAATGGGCCGTAGCGCAATCCACTGGACTCGAGGAGTTGGTAGGCCTGCGTGATGTCCGTCGCGTCCGGGCATCGCTTCTGAACTTCTCGAATCCGGTTGGGCTCCAGTCGAATCGCAGTCTCTTCAGCTTCCTGCAGCCGGATTCTGCCAAGAGCGTGAAGCGTCCAGGTTTGCCGCTTCTCATCGGAGGTGCTGAGAATCCGAAAGGTTCCTTTTTCCGGTTCAAATTCAGCGCGGATCACGGCTGCGGGACCATCACGGGGGATAAAGAGAACCCGCTGAAACTCCACATCTTCGAGAATCAAATCGCTCGTCTTGTAGTGAGCCCGCGCCACCGCCATCGCCATTTCGAGATAGCCCGAAGCAGGGAAAACAATCCTGTCGCTGACGACGTGGTCATTGAGATAGGGGTGTTCTCTTCGATCGGGGAAGAACATCCATTCACTTCGTGGGCTGGGAATGTCGACGTGAAGATAGGGATGCGGCCGTGGTGTCAGGCGTGCACTTTTCCAGGCCGGAGTCTCGCGCCAGAAACGCTGGCGATCGAAAGGATACTTGGGAAGCTCCACGTGCGTTGTGGTCTCGCCAAGAAGGCCTGCCCAGTCGATCTCCAATCCCAGGTTGTGCAGCGCAGCAAGAGAACCGAGCAGAGTGTCCCGTTCGGATGCATCGCGGCGGATCGACGGAAATACATTTGAGCTGTCGTCTGTTCCGTTGTTTCGGAGGCACTGCACGAGCGCAGGTTGAAGGACCGGGTGTGCGTTGATTTCGATAAAGACCTCATGCCCTTCTCCGGCCAGGTTCTCGATTACTTCGGAGAAGCGCACTGTTTCGCGAACGTTACGCCACCAGTATTCGGGATTGAAGCGGGTGCCGGGGAGCTTCTTTCCGGTCACGGTTGAAAAGATGGGAGAATGAGAGCGCTTCGGATTGATGCCGCTGAGAGAAGAAATCAGCCGTGCGCGAACGGGATCCATCAGATCGCTGTGGAAGGCATAGTCGACCGGAACGTAGCGACAAAAAATATTTCGTTTCTGCAGGAGTTCAAACAGATGATCTATGGCATCCGGCTCTCCGGAAATAGACACCGAACTGGGTCCGTTGCAGGCTGCTAGAGAGAGCCCTCCCCCGTTGCTCTGGATTGCTTTGAGGGCTTCTTCCGGCGTGATTTCTGCAGCAATCATGCGTCCGGACCGGGCAGATTCCATTTTGGATCCGCGGTGGTAAATCACGCGTACCGCGTCTTCGAACGAAAGTGCACCCGCAATATAAGCGGCGGCGACTTCGCCAACAGAATGCCCCACGACGACGGCGGGGCGCACTCCCCAGGATTCCCAGAGCTTGGCGAGAGAAACTTGAATCGCGAAAATGGCGGGCTGTGCGACGGCCGTTCTCGAGAGTTTCGATTTTTTCTTTGTAGCGAAGACCTCCTCCCGAAGTTGGAAACGACCGCGGCTGATTTTTCGGAGGGCGCTGTGACAGCGATCAAATGTTTCGCGGAACAGGGGGGATGACTTGTAGAGTTCACGCCCCATTCCTGCCCACTGGGATCCCTGCCCGGAAAATACAAAGACGGGCCGGGTGTCGGGTGCGACTTCAGTTGTTCCGTGGATCACCCCGAATGGGACTTCAGCGTCTTCGCCAAGGACGGAAATGGCATTGAGCTTATGGGCCAAGTCTTTTGGAGAGTTCCCAAGCACGGTCATGCGTTGATTGAGCCGGGCTCTTCGCTGTGCTGCCGCAGAGAGAATGCCGGAACAGGCCTTTGGGTCTTCGAGAATCCCTGCAGCGTAAGCAGAGGCGAGCTTCTGCATTGAATTGGACGATCTTGCAGAAAGAGGCAGAACGAATCTTCCGGAAATTATTCCCTCTGATCGTTCTGATCTCGGAGGAGCTACGGGCGGTGCCGATTCCAGAATAGCATGAGCGTTGGCTCCACCGAACCCGAACGAGTTCACTGATGCCAGGAGTGTGTCTCCGTTGCGTTTCGAGAAATCGAGATTTTCGGTGACCACCTGGAGATTCAAGGCGTCAAAATCCACGGCGGGATTCGGATCTTTGAAGTGAAGGCTGGGAGGAAGATGGCGATGGTGAAGACAGAGGGCCGCCTTGATCAATCCTGCAATTCCGGCAGCGGACTCGAGGTGGCCGATGTTGCTCTTCACCGAGCCGATGTAGAGCGGATTCTTTGCTGAGCGTTCCGCCCCCAGTGCATTGCCGAGAGCGTTCGCTTCGATGGGGTCGCCCACGCCGGTTCCGGTTCCGTGAGCCTCGACAAAGTCGATCTGATCGGGGGTGACTCCGGCGAGTTTGCAGGTATGGCGAATCAGTTTTTCCTGCGAATCCCGATTCGGCATTGCGATGGCAGGAGTGTAGCCATCCTGATTGACCGCAGACCCTCTAACACAAGCATAAATTCGATTGTGATCCCGAATCGCATCATCGAGGGGTTTCACCAGGACAGCGCCAACCCCCTCCCCTCGAACAAATCCGTTTGCTGAAGCATCAAAGGCTTTGCATCGCCCGTCCGGTGAAAGGGCACCAAGAGAGCAGAAGGCAATCCAGGTTGACGGATCAATGATGTGATTGACTCCTGCGACGAGGGCGGCTTCACATTCCCCATCCCACACTGCCCGGCAGGCTTCGTTGAAGGCAACCAGAGAGGACGAGCATGCGGTATCGATCGCCATGCTGGGCCCCTTGAAGTTGAAAGCGTGAGAGATTCGATTCGCGGAAATCGACATGGCGGTGCCGGTCGCGTCAAATGCCCCGGACCCCTGGGAAACCGAATAGACGTGATCCACCGGCGACACAGCAAATCGGGCGTATTCGTTGTAGGAAATCCCTACATAGACTCCGATGTTCGCGGCTGCTGATCGATCGGGAATTTCGCCGGCGTCTTCAAAGGCATGCCAGGCCGTTTCGAGAAGCAGTCGCTGCTGCGGATCCATGCTTTCCGCTTCGTGTGGGGAGACAGAAAAGAAGGAGGCATCGAACAGATCATTGCCTTCGATAAAACCGCCCCATTTGGAGTGGGATTGACCCGGCATGTTGGGGCGCGGGTCATAGAACGAGGTAATGGACCATCGATCTTCCGGTATCTCAGAAATAGCGTCGGTTCCACTGTGCAGGAGGGACCAGAAAGACGACGCGTCTGTGGCACCTCCTGGAAGGCGCAATCCCACTCCAACGATCGCTAGTGGAGCATCGCCCTGCTTCCCGCCTTCCCGTTTTCGACTTCTTCGACTGTCTTTATCTGGTTGCATACTCAACCGCTTTTGCCTTTACCTTTTCATACAGGTTAGGGCCTCGAAATGCAATCCTCGAGGAGCTTGATTGAAGATAAGAAGCACTTTCGGCAATCGCGGCTCAGCGGAACGCAATTTTTGCACAGAGTGGAGTTCGTCGGAATTTTCCAGGTTATGTGTCAGTTCCGTTCGGTGAATACTCCGGGCCGAGGGCCGAAACCAAGGTGGGGATATCCGGGTCTGAATCGGTTCGCGCAGGAGAGGTGAAGAATCCTTCAACCATGAAGCCAGGGCGACAATAAGCAGGCTGATCCGATAGCAACTTGTGAAGCTCGTGAAGGCGATAGTGAGGAACTCCTGCGTAGAGGTGATGGGGTAAATGATAGTCCATCCCAAACGGGAAGATGGCGTATCGCAGGATCGGATTTACGAGAAATACGCGAGTGTTGCTGAACTGCTCTCGATCGCAATTGCCATGCTGAATTGTCTGACGGAGCATCATGAAGAAACTGAAAGACGTGACCAGCGGAATCAGCCACAGAGCAACGAAATACACGAGAGATTCCAGACCTGTATAGACATGTAGGAGTGTCAGGGAAAGAAGGACAGCTGTGATGTGGACGAATCGCTGAACGCTCCCTTTGGTGGGGCGAGCTTCTACTGGTTCCGCTGGATTCACCTTTCGTTGGGCGGTTGCCCCGATCAGGCATTTCGACAACCATGCGATTCCTGCCACTGCCGCCGTCGCGGGGTAAAAGAGTGAATGGGAAACCTCAAGGTGCGCGAGTAGTCCGAGCGTGGCAAAAAGGATAAAGGTGTAGGGGAAAAAGAGAAGATTGGTGACCGAGTTTCGAGAGAATCGGCTTTCGATTCCGACGGCACTGTAGCGGGCTCGATGAACTGTGTAGCGAATCAGATTTGGGATCCAGAGCTGCCGCAGAAACAGACGGACTACCTGTTTTGGGCCAAGGGGGAAGTTGAAATCGTGCTTGCTCGAGTGGAGTTGGGCCAGATCGGGGTCCTGCTCAGGATCGTTGACGTGCTTGTGGTGGGCCAAATGCTGCTTCCGGTATATTGCAGTTGAGGTGAGGATTGGAAACATACAGAGCCAATCCGAGAGTAGTTCATTCATCGATCGGTTTCGGAAGAGATTGAAATGAGTGCCTTCGTGTCCGCCTCCTGCAAGTTGATGCTGGGAGGCTCCGATGACAACGACTGCGATCAGCCAGAGAGGAATATTCCAGAGTAGGGATAAACCAGACTGTGCTCGCCAGAAATCGAACAGAATAAAGCCTCCGATCGTGACTACGATAACGAGCCAGGCACGCCCGATGAACAGAAAGTTAGTCGTGTTGTCCGGGTGCCGGAGGGAATCCAGTTTTCCCGAAAATTCGAGGTCTTCCGGCGAGGTGTCCATGAGAAGTGCGAGTGTTAGAAAGACTGCTCCTCCATCAAACACGAATTGAGGTAATTGGTCAATCCAAACAGGGCTGATCAATCTTTTTTTCGCCCCGGTTTCGGGGATTTTTTCCAGCCGCTGCATTGAGAAGAACTGGAGTTACAAAAAGATCTGCGAGCAAGGCAGTGGAAATAGCGATCGAAAAAAGAATGCCTGTTTCCCGATGAATCAAGAAGGGACTGAACACGAGAACCAGATAACCAAGAATAAGAGCGGCAGACGTGGCGAAGATTGGACGAATTTCGCTCGTCAATGTTCTCTTCAGGATGACTTCAGGGGAAGCATCTTTTTTCGACTCGTGAAAAAACCGGGTCATGAAATGTATCGTGTCATCCACGGCGATTCCAAAAGCAACGATCGCAACAGAAAACGTTCCCGTGCTGAGCGGAATCCCTGCCCACCCCATGTAACCAAAAGTAAACAAGACGGGAAGAGCATTGGGAATGATTGCCAGCATCCCGAATTTTGCTGATCGAAAAAAGACGCTGAGAAGAAGAGCGACGACGAGAGATAGAATGACAAGATTCCAAACCAGTTGCCGGGTAATTTTGTCTGAAAATCGAGCTGTCAGAACCCGTTCGCCGGTAACCCGGACTTCGAGGGTGTCAGGCAGGTTTTGCCGGGCGAAATTGAGTATCGCATCCTCCGCTTCCCTCATCCCCTGCGATCCCACAATCAGTGATCGCACGCGAATGGCTGTTCGTGAGCCGTCAAAATCCACAAAAGGGGACAAGAGAGAAGATCCAAAGAGAGACCTGAGTTGCGCCAGGGATTTCTCGGATTTTATCGTTAATTCGCTCTTAACCGGTCCGTCGGATTGTTGTCGCTCAAAGTCGCGAGCAAGGTCGACAAGCCCCATCGTGTGCTCGAAACGCCCCTTCAAAAAATCGTGGAGTTTTGCGATTTCAGACAGTTCATCCAGCCTGTAGACGCCATTTCTACCCCCTGTTTCGACGGTAACGACGAAAGTTGATGCACCGCCGAAATCCCTGGCAAATTTCCGGTGGGTTTTTCCAACGATCGAATCCTTCGGGAAAAAGCGGAGATAGCTGGTGTCGATGCCAATCTTCGCCACTCCGATTATTGCAACGAAGCTTAGGACGATTGTTACGAAAGCAATCAACCCTGAATTTTTCCGGATCGCCCAGACCAGAAAATCCCGGGGGCGACCAAGATCGGGCTCCTTTGAACGCAGGAACGACTTGGGACCGGGTCCAAGTCGCAGGATCGCTGGAACGAGGAGAAGGGTGAGGAGAAAGTTTATGAAAATGCCTATGGCGCATGCGATGGCGAATTCGCGAAGCCCTGAAATCGGATTGGGAGCGATGGATGCAAAGCCGAGAATCGTGGTGATTGAGGTGAGAAAGAGAGCGCTGAAAACCGTCCGGCCGAGCGCTCGAATTGCGTCCTCTCTGGAGAGCTTGGACCGAAGGCCGAGAGAATATTCGGCCATGATGTGAAGATCTTCAGTGCATCCCATGACGAGAAGAAGCACCACGATGACAGAAGCAAAGGGATTGATCGCGAACCCGGCAAAGCCCATGAATCCGAGAGTTGCGATAACACTGAGAACTCCAGTAAAAAGGGGAAGGAAGGTGGTCAGCAGAGACCGGTAGAAGAAGAAGATCACGCTACCGATAATGAGGAGCGCGATCGGGCCGAGAACGACGAGGTCATGCCAGATATACTGCGCTGCTGAGACCTTGATGATGGGTGCTCCCACTATATAGGCGTCGATGCTTCCACCCGGAGATTTATTGATTCTCTCTGTCTTCTCACTGAGGAGTTCAACGATTCTCTTGTCGAATTGTTGATCCTTTTTATCCGGTTTCAGGATGATATGAAAGGCGATCGCGGTTTGGCTCTCATTGACTAGAAAACCCGAAACGAGAGGGGTTTTCGATATCCTGCTGCGGAGTTGGGACTGAGATTCCTGATCTTCAGGAATCTTCGTGAGTATGGGTTTTGCCTCCAGAAATCGGTTTTCCAGACTCACGTAATCTACAGTAAACAAACTCAGGACCCTAGATGCACCATCGATCTCGCTGAGTTCCTGCGATAACCCCCGGAGTATTTTCAGGTTTTCACTTTCAAAGATGGAATCGCCGCTGGCTACAACCGTGACAATGGAATCACTTCCGAAATTCTCCTTCACATCGCGGTGATACTTCACTTCCGGCTCATCGAGAGGGAAAAGACTCTGCGTCGAAGCATCGATCTTTAGATTCCGTAGACCGCTGGACATTCCTAAAGTAATGAGGGTCGCAAGTGCGATACACCACTTCGGATGATTAACTATCCAAGTAAAAACAAGCTGCATGCGGACATTTCCTTCAGATTACCCGTCTCGAGCATACGGGCATCTCGACGTCTTCTTAGGTGATTGATCGCGCCATAAGAAAAGATGTTTTATCTTGCCATACAGCGCTATTTTTCGTAAACGTCAAAGTGTAGTCGAATTGAGAAAAACATGTCATGAAAACATCAAAACAAAATGGATTACTTTGGAGCCTAGCCATCGTAGTTGCTTTCTTTGCTCTGGGCATTCAAACTGCATCAGCTCAGCTGAATGAGAGGCAGGTCGAGAGACAAGCCTCCGGAATCTATCAGGGTGGATTAACCGCCGGGCGGAAAGTTTATAAAGATCCCAACCCCCATTTCAACTATACGGGGAGGCCTCACTCCGCGAACGGAAAAGTAAAGGTGCCCATCAAGGATGGAAAGCTTAAATCTGCTCTGAGAGACAATGATATCCCGGGCAACGGTAGAGCATTGGCAGTAGGTAAGGAAAGAAAATCGACGGTCAAGAGGGGCGGGAAACTAGTTGTCCTCTCAGCCAAAGGCACCTTGGATGTCAGACAGGATGCGTATGGAGCTATGAAAGGGGGCACGATATCGGGAAACACGACCAAGAGAGGTTCGAAGTGGCTTGCCAACACAAAACTTAAAGGACATCGGAAAGAAGGTACCGGTACTGCGACGTATAGTTGCACGGCAAAAGGAAAAAACTGACTGATCTGATTCAGATTATCTTTCAAAGAAGCCGGTCGTGTTTCGCGTCCGGCTTTTTTTGGGGTCAGGTCTGATTTTCAGCATCAAATTTCTGTTTCGCTGGAGGACCATAGTATGGCGGAAGGATGGTCATTGGAATCAGCGGCCAGCCGGAAGGGGCCTTTGCTTCATCCACTCGCGGGAGCGCGGCTTCGGGTGTTCCTGAAACATGCGCTCTTGACTCCCGGATTTGACTCCCGTTCGCGCTTGCAGAGGCTCATTGCCTGGTGTGCCCAGGCTATCAGGATTCTCCCGACTGTCGTGGAGAAGGTGAGATTCGGTGCTCACATTCGAAAAAGCCACCCGCAAAAACCTCCTGTGTTTATCATTGGCCACTGGCGCAGCGGAACAACTCATCTTCACAATTTGATGAGTCGCGATCCTCAGTTCGGATACCTCAAGTTTTCCGAAACTGCCATGCCGCTGAACATGCTGGGACCGGAGGTTCAAGTTGCCCGTGTCGCAATCGATGCAGTCCTGCCGGAAACTCGGGGCTATGATAATGTCAGGCTGTCTCTCGATGAACCTCAGGAGGAAGAGATGGCGCTCGGGAACCTTTGTTCGATAGGCTACTACGGCATCTACTATTTCCCTATGGATGCTTCGCGGCATAGTGATCGTGCCCTTTTCTTCGAAGGCGCGAGTGCACTGGAGATCGAGGAATTCACGAAGAGCTATAAATTCCTGGTTCGAAAGCTGAATCTCGTCAAAGGAGGCCGGCAACTGCTATTCAAAAACCCTCCTTCGACAGCCCGGATGCCCTTGATCCTTGAGATGTTCCCCGATGCGAAATTTATTCACATCGTTCGAAACCCCTGGCCCGTGTTCAGCTCGAACTGCAAGAAGTTCCCCCGGCTTTTCAATGCATTTGCGTGGCAATCGTTTCAGGACTTTGACGTGTCCGGGAATACTCTCGAGACCTATGAGAATTTGATGCGTCGATATCTGGCTGATCGGAAACGCCTCCGCCTTCCCGAAAACCAGCTTGTTGAGACCAGCTATGAGAAGATCACGGAAGATCCGATCACGGAAATTGGTCGCCTCTATGACCAACTTGGATTGGAAGGAAAGGAAGGGGGGCTCGAGAAGATAGCGGCTTATGTTGCGAGCTTGAGTGGGTATCAACGAAACGAGCACAAAATTTCATCCGGGGACGCTGAAAAAATTCGAAGACGCTGGGCATTCTCATTTGAAGAATGGGGCTACGAGATAGAGCCGCCGGAGGACATTTCTATTTTGTAAGTGGTTCAAGTACGATCGATGAGATTGACTGGTATGCCGGGAACAACGAACTGCGCCATCGCCCAACGTGGTCGAAGAGCTGTCTCTTATACACATCTGACGCT
>CAJXQE010000129.1 GCA_913058215.1 uncultured Verrucomicrobiales bacterium
CGAGATCAGCCTCGGTCTCGTGGGCTCGGAGATGTGTATAAGAGACAGGGGCAAGTCAGCGACCCTTATCTTTTCTCAGGATACGATCACCGGCAATTGCATCTGACTCACGAATCAGAAAACGCGATCAATGTGACCCTTGAGGTGGATCGGACAGGTAACAACCAGTGGGAAACTCTTCGCAAGATTGCGGTCCCGGCCCACGGATCGGTTTCTCTGAATTTTACGGAAGGGGAATCCGGTGCCTGGGTAAGGCTTGTGAGCAAAGAGATTGGAAGTTCTGTGACCGCCAATTTTCAGTATCGAAACCGGGACAGCCGCGAACATAAAAATGACGAGCTTTTCAGAGGGATTGCGAAAGCAAACCAGCCTGCGAAGTCCTACGGTCTGATGCGAAGCCTTGCCTTCGATCGTCTGGGGATTGTCGCAGCCAAAGGAGCGGATGCGGAAGACGCGGGATACTACGAACTGAATCCTCAAATGGAACTGGTGCCGGTGGATGATCCAAAGGCAGCTGCAGAATTGGCGACATCAGTGCGACAACCGGAAAAATCCTATGAAGTCGACAAGGCGTCGGTGCTCGTGATTGAAGACGGGAAACGCTATCGCCTTCCAAAAAATGGGAAATACCTTAGCTCGCCAATAGGAGAGCCGAAACCGAAGAGCAAGTCGCTGGAGGATTTTCTCGAAGAGAGCTCGAGCCTGAATGCTGCCGTGAAAGTTAGCTCCACTCATCTTGCCTTTGAAGCTTCGAATGCGGTTGATGGAAGCCTTGGAGAGTCGAATCGCTGGATTGCGAAGAACGATGGGGAGACTTGGATCGAACTGGATCTGGGTGAAGCAAAGACTTTTCGAAGCGCCTGGATTGTGTCGGGGTGGAAAAAAGAGCCGCAGTATGTTGCCCGGGATTTTGACCTTCAAGTAAAGGAGAACGGCGAATGGAAAACAATTCCCGGCGCATCGATTCGTCAGAACAAAAAGATCAGTCTTGAGCTCGTTTTTGATGAGCCCGTCACAGCCAGCGAGGTGCGGCTTGTTTCCACTACGTCTGATTTCTTTCGGATCTATGAACTGGCTATTTTTGATCGAAAACTGGAAATCGATGAATCCGGAATGAGTGGGTTCGGAGTGTCGAGGCTTTGTCGTGAAGTCGCCACCGAACGGGATTTACTCAACGTCCACGGAACATTCTACGAGCTTCCTGCGCGCAATGCCCAGGGCCTGGCAAAGATACGGCCTGTCGCGACTCACAATTTGCAGATCCACGATTTCTGTTCACATGCTGGCTTGCTTCTGTTCACAGGACTGGATGCAGAAACAAAGAGTGAACATATTTTCCGCAGTGAAGATGGCAAGGCTGCGGTTTGGGCGGGAGTTGTCGATGATCTTTGGAAGCTGGGTAAACCGCGCGGAGAAGGTGGGCCGTGGCATGAGACTGAAGTGGAAGCGGGCATTCCTTCCGACCCGTATTTGATGACCGCCTATGACAAGAAAGAGGTGACTATTTCTTCCAGTGAAAAGGCCGGGGTCAGCCTGGAAGTCGACGTTGATGGAACCGGGCTCTGGATTCCGTGCAAATCTTTTTCACTCGCTGCAGGAGAGTCCGCCAGCTATACCTTTCCCGATGGATACAGCGCTTATTGGGTTCGCGCGATCAGTGACGCGAAGACAGTTGCCACGGTGACGTTTCGCTACGAGTAATCAATTTATGGGCGAAGAGAATCCGCAATCACTTGAGGGTCGACTGACTATCCGTCTGGAAGTTTTACCGGGTGATTCTGTAATCGAAAAAGTTGATCTGGCCGGGCGATGCGGTTTCGATGGAATTGCCTTCCCCGGGCGTTTTCGTGATCGCTTTGGAATGGAAACCCTGCGCTCGCTTGCAAATCTGGCTCTACCGGTGAGAACCGTATCTCTTGGTTTCGAAGGTTCCTTGTGCAGTCCGGATGAGTCGCGAAGGAAACAATGTCAGGAGTCGCTTCTGTCGCTTTTCGACTTCACCGCCGAATTGGGTGCGCGAAGTGTGAACATGCCGCCAGTTTTGATCGATGATAATCCGGAGAGGTTTTCCAAAGATCAGGTGGAACTTCAGGACCGTTTGCTGGAGGAGATGCTTCCTGATCTAGGAGACGAAGCTGCGAAGCGGGGGATCGAATTGTTGCTGGAACCGGTCAATCGATTTGAAACCAATTACCTGACATTGTTATCCCATTGTGCTGCGATCTGTGAATCTGTGAATCACCCTGCGATCGGAATGACGCCTGATTTTTTCCACATGCAGTTGGAAGAGTTGGATACTCCGAATGCACTGCGGAATGCCGCTAAATGGATTCGACACATTCACACGGCCGAGAATACCAGGGTGGAACCCGGGCCGGGCCAGTTGAATTTCAGACCGGGGTTCCGGGCGCTGAAAGAAATGAATTACCGGGGGCTGGTCGAGGTGGAGTGTAGAACTTTGTCAGGGCCGGCGGAGGAAGTGTTGACGAAGTCGGTAACGTATCTTCGTAAGGAGTGGGCAGAGGCTTAAATCCAATGCATCACGAGCGATTTATCTATGGCTAATCGCTCCAATACTCCGCGATCTTCTTCTTTAAAAACTCCACGCTTCTTGCCAGTTGATCCATACCGTCAACTCCGTCTTCAATACTGATCCATCCATCAAAGCCTTTGCTTTTCAGTTCGGAAAAAATGGCGTCGTAATCGTTGAGGCCCTTCCCGATCTCCCCATGACTGAGCCGTTTGACATAGCCCTGCGATCCGCCTTCTTCGTTTCGTAAATCCTCTATGGTTCCCTCAATTAGAAAGCGGTCGCTCGCATGCATCGTGACGACCCTGTGTGACACTCGCTTTAACAGTTCGATCGGGTCCTCCCCGGCGAGGTAAGTGTTGCTGGGATCGTAGTTGACTCCGAAGTTCGGGTGATCAATCCGGTCCACCAATTGGCAGAACACGTCCATCTTCTGAGCAAATTCAGGATAGTCCCAGAAATCATCTTTGTAGTGATTCTCAATGATCAGCGTAATTCCGCGTTCTTCCGCATACGGCAGGCAGGCTTCGATTGACTCTGCTGCCAGGGTGACGCCTTCTTCGATGGAAAGCTCAGGCCGGCGCTGTCCGCTGAGAACACGGCAGTAGCCGCCGCCAAGTGTTTGAGTCATGTCGATCCAGCGCTTCTGTTTTGAAATTTCGTTTGTGCGAAACTCTTCATCTGGATGAGTAAAATCCGGGGAGCAGCACATCATCGGGATCACCATTCCGTGGGATTCCACTTCTTTCCGGAAACGCATCCAGTTGGACTCGTCTTCCATTTCCAGAAATCCCGCATACCATTCCAGACCCTGAATATCCAAATCGGAGGCAAGAGTAATCCATTCGGAAACGGACATGGAGCCGTCTTTGCAGAGAGCCTGCATGAAGGCTTTGGGAAATGCAGCGAGTTTGGGCATGTGCCACGATTGCCGGAACTACTCCACGAGTCGATCAAAGAGTTTGAAAAAATGACTCGTCGTCCGGTGAAGGGAATAGTCGGCTCCCCGGCGATTGGCCAGTTGGCGAAGATTTCCCACATGGTCGTCGATCGCTTCCTTATAACGCTGCTTAAGATTTGCAGGGTGAGCAATCAGTCGGCCTTTGGTTTCTAGATCGAGGTAGGTGGTTAGTCCGCGCTGCTCGAGCTCGATTTCGCCGGGAGTGAGAATGTGAAACAGATGGATTTTGAATCCCCGGTGAATGTAGGGGCTCAAAGCGGAAAAGATTTCCGCAGGATCATCAAAGAAATCGGATACGACGGCGAGAATTCCGCGACGTTTCAGGAGTGGCTGAGATTTTCTTAAGGCTTCAGCAAGCGAAGTTTCATTTCCGGGAGTGTTTCTTTCGAGAGCGCTGAGAATCTGATTCAAGTGGGAGCCAGTGCTTCCGGGTGGAAAATATTCACGAATTTTGTCATCAAAGAGCTGTAGGGAAACGCGATCCCCGTTTCTCACCACGAGATAGCTGAGCGCGGCGGCGAAGAAAGAGGAATACTCCAGCTTGGAGATTTCCGATCCTCCGTCGAATCCCATCGAGGCACTACTATCCAGAAAGATGTGGCACTCGAGATTCGTTTCCTGTTCGAAGGTACGAAGGACATGACGGTCGGTCCGGCCGAAAACCCGCCAGTCGATCAATTTCAAATCATCACCGGGCGTGTATTGCCGATAGTCGTGAAACTCGATTGATGCTCCGCGCGCTCTTGATCGATGCTTCCCTGACAAATACCCTTCAACGAGGGCGCGCGGTGCAAACTCGAAAGTCTGCAGCTTGCGAATGTCCTCAGGACGAAGGTAGCGATGACCGGGCATGGCGAATAGAGAGGGAGGTGGTCAGCTCAGGGCTCCACTTTCTCCAGCAAGTGAGCAATAATGTCTTCAACCGTGATCCCTTCACCGGTCGCGTTGTAGTTGGGAATGATGCGGTGCCGCAAAACCGGTCCTGCCAAATCACGAACCTCTTCGACCGAGGCGTGAGGAGCTCCGCGAAGCAGCGCCAGTGCCCGGGCCGCCCGCGTCAAATTTTGTGAGGCCCGGGGGCCGGCACCATAGGAAACATATTCCTTGATGTAGTCGTCCGCTATTTCCGAAGTCGGGCGGGAGGAATGGGTTAGTTTGAGAATGTATTTTAAAACGTGATCGGGAACGGGGACATCAAGGGTGGCATCCTGCAGGGCGGTTACTTCGCCGGTATTGAGCACAGATCTGGCCTCAGCGGATTCTTTGCCCGTGGTCAATCGGACCACCTGTTCTTCTTCTTCGATGGTGGGATAGTCGATCAGCAGATTAAAAAAGAAGCGGTCTAACTGTGCTTCCGGAAGCGGGTAGGTTCCTTCGTGCTCAATCGGGTTTTGTGTCGCGTAAACGATGAAAGGTTCTTCCAGGCTTCTGCTCTTTCCGGCAACTGTGACTTGTTTCTCCTGCATCGCTTCGAGCAGTGCAGCCTGCGTTTTCGGGGGCGTTCGATTGATTTCGTCAGCAAGAATAAGGTTCGCAAAAATTGGACCTTCAACATACTCGAACTGGCGCTTTCCATCGTCGGTCGTCTGGAGGATTTCACTGCCAACGATGTCGGTCGGCATAAGGTCCGGTGTGAACTGAATGCGATTGAAATTCAGCCCTAGTATCTTTCCGAGAGTGCTCACAAGGAGGGTCTTCGCGAGGCCTGGAACACCGATAATCAGGCAGTGCCCCTTGCAGAGAAGCGACACCAACATTTGCTCGACAATTTTTTCCTGGCCGACAATGACCCGGGCTGTCTCCGATTTTAGTTCGGCTATCTTCTCTCTCACCTTTTCCCATTCCGCTTCGCTGCTCATAATTTTTATTCCTTGGTATCGGCGTCTTCCTTCTTCGGTTTTGTCGTGGTTCCGATCATAGTGGTTCGCAGTCCGCGGGCAAGCCCGGTCGGCGCCTGAAACCATACTTCCAGATAAGCTTTGTTCTGTTCTTGGCTTTCCTTCTGACGTTCCACAAATCTTGAATCAACTGGAGAAGGGTCGTCTTCCTTTGGTTCAGGAAACTCGAACATGTTGTAATACCCGCTTCCCATAGAGATGCCGACAAAGGGCCTGTCTTCGCCCACACGCGTCAAAATACTGCGTATTGCTACGGAGGTGATTGCACCTTCTTTGTTCAATTCTTCGTAGGAAACCTCCTTCACTTCAATGCTGACCGGCCCGAATCCGCTGTCCCGCTTCACATCAATCTGGAAGGTTTCACCTGCGACGGCTCTCTTTAGAGCGAGCGCAGATAACTTGTTCAGTTGTTTTGAAGAAAAAGTGCTGCCTTTCCACTCCTGAAGATCTTTCCAACTCTCCGGCGCAGTGATCTCCTCAATTCGGTATTGTGTTGCGACCACTGCTTTCTGAAGAGCCGTGGGTTTGAGTTCTTCACCGGAACGGGGATTGAAAGGTTCACCGACTACTACAAATTTCTCGGCGAGCTTGAGAGACTCGAGAGCCTCACTGAACTCTTCCGGATTTTGAGCCAGCGCCAACAACTCTTTTTCCAGTTCTGCTTTTCTGGCTTCCGGAACATCTTTCGAAGAGGGCAGCTTCGGTAAATCGTCCCCGGTTTTCCCTTCCACCCGTGCGAGCGCCCGGGCAGCAAGGGGAGCTTTGGCGGCATCTCCGGCTCTTTGCGAAAATACCTGAAGTTCCACAGCACCATCAGGATTATGAATGTTCTCGATCATCCACGCGGAATAGCTGGCGACGCTTCCGCCGTTCTTCGTTTCGTCCGTGTTTTTCAGCAGTGATTTCCAGATCTCTGCGAGAGGCCCAATCTCTATGGTGCTGTTGTTAAGATTTTGAAGATAAGAGAGATACTGAAGGATGGTCATCTTCAAATCTTTGTCTTTGGAATCCATAGCCGCCTGCAGCATCATCTGCACTTGTTCCGGGAAGGGAACGCCCTCCATTTTTGCGAAAATTGCCTGCTGCCGGTCTTCAAATTTCTCCTCCCCGGAAACCACCTTTGCTAAAAGGTCGGCGGCGGTTTCATTGGACATGAGGCTGCGAACCGTCTTCAGATTGGAATCGAAACTTTCCTTATATTGATCATAGTCGGTGTCTTCGTCTCCCTTGATCGAAGTCAGAAATGTTTCGATTTCTTTTTCCAGGCGGGTCAAAAACGGAGCGCCTTCTTCGCCACGAGCCTGGAGGTAGGAGGTAATGCCTTCAAAGCCGTTCCACGGCGATTCGGTCGCAGTCTCGATCAGAGATTCTTCAATGGCAGGGAAGTCGCTTTCATCTCCATTCTTCGCGAGGTAACTCAGCGCGGCAGGAATTTGCTGCTTGTTCCCTTCCCTGAAATAAATTCGGGCAAGGTCGAGTGTAGACTTGCCGGCAACCGTCTCCCACCAGTTCATTGCCGCACCCCGCAGATCCTCAGATGAAGTGTTGTAGGAATCCAATCCCGTTATGAGTGGAGGTATGAGTGCTTCTGCAATATCTGCCCGCGTTGCCGGTCTCACAAAATTCTGGCCGAACCGGGCACCGGGCTGAGATTTGAGGAGCTCTTGGAATTCGTCAACGACCCGGCTTCCCTGAGGTTTTGGAAATGGCAGAAAGTGGCGGTCATCGAGCATCGCAATGAGCACAGGAATCATCTCTGTCTTTTTCTTTAGAATATCACTGAGGAGTTCGCCACCTTCGGGAACTGCCTGCTCTATCATCTGAAAGGTCTCTTTTTCCGCAAACAACCAGGGGCCGCGATTGGAAATGTAAGGAAGAGCTTTGCTGAGATCGATTTCAGAAAGTTGCTTTGCGATTCTCTGATGCTCGTTTGTCAGGGCGATGCCGTCCGGGGCGACGAGAGCGGGAGGGGAGGTGGCTTGAATGCTCAATTGTTCGGCCATCAATAAGGCTGCCGGTGCGAATTGCCATCCTTGCCCAAAACTCTTTGCGATCTCTCTACACTTGTCCGCAAAGGATTTGAAATCCCCGTCTTCAAAGGCTTGCTTCATTGCCTTCAAATACTGAGCATCCGCAATTTTGCTGATCGCTGAGGTGACAACCTGTTCCGAATTTTCGGATGCGGAAAGAATTGATTTCACCAGGGCTGTTGACTCCTTCTTGAGTCCTTGCCGGTGAAAGTTAGCCGCAGCCAGAATCACCGAAGCCGCGGAGTTGGGATCTCTCGAGGCCCGGTCCAGTTGAGTGCCTGGAGCGAAATATTTTTCGAGAGTTTTCCAATCCGCCTGCCAGTCTGCTTCTTTGAATTCGACGACTTGCAAACTGCCGTCGGATATTTCAGCAGTCGAAAACGTTTTCTCCGTTCCATTTTGAATTATGGCGGTAAATGTTTTTGCTTCCGGGTCCTGTGAGACCAGCCAGGCATTGCCCTTCAAGGCAAGGTCGTAGAAACCGGGAAGGGCGGAATAGGGATCGCCACCGCCGAAAAACCC
The DNA here is from genome assembly GCA_913058215.1 of uncultured Verrucomicrobiales bacterium. Classification (GTDB taxonomy): domain Bacteria; phylum Verrucomicrobiota; class Verrucomicrobiia; order Verrucomicrobiales; family DEV007; genus Arctic95D-9. The sequence goes on from CAJXQE010000129.1 coordinate 7,942, forward strand.
GCCTGACCCTTTGGGGGAAATACGGATGTAAGTGGTATCAGCAATATCCGGAAAACCAAGCGTCCGGAAATGATCAAATGCTTTGGTGAAATCCTTACTGCTGCCTGAGGTCGTGATCAGGCAAATGTACAGAGTTACAGCAAAGAATCCCGAGAGGGGAAGCTGCAAGCGTGGATAAATCTCAGACGACATTTCGTCTTAGACTAAAATTTCTCCCTGATTGCTGACAAGTTCCAAATGCGATTGATTTATCGGGGGATTCCGATGCAGAGCGCTTCTTTCATCGTGTGGATGAAGAGCCGACCATCAGAAAATGAGAAGGAGGAAAGGTTCCATGTTTCGCCGGCCGGACCCAGATCGTTAACGCTGAGCAGTGCTTTCTCATCAAATTTCTCTGCCTTCGCGTCGATAAGGTAGACGGTTCCGTTCATCACTGGAATATAGAGAATGTCATTGATCGCGACCGGGCTGGCAGCGCTGACGTGCCCCCAGCCAGTTCCTTTGGCACGCTTGTCGGTTGCGATATCGAGTCCGCGGGAGTTTTTGGTGTCGTTAGGAATGGATTCCTGCTTTTTCCAGATGAGACGGTTCTCGCTGGAGGCATCAATTTGAACCGGAACCTGAAGATACTCTGTCTTTCCGGATTCAATGTTAACCCGTCCGATTGCAATTAAATCGTGAGCGAGAAAATAATGCCAGTCGCCGACAACAATGTTTGTCTGATTCGTGATGGGCTGCTTTTTCCCCGCTTTTACCGGCACATCGGTTTCGGTGGTCCAGGTTTCCGTATCTGTGTTGAACTGGCAAAAACTGGCCGACTTCATCGTATCTTGCTCTTTCAACAATTTTCCGGTATTGGCATCGATGACCAAATGGTTCTGTTTGTGAAACCAGTAGACGTGACCCGAATTCCAGTGCGAATTGAAATAGCAATCTCCGCCTTTCCCTGTTTCATAGGTCCAAAGTGTTTCTCCGGTATCCACGAGGGTCATCGTGATTCCGTAGGGTTTTTCAAGAGGGCCGTGTCCGCCTCCCCGTCCATGAACAACGGCAGTGCGACCGTCGGAGAGCTTTCCAATCATCGGAGTGTTGTGGACGGATGTCCCTGCATCATTGATCCACTTCACCTCACCCGATTTCTTATCGATCGCATGGAGGTAAGTCCAGACATCGCGTTCGTCGATTCCTTCCGGAACGGGCTTATGTCTCTCAAGTTTCTGACCGGCGGCTTTGTTTTTGACCTCGACCGTTAGAATAATATCTCCGTGGAGGATAGGCTCACACTGACGATTCGTATGGCGGCGACGGGGTTCGTATTTTCGCATCCAAATTTCTTTTCCGGAAAAATCGAAGCAGGCCATGGATCCGCATCTGTTGAAAAACCAAACATGCTCACCGTCGGTCACCGGAGCGAACACCGTTGAATCACTGAAAATTCCAGCCGTTTGCACCGGGTCAGTTCCCGGGAGTTCAACTTTCCAGAGAATCTCACCGCTATTCGCATCGAGGCACCAGCCGATGATGTTTGACTCCGTCAGAGGAGCCCCTTTCTTCATCGGGCGATGCGTTGTCAAAAATGCCCGGTCCTTCCAGATTGTGACCGCGCTTTGACCGCCTTCCGGTAAGGTCGTTTTCCAAAGGATGTTCTCTTTGCCGACGACGCTCCAAGATTTTGGAGGATCCTCGACATCCCTGAGATTCCAGTTTGCATCGGGACCCGATGCCTGCGGCCAATTTTGAGCATGGACGAGGGATAGAGTCAGGAGTGATAGTAAAGTGACGCGCAACATGGTGGTGGAATCTAGACTGTAGATAAATCAGGAGCAAGACGCCATTGACGCCCCGTCCAAGTCTGAGGACAATAGGGGATTATGAATCGTCGAAACTTTGTCCGAACTTCTGCGCTTGCTGCAGCGGCAACTCCTCTCGCTACATCAGCTCAGGGCAGTGATCCAAAATACAAAGTCGCTGTAATCGGCCACACCGGCAGGGGTAATTTTGGCCACGGACTCGACACTGTTTGGATGAGGCATGATTCCTGTCGTATCGTAGCGCTTGCAGATCCGGATGAGGCCGGGCGCGCAAAGGCCGGGGGAAAACTCAAGGTCGCCGAAAGTGGTCAATTTTCCGACTATGGGAAAATGCTGAAGGAAACGCGCCCCGACTTCGTCGCCGTTTGTCCGCGTCATGCCGATCAGCATCATGAGATGATACTGGCGGCGATCAAACATGGAGCGAAAGGGGTATACGTGGAGAAACCTTTTGTGAGATCGCCTGCTGAAGCTGATGAGGTGATTGCTGCCGCAAAAAAGGCGAATACGAAAATAGCGGTGGCACATCGGAATCGGTATCATCCCGGCTTGAAAGCGATCAGCGAAATGATCGATCAGGATCCTTTTGGTAAGCTCTTGGAGATCCGGGGCAGAGGAAAAGGTGACCGGCGGGGCGGAGGCGAAGACCTTTGGGTTTTGGGTTCGCACGTTCTCAATTTGATGGCCTACTTTGGAGGAAAGGTCAGCACTTGCTCGGCGAATGTCTTGAAGGACGGGAAACGAGTGACTGCTGCCGATGTCTACGATGGAGCGGAGGGACTCGGACCACTTGCCGGAAACGAAGTGCATGCTCGTTATCTTTTTGAATCGGGAATCTCCGGAACTTTCGATTCCATGGCAGAAGATGGAACAAGTGGCGCTGGTTTCGGACTTCAGTTGGTGGGGAGTGGAGGAATCGTCAATATCCAATGTGACAGGGATCCCCTCGCGCATTTCGTGCCGGGAAACCCTTTTGCCCCAAGTGCTGAGTCCCGCCCGTGGAATTCAATTTCCTCCGAAGGAATCGGAAAGCCGGAAACTCGAAAAGAGGAAGTCGCGGCGGTTCACAACCATGACGCAGCAATCAGGGATTTGCTGGCGGCAGTCGAGGAAGATCGAGTGCCCCTGTGCGGACTTAAAGAGGGCGCGGAAACGGTGGAAATGATTTGCGCCGTTTTTGAATCCCATCGGCAAAATTCAGCTGCGGTTTCTCTGCCATTGTCACAAAGGGAAAATGCTTTGTCTCTTTTGGGATGAAACGCCTCGTAATTCTCAATCCAATGGGAAGGAACGGGAAGGCAGGAGAGGTCTTTTCCAGGATGGAGCCCGAACTGCGGAAACGGCTCGGAGACTTTGAGCTTTATCGGACGACCGGCCCCGGAGATGCATCCATGAGGGTTCGATCGATCATTGAAGAGGGTTCAATCGATCAGATTATTGCGGCTGGTGGCGATGGAACGGTTCACGAAGTAGTGAACGGGTATTTTGAAAAGGGACAATTGCTGAGCAATGACATTCCAATGGGGATTATCAACCTGGGAACGGGCGGGGATTTTTTCAAAACCGTCCACGAAGTTTCTCCGGATTATGATGCCGCCATTGTGGAGAACCGCTCCTCTTTGATCGATGTCGGGAAAATATCTGTCGGAGGAAAGTCTCACAACTTTCTCAACATTTCGTCCGTTGGCCTGGCGGGGGACATGCTGAGCCGCTTGAAAAGTTCGAGCTTCCAGGCCGGGGCAGTTGCCTATTTTTATCATACGCTCCGAACCTTACTGAGTTATCAGCCAGTGCCAGTCGAGATCGAGACAGTTGCACCGGGCGGAGCAGTCGAGAGTCGAAGCGTCGACCTGATAAATTTCTTTGTCTGCAATGGGAAATACAGCGGAGGAGGAATGCAGTGGGCACCAGAGTCCAATTTGCAGAGCGGTCTCTTTTCCCTCACTTTGATTTCAGGAAAACGGAAACTCCCCTTGATCACTCACTCACCAAAACTCTACTCTGGAAGAGTTTCTGAATTTCCGGGGGCGGAGCAGTGGGAGGCAAAAGAAGTGATTGTTCGGCCTCAGGGAGGGCTTTCCGCAGAAGTGGACGGTGAAGTTCTGGAGGGGCAGGGTGAGATTCGATTCTCGATTGAACCTTCGCTCTTTCCGGCCGTTCTCTGAATTCGAATTAGCGCCAGGCCAGGCTGGTCTTTTTCCCGTGCTCTGCGTGGGCGGTGTCGATTGCTCGCAGCTCGAGGTCCATCCCGGTTTTGGAGATGCTTGCCTTGACCCATCCGTTGGGGAGTTTTGGATCAAACAGATAAGCGCTTGGCGGAAGGTTGATCCGGTGAAGGCCGGTTTCGTCCTGTTCCACATTCCAGGTGTGGCTGTGGCCAAAAATGTAAGCCTTGGCCTGCGTTCTATCCGCCAGAGCCTTGAGGAACGCTTCGCTGTCCACCAGACCGCTGATCTTGATCTTTTTGTCGCCGGGGATGACATCTTCACGGAAGACCTGTGGATAGTGATGGCCGACAATAATAGCTGGTTTGTCAGGATTCGCGTCGAGAAGTCCAGTCAGCCATTTCATTTGTTTTTCGCCGATCTCCCCTTCGACTTTGTTCACGAATCGAAGGGAGTCGAGTAGGATCCAGTTGGCCATCGGTGTTTCGATGATGCTGACATGCTTTTCGATCATCACTGGAGCCGGACTGGTGTGATCGGCAAAGCACTCGCGAAACACGCCGCGGTCATCATGGTTTCCCAGGGTCATGTGCAAAGGCATTCCGCTACGAGCCAGTTCACCGATTACACTGACAAAGGTATCGTAATCGCCATGGAGTCCCTCATTGAATGCAATGTCTCCGTCGATAATGACTCCGGCGATCGAATCTTTTTCTGCGGTGATTTCGGCAACCACCTGCTTGAGGTTTTTCACCATGTTCGTTCCGCGAGCCTCTTTCTCTGGATCCGCGTCGATGTGAGTGTCGGCGATCAGTGCCCAGGTCTGAGTTTCGGAGTCATTGGCTGCGAAAGCTGGAATCGTCGGGGCGATGGAAGCGATGGCCGCTGTTCCCAGGAAATTTCGGCGTGATACGGAGTTGAGATGAAATGGCATGGCGTTTTGTTAGTTTGTTTACGAACCGTGTTTTACTCTTCGGATTCACTTTCGATCAGTCGAACTCCTGATCCGGAAATATCGATCAGTCTCTTTTTATACAATGACCCGATAGCTTGTTTGAAGGCTTTTTTGCTGGTTCCGAATACTCGTTTTATTTCTTCAGGCGAGCTTCGATCCCCGATATCAAGTTTCCCGCCATTCTGTTCCAGCGCGAGGAGGACCTGGTCAGTCAAGTTGGAGACACGTCCGTATCCCGAAGGTTCGAGGGAGAGATCAATCTTGTCTTCATCCCGGACCGACCTCACATAGCCTTCGATGCTCTCTCCGATTCTCAGTTCCCGATTCACTTCGGAATGATAGAGCAAGCCGCGGTGACGATGATTAATGATGGCATTGTAACCGAGTGGGGTTTTTTCAAAAATGATCAAGTCGACCTGATCTCCGTCGTCATAGTAGGGGCGGGATTTGTTGAGGAATCGATTGAATTTTGCCGTTGCCACAATGCGGTCACTCTTTTTGTCGAGCATGACGTAGACAACAACCTTATCGCCCGTCTTCACCGTTTTAATCTGTTCGTGATAAGGAAGCAGCAGGTCCTTGGAAAGTCCCCAGTCAAGAAAAGCGCCGGCCTTGGGGTGAACATCGAGGACTTCCATGTTGGCATACTGCCCGACCTCGCATTTTGGTATCTCGGTGGTGGCAACGAGCCGATCCTCCGAGTCACGGTAGAGAAATACCTCCATCTCGTCTCCCTGTTCGAGGTCTTCCGGGACATAGCGGCTCGGGAGCAGGATTTCGCCCATGTCGCCGCCGTCGAGATAGTATCCCTGATCTGCGTCGCGAGTGATAATGAGGTGATTGGTTCTGCCAAGATGAGCCATGTCAGGGAAGACTAGTTCAAAGCGTCAGATTTTCCTCCAAAATTCCCTGTGAACAACGGGTCCGCGCCAGGGGATGATTCTTTACCGGATCAGCAAACTGCGTTTCTCTGTATTTGATCAATTTACTTTTGTTATGAGAAAACTTTTTCCTCTTTGCCTGACTCTTTTCGTCACCGCTACTTTTGCCGCTGAGAAACCCAACATCGTTTTCATTCTCGCTGATGACTTGGGATGGTCGGAACTGGGGAGCTACGGGCAGACAAAAATTCGAACGCCCCGTCTCGATGAACTGGCAGAGCAGGGGATGAAGTTTTCACGGGCCTATTCCGGAAATGCAGTCTGCGCCCCTTCGCGCTGTGTGTTGCTGACAGGAAAGCATCCGGGGCATGCGGAAGTTCGCAACAACCGGGCTATGACACGTTTTGGCGAAAAAGAAGGGCAGCATCCGATTCCGGCAGAGGAGGTAACAATTGCCGAGTTGCTGGCAAAGGACGGATACAAAAGCGGGATCTTCGGGAAGTGGGGCCTGGGAAATATGACTTCCACCGGAAATCCTCTGAAGCAGGGCTTTGATCGCTTTTTCGGATACAACTGTCAGGGAGTCGCGCACTCTTATTATCCCGAATCGCTGTGGAGCGACGACAAAATATTTCCCCTCGAGAATGATCCTCCGGTGCCGGGGCATGGAACGCTGGAGAAAGGCGCGGATCCAAATGATCCGGAAAGCTATGCGATGTACAAGGGCTCGGATTATGCGTCCGACCGGATCAATGAACAAGTTCTTGAGTTCGTGAAAAAGAACAAGGACGAGCCGTTTTTTCTCTATTATCCCACAATCATCCCGCACCTCGCCTTGCATGTTCCTGATGAAGAACTGGAGCCGTATTTGAAACTTGGCTGGAATGACCCGCCCTTCACGCGCCCCAAAGGGGGATACACTCCTCACATCACTCCACGTGCTGCCTACGCGGCAATGATCACACGCATGGATCGATACATCGGTAATGTTCTCGACCTTCTGAAAGAATTGAAACTCGACGATAACACGATCGTTGTTTTTACCTCCGACAATGGAGCAACCTATCTGGATGACGTGGATTATGCATTTTTTGAAAGTGTGAAGCCCTTGCGCGGTTTGAAAGGCTCGTTGTATGAAGGAGGCATTCGCGTTCCTCAGATTGTTCGTTGGCCCGGTAAAGTGGAGCCGGGTTCTGAATCAGATTTTGTGACCGGCTTTGAAGATTGGCTTCCGACCCTGCACGAGATCGCCGGATCGAAGTCAAGGATTCCGGACACCGTCGACGGGCTCAGCATTGTTCCTACTCTTCTGGGCAAAGGACAGCCACAGCGTGAATTTCTCTACCGGGAGTTTGGGGCCTACGGTGGTCAGCAGTCCGTGTTGCTGGGAGAAAAGTGGAAAGGGATTCGTCAGAACATTTTGAATAAGAAGAGCAAAGCTCCACTCAAAATTGAGCTCTACGATCTGGAGAACGACATATCCGAAACAAAAGATGTCTCGGCCGATCATCCGGAAGTTGTCAAACAAATCGAAAAACTCATGAAGTCCGAGCGCTTCCCTTCGGAAACGTTCAAAATTGGTCCATTGGATAAACTCTAATGAATACCATTACCCGCTTAATCATTGCCATTCTATTGGTCGGGTCCGGTCCTCTTTCGGGACAGGATCCAGACCTTGATGATCTGTCACCGGAACTCTGGAAAATCCTGAATTCTTCGGGCATCCCATCGCTGGCGGCGATTGCCATCGTCGATGGGGAGGTCAAAGGTGCAGGTGCAGTGGGACTTCGTCGCAATGGCGGGAAGAAACCTGTGAGTATCAATGACAAGTATCATATCGGTTCCTGCACCAAATCAATGACCGCTACGCTGGCGGCACAACTCATCGAGGAAAAGCGAATTCAGTGGGATTCTACGGTCGGCGATATTCTGAAAAAAGTGAGTCCGGGGAAGGCGTATGAAAACGCGACCCTGGAGCAATTGCTTTCCAATCGTGGAGGTCTTCCCAGGAAGGTTCCCGGGCCGATTTGGAGCGCGGCGTGGGATGATTACAAAAGAGGAGAAAAGCGACAGCGGGAAAATTTCGTCAAAGCGATGCTTCAGGAAGCGCCCATGTATGTGCCGGGGAAGGGGAATGAATATTCTAATGCCGGCTTCACCGTCGCCGGGGCGATGCTGGAGGATGCGACGGGAGAAAAGTGGGAAACGCTCATCAAGGAACGCCTCTTTCAACCTTTAGGAATGGTTTCCGCTGGTTTCGGAGCGCCCGATGAAGGTGGCAGAGAGGAGCATCCTTCCGGTCATACCGAGGAGGGAAAGCCTGTTCCATCAGGTCCGGGCGACGACAATCCGTCGGCGATCGGTCCGGCGGGTACCGTTCATTGTTCTCTTCCCGACATGGCGAAGTACGTTCGTATGCATTTGTTGGCCGAGACTGGATCGGTACTGAGAGATCCCGCTTCCTTCGAAAAATTACATTCCCCGATGGATGAAGAACACGCCTACGCGAAAGGCTGGGGAGTGGGAGAACGAGGATGGGCCAAAGGGAAGACGCTCAGTCACACCGGTTCCAACACCATGTTTTTCTTCGTGATCTGGATTGCCCCCGAACGAAAATTTGCCGCTATTGCCGCCACCAACATCGGAATCGAAAAAGGTTCCAAGCCCTGCGACGACGCCGTGGGCGCAATGATCGCGAAGTATTTGAAATAGCGCGAGGCTCTACTTTTTCCCGGGCTTAGTCCGCCCTTCACCGAAATATTTCTCACTCCGATAGCGAAGCCAGACCCTCAAATCCTGAGGGACCTTGTCTTTCTCCTCTTTGCTCATCCGCTCGTAAAGTGAAAGCGCGCGGTCCCTTTCGCGACGTGTGGCCTTGTTGCGGTGTGCTTTCCAGTAAGTCATCGCCTGACGGATACGACGGTTCGTTTCTTTGAGAAGTGCTGTGCCCTTCAACTCCGAATCGTCGATTTTCTTACGGCTTGGCATAAAGTGAATTTGCGGGATACTGCGTTCGTTGAAATGACGAGGATAGTGAGCTTCCTTTACGTTTCCCTTTCGAACAGATGATTGCAAGAATCTTACTCGCATTGAGCGCAAGCCTTTTCATGGCTGCTCCGGTTTTCTCCGGCGATCAGATTGTCTATCTATCGGCGGGAAAGCACATCACCGTTTTTCAAGTGGACGCGTCTTCCGGTGAACTTTCCGAGATTCAAAAAATCGAAGGAGGCGGTCCCAGCGTGCTCTCGCCGGATCATTCTCATCTCTATTCCAGGGGAAGTGTTCTTTCTTCGTTTGCCGTCGGGAAGGACGGAAAGCTTACCTTGCTCAATCAGACAGACGTGGGCAAAGGCGGGAGCTATTTGGATATTGACAAAAACGGCAGATTCCTCGCATCCAGCGATTATGGCGCCGGAACGGTTTCGATCTGGTCGGTGGAGGCTGATGGTTCCAGCAAGGGTAAATTAATTCAAATGATGGAGCTCGAAAAGCGCGCTCACTCTTCGGTGTTTTCAAACGATAACCGGTTTCTTCTCGTGCCCGCAACCGGACCGAATAAAGTGTTTCAGCTGAAGTTTGATGAGAAGTCCGGAAAAGTAACTCCCAATGACCCTCCCTTTGCGGAAGGTCCTACTCAGCCCAGATTTGCGCAACAGCCGCGGCACATCGTCTTTCATCCAAATGGAAAGGTGGCCTACACTACTCAGGAAAGGGAGATGCCTGGAGTCGGCATGTGGAAATGGGATGCCGAGAAAGGCGACCTGGAGTTGCAACACACTATTGTCACATTGCCGGATGGATTCGAGGGATCCATCACAACCGCGGACCTTCATCTGACTCCTGATGCCAAATTTCTCTACGTATCAAACCGCGATCTCACCGACCGGAAGGCGAAGAGCGGCCGGAGTTCCATCGTCCGTTTTGCCATCGGTAAAGAGGGGGAGATGTCCTTTCTCGGTCATACGGACTGCGAACACATTCCACGTTCGTTCGCGATTGATAGCGCCGGTGAATTTCTTTACGTCGCCGGTCAAATGGCCGACAAGTTGGGTGTTTACCGGATTGACTCAAGGACTGGAAATCTCAAGAGAGTCCAGCAACTCGAAACTGAGCTGAAGCCATCCTGGGTAACTTGCCTGACTTTGCCATAATATTTCCTATTCCCTGATGAATTGTTTTTTCAAAACTCCGAAATGTGTGGCCTTCGCCATTGTTCTTTTTACTTCGGTTTCTGTTTCCGCGGAAGAGAAGCTCTCTTTCAATCGGGACGTTCGACCGATCCTTTCCGATAAATGTTTCTCCTGTCACGGACCTGACAAAAATACCCGTGAAGCAGATCTTCGCCTGGACATCCGGGCAGAGGCCATCGCGGAAGAGGCCTTTGTTCCGGGCGATATCAAAAAGAGTGAAGTCCTGTCTCTTATACACATCTCCGAGCCCACGAGACCGAGGCTGATCTCGT
>CAJXQE010000130.1 GCA_913058215.1 uncultured Verrucomicrobiales bacterium
TCGTCGGCAGCGTCAGATGTGTATAAGAGACAGACGTATCGGAGCGACGCGGGAAACTTCGATCTGGTGACCAATCGCTGCGCAAAAGGCAGCCATGGCCGGGTAATCGACATGCGCCTTGTCGTTTGCTTCAGCAACGAGAAAATTAGGCGGGGATGAGAAAGTTCCGAGTAGGGTCGAAATCCGCTCAACTTCCTTCTCTACTGCTGAGAACTCTGGAGTGCTGATTTCGCCTTTCTGCTCTTTGATATCAGGAAAGAGAGAGTGTTCGATCAGGAGCGTCCGGCTTCCGAAAAGAGTTGCGACCCCGGCGTCACCCCCTTCATCAAGAAGGTTGAAAACGTTCCGGTAGATCGGCTCGGTCCAAACCTTTTGACGCGGAGCGAAGTATCCACCGACGATGGCGGTATCAAAAGTGTCGTCACAGGCACCGCTGTAAAAGGCCGTCAGCCCGCCTTCACCATATCCGGCAATACTGACACTGCCGCCGGGAGAGACACTTCGAAGCCATTCACCGGCTGCCAGTGCCGTTTCTACTTCGTAGCCGATGACATGCCTACCCATTTGAAACGCTTGCCGGTAGATCCATTCCCGGTGGGATTGATTCGATTTCTTGAGTCGTGAATCATTTCCGTCGTGACCCAGGTAGATCTCCCGATTGATGACGGCGGGAATGAGTACCCGAAATCCGGCGGTGGCAAAGCGCAGACCGATTTGCTGAGAGGGCGGGAGAGCTTTCGTCAGGCCGAGAATATCTTCAGGTGTGTTGCCTGCGTCGGGAACGATGACGATGGCGGGTGGCGTTTCGGTGGAAAATTCTTCCGTCACGGGATTTACATAAAGGCCTTCCGCGATGAGCCCGGGAATCACATCCCAGCGCACCTGGTGAACGGTGAACTCGGTCGTTTCGCAGACGAGTGATGAGGAAGGGGTGCCATCAAATGAGGTGGGATCTTCTGAGAAGAATTCGAGACGTGGAGCAAGTCGATCATCGACTACTCCGATACGTTTCCGGAACTTGGCCCGACGCTCATCAATTGTTCCGGGAGGGAGATGCTTCCCCGCTTTTTCGATCTCGCCTTCGACAAACGCATGAGCCGAATCCATGAGCCGGATGGAGAGATCCTCGTCATCCCAGGTGAGAGGGGAGGTTCCCGGAAGTGGCGCCGCGAAAAGGAGTTTTGTCTGAAAAACGAGTAAATAAAAAATCCAATGTCGAGTCATGATAGTCCTGCTATTTGAAGCGAGTGAGCCGCGAACTCGCTTCGCCGGTTGCTGAAATGACCAGCACAACACCGGGATCCGGATCGCCACCTGGAAACTGTCGGGTCGTGGTATAAATGTCAGCGAGTTTCACTTCGAGATCTTTCACAGATATTTCGATGCCTTCAGGAAGTTTGGAAGATTGGAGCGCTTTTTCCACCTCCTCATCCAGTTCGTCCCGATAGCGATTCAGGTCGACACGCATTTCTTTTTGAATTGCTTTAACTAGAACCCCCTCTAGGAGCCAGGCCGCAGTTGCCGTCAATTGGTCACGAGTTTCCAGAGTTAGAGCGACATCGGAAAAGGCGAGTGTCTGTGCTTCATAATTAATGATCGGTTTTCCCTCGAGCCAGATCTTTCCTTCTACTCCTTTTCCTATCCGGCTGTGTCCCGCGGAAAGCTCCACACTGAAATTGATGAATCCGTTTTGACCGACTTTTGCTTCGACTCCAGTGAATTCAATATCAGCTCCGAACGAAGTGTCAGCAGTGAAGGTCTCCTTGCTGAGTGCTTCGTTTAGTTGGGAAATACTGATGACGAGAGGGATCCTGAGCAAAGTCTTCGGAGGCGTCTCGACCGTTTTAAGTTTTGGCAAAGCTTTTGGAGTCGGAGGATCCGGTTCGATGTTGGTGAGAGCTGTGCGCGTCTCAATCGCAAGGAAGGTGGCGATCGCTTCAGGATCAGAATAGTCAATCGGGCTCATCTGAATTCCGAGAGGGTCAACCGTGATCCATACGGCAGGCTCGTCAGAAACCTGTTCAACGAGATGCCCCTTGTCCCATAGCTCTTGAACTTCTTTTTTTAGATCGGTTTTCTTTTCCAGCTTCGGCCCGATCTTCCGGGCTTCTTTTCGAACAATCGGATTCAATTGCGATTCGAGAAGGTCACGGATCTCAAGATTGGCAAAGTTGGCGATATTCAATTGTGCCTTCGACAAGGAAACGGAAGGTTCCAAATTGGGGATGATCTTCCACTGGCGAGTGATTTTCGGAGCCAAAGTTCCATTGAGTGTGCCTGCGATTTCCGCAGTTCCGGTGATGGGGATCGAAATGATTTTTGCGTCAAGCTGACCCTGCACCTGCGCGGCCCCCTGGATTGGAGCTCCAAATGCGAGGCCGGAGCCGGTATTCTGCAATACCACATCACCTCGTTCAACGGCCCAGGCATAGGAGCCGTTTTTGATTCTCTTATGAATGTTCTTTTTTTCCTGGCCTTCAATCCGCCGCGGAGCTTCCGCGTTTAAGGTTTCCTGAAGTGAAGCGAGTGGAACGACAATCTTCACCGCCAGGAGAGAGTCTTCTGTTCGGGGTAGCTCAAACTCGCCGATTGGTTCTCCGCTCGGGGGAGCAACCTGAATGATTTGGGATCCGAATTGGCGAATCAAAAACGGAGCGGCGACGAGGCAGGCCGCTAAAACGCAGGCGCCAATTATGATGATCTTTTTCATTCAATAGGGTACTACCCACCAAGACACACCTTTTTCGATGTGGAAAAGAGGAATTTGCGCTTTCTTCCGGATTCAATCTCACCGAATGAAACGTTGAATGGCGGGAACCTTTGAAAAAACAGGATGAAGACAGAGCCGATAACCTGGGGGGAATGCCTCATCGAAGAAGGGCAAACACGCAGTTTCAGCTGTGGCGATATCGTGGTCGAATGCAGGCGTGCTGAGAACGAAGTGATTCTCGCGTCACGTGCAGTGGATGACGAGGAACCGGATCAGCCGGGGAGCGATGCCCCCTCCCGGTGGACGCGATGGGCGGTATGTACAGGGGGTGATTCCGTGAGTCTTTTGCCGCGACTTCCCAATCTTCCCCTGCTTGTTGAACCGGAGGATCCATTTCGAATCACACCCGGTGCGGAGGCAAGGGTGTTCCTGAGGATTCCGGTTTCAGTTGCGGTGAATATTCAGGATCCCCGAAGCCATGAGCTTACTTTTTTCCCAACGGAAACGTTGTCGCAGACGTGGTTCGGGGAGACTGATAGCGGTGAACTTTGTTACTATCTCCCGTCAGCGGTGTATCGGATGCCGAAGGAAGCGTTGGATGAAGCCGGGGTTCAGGCACCTGTGCGTATTCGAAACGAATCGAATGAAACTCTCGAAGTGACCCGGATCTGCCTGCGGGTGGAAGGTCTCGCGATTCACCGGAAAGATGCGCGGCTCTGGGCGAATGAAACAGTAGTTCGATTTCAGGGCGGAGAAAACGTCAGCCGAATCGAAGTGGTGGCCGGGCCGCCTCCGGAAGCAGTCGGAGGAGAGAAAATTGTCAGTGCGCCGGAATTGAAAGCCCGGGAAATGGTGGCTCGCACTTTCCGGTCTCTGCGCAAATGGACGGCAAGTCTTCTTGATGAGGGAACATGACGCAACCTCGGACCTAAGCTCCAGTGACAACTACTAAGAACGTCGTATCGTTGGCTTACAATGAAGTCTCCCGTATCCAGTAGACGCCAGTTTCTCCGTGGGAGCGGAGTGGTGATGGCGCTTCCATTTCTCGAAATATCCGGTTTTGCAGCTCCTGTGATATCCCCGCGCCGAATGGTTTGTGTGGCAAATCCTTTCGGAATGCTGCCGGATGGTTTCTTTCCGAAAGAGGAGGGAGCGGTCAAGGAATTGCCATTTCTGTTAAAATCGCTTCAAGCGCACCAAAAGGATTTTACGATTCTTTCCCATCTGGATCACGGGGTGTCGGGTGGCCACATTGGTTGTCACTCTTTTCTGACCGGGATGAGAGATGTCGAAGCTGCGCAGTTTCCCGATCGGAACATTTCGGTGGATCAACGAGCTGCCGAACAGATCGGGGCGGCGGATCGTCCCGAGGTGGATGCGCTCTTGTTAGAATTACAGAATAAAGGTGGAGGCTTTCGTGATCTGGTTCTGTTAGTCACAAAGAGTTCACTTTTTCAGGAGTAGAGAAAAGAGAGTTTCGGAGTCTAATTGAAAATGAAAGCAGAGTCAGTTGCGATAATGGGAGGGACTTTTGATCCGGTGCACGAGGGCCATCTTTCTCTGGCTGAACAGGCTCATGAAAAATTCGGCTTGGATCGAGTGCTGTTTGTTCCGTGTTTTCAGTCCCCTTTCAAGGGGACGTCCTATGCTCTTGCTGCGCAGAGATACGAGATGTTGAAAATCGCGGTGGAGGAGAAAGGCTGGAAGTGGGCGAGTGTTTCGAAATTTGAAATCAGCCGACCCAGTCCGAGCTATTCCTGGCAAACGGCAGAACATTTTCGGGAACAGAATCCTGACGCGAAATGGCACTGGATTCTGGGCACGGATCAGTGGGATCAAATTACCAAATGGGCTGAGCCGGAAAAGCTGCGGGAACAATTGGACTTTCTCGTAGTGACCAGAAATGGCCAGGCCGTAAAAGAGCGGCCCGATTGGAATTTTAAATCAATGGAGTTTTCTCACCCCGCTTCTGCATCTGCGATACGCGAAGATTTTTCGGCGCACACGGAATGGCTTTCGCCGGGAGTTCGTTCGTATTGTTTGGATAATGAACTTTATGTTCACGGTCATCCTTGAGGAATGGCGAGGTCGAGGTAGATAAGCCGGACGCGGATTCCTTTTTTGACGTCGATTGTTATCTGGTTGGTTCCGCCTTTTACCAGACTGGCAGGGAGTCGGTAGCAGGCCATCTCATCTTCCGTTCCCAGCCACGTGTCCTTGTAAGGATGGGGAAGCGGTTTCTCCACGAAATCGGTTTTGGTCAAAGATGTTCCATTGAAAAGAACGGTGATTTCCCGATCTGCAATGGATTCATCGGAGCGGAGTCGGAGCAAGCCTTCAAGTGAGTCTTCTTTGCGCAAAGCCTGCATTTCGAGAGGAAAGGTTTGCGGCTTGTTCCGGTCTAGAATTGCGGGGAGAAGTCGCTCTCCCAGAATGCGATCCCGTCTGCAGGCGCTCAGAAAATACCAGCGACTTTGCTTTGCAAGAAAATCACGATCCTTGAGTTTCGGGATCACATGAAACGGCGGTTCGTGAAACGGCCCAATGGTGTCGGTGACGTGGTAGCGATAATAGGGGAAGTTGAAGAGGCTGATACCTTGTGCGCCCTGTTCAAGAGCAAGGTCGGCTGTCGTGTAAAACTGCTCGTCCGTGGTCCGTAGAAAAGGCTGGGTGCCGCTACCGTTGGTGGCTTTTCCAGTCATGGTGCAGTGGGTCATTTCTGCGTAGATGGCGACGGGGAGATCGCCTGTTTCTTCCTTCGCGTCCCGGACGCTGGTGTCCTGAACGGTGAAGTAGCTATAGGAAAGATTGACCATGTCGACTCCTGCTTCGGCCAATGAGCGAAGGTCGATTCCCTGGTCGGGTCGGACTTCCTTTTTTGCAGGAACACGAACACACAAGTATCGACGGGGCAGGCCGCGTTCAGTAGACGTCCGATCCAGCATTATCCGGATTCTCTTTACGAAATCAGTCGTGATCTTCTTCCGGTCTTCAAGGCTGGTTCCCGGGCCGAAGCGAACCCAGTGCCGTAGAAAATCGAGCTCCAGTCCGGCGAGATCATAGCTGGCGCAGGCTTCTTCGATCAGCGAAAATTTATAGTTCCGGACTTCGGGGATGGACCAGTCGAAAACACCCTCATCCCAATCCGTTAGATCGTCTCCGATCCGATACTGCTCATAGTTCTCCCAATAATGGCGTGACATTCCGGCTGAAGGGCGGCCGGTTTCCAGCGACTCTTTCAACTCGCGCACGTGGTGACCGTCGTTCAGTCGAAAGCTGAGAAACGGAGCGACTTCGATTTCCCGACAGGTTGAGACCAATGTTTTCAGCATGTCGCCGCCTTCGAGAAGATAGCGACCGATTTTATTGATGCTTTTGTGCCCGTGTTCTTTCTGAAGAAACTTCCCGAAGTGTTCCTCAGGAGAATAAATCTCCGATTTCCACCAGGGGTTCCAACCCAGTCCGGGTTGCAGAAAATGAGCGTCCACCCCGGCAGCTTCTGTGATAGATCGGGAAATGTGTTCGTCTGTCAGGGGATCAGTGCGATCCCGCCACGGCATTTTGCAGGACAAAATATTCGTGGTGTCATTGCTGTAGATTGTTCGGAAAGGCGCGAGGGGCTTCTCTCCGGGGAGTGCCAGTTGCGGAGTTGCCAGCGAAGTTAATCCCGCGGCGGATCCCTGGAGGAAATGACGTCGTTGCATGGATGGGAACGATTGCCCACTTCAAAGCAGATCGCAAATTCGGGAGGACCAATCTTGACACTTGCGGGGCTATCCCGGACCCTTCGCTCGATGTTATCCCGGTGGTGTTCATTTCTCATATCCTGTCGCTGGATTCTCGTAGTCGTGTGGATCGCGATCTTGGTCGGAGCTGTCTGGCTAATCCCCCGGCTCGATTTCAGTTTCAGTTTCGGTCGGCTTCTGCGGGGAGATGGTGAACGGGTTCAGGATATTCGTGAATTCTACCGGACTTTTCCCCCGTCAGATGGGCATGTCATGATCAGTGCTTCTTCGGGAGCGACATTAACGATCGACGACCTTCGGTCTGCAGAGGCCTGGGCGGAAAAATACCGGTCGCTTCCGGAAGTAAGCGAAGTCATTTCGACGAAGCAATTACTGAACCTGAAACTCGACGGATATACTCTCGATGAATGGGCGCGTCTCGGGGGGACGGGAAAAGAAGCGATAGCTCTTGGCGATGGACCGGGGATGGAGACCTTTAAAGGGAATCTGATTTCGAGGGATCTGAAGTCGGTCGCAATTTATCTCATCAAGTCGAAAGGCACCTCCAGTTGGAAACTGCATCGTGCTGTGGACTCTGTTACCGATTTGCCCTGGGAAAATGCAGCGGTCAGGACGGTGGGGACCGATTACCTGCTCGACGAAATGGGAAGGCTTTTGAAAGCCGATTATCAGTCTTTGATCTTTTACGAGATTCTGGCCCTCATTTTGATAGTGCCTTTCTTTATGCGATCGTTTCGAAGAGCCTATCTCCCCATTCTTATTTCGTGGTCGGCCCTCATGATCTATCTCGCGATCTTTGCTTTGGCCGGACAAAAGTTTGGAATACTCCACCTTGCCGGGCCCGGTTTGATTCTTATTATCGGCTTGGCTGATGCGATTCATCTGCAGCAGAAGTTTGATGATTCCCGGGCCCGTGGACTTGGAGTGCGGGAATCACTTCGCGCGATGTTTCAATCTGTAGGTAGGGCCTGCATTCTAACTTCACTCACGACGGCCTGTGGATTCCTCAGCCTTCTGGTTGCGCAGCACGAAGAAGTGCACAGTTTTGGAATCTGGTGTGCCATCGGAGTTCTTACCGCATTTTTTACGGTGATCGTCTTTTTACCGGTGGCGCTTGCGATTTTTCCCGGGAAAGGCGCACCTGTTCATGGTCGAAAGCTTTTAAGAACCGATTGGCTACGACGGTGTGCGATACCGGTCACGGCCCTACTTGTGATTTTGTCGGCAGGGATCTATCGCATCCAGGTTGATTCCTCTCTTGAACGGGAGTTGCCGGAGAGCCTTGAAATCGTCCAGCACGCCAACTGGTTTGCTGATCAGTTCAGAGGGCTGGATCGTATTGAAGTTGAATTGAATGCTGATCTTCGTGATCCCGAGGTGTTTACGCTGGTGGAGGAAATGCAGAACGACCTTCGCGATTTTCAAGGAATCTCAGGATCCAGATCTTATGTGGATGCCATCCGCATGACTCTGGCACCCGATGTGGTGGATACGGACGATGGCCCAATGTTGGGAGTTCAGGCGCTTGGATCAGGCGGAGCTTTTCCGGTCAATTTGCTCAACCGTGATCTCGACCGCGCCTGTATTGTTTTTTATCGAACTGGTGACTTTGGAACGGAAGCCTACGAATCCTTCCGCGATAGAATTGGGGAATACGATGGCGAATTGCCGGGAGACGCGTCGATGAAACTCAACGGAAACCTGCCGATGTTTTACGACAGTACCAGTACGATTTCGAAGACGCTCGTGAGAAGTCTCGCGCTGTCTCTTCTAATGATTACTCTGATTCTGGTCTTCGTGCTGCGATCATTTCGCCTCGCTCTTCTCTGTCTCGTTCCAAACGCGGTTCCGCTCCTGGTGGTTGCGGGAATCAGTGGATGGATTGGGACTCCTCTTCATCTGGGAATCCTGATTGTGTTTTCAATTGGGCTTGGGCTTGCAGTTGATGATACCATTCACCTGATGGTTCGCTTCAAGCAGTTGCAGAAAGAAAACCCGCTGAGCAGCATTCGGGAGTCAATGGACGAAGCGATCGTTTCAACGGGTTTTGCCATTGTCCTCACGTCTGTCGTGTTGGTGATTTCGGCAGTCTGTTTTCTAGGGTCCAATTTCACGACGATGCGATGGACGGGAGTGACTCTCTTGATCGTTGCTGTTACCGCCCTTCTCGCCGACTTGATTGTCCTTCCCTGGTTGATCGAAAAATTCTATCGGCCTCTCGTTCGAAAACAGAAATCAGAAGCGGCTGTTGCCACATGAGAAAGACAAAATGTTTTATAGTATTGGTCGTATGGATTCTTGCCTTGGCAGGCTGGACTCCCGGCAATGGAGGGGAAGAACTCACCTACTCGCGAGACATTGCGCCTCTCATTCAGGAAAAGTGTGCGGAGTGTCACCGTGATGGAGCAGGCGCTCCCTTTCCTCTGACGGATTATCGTTCGGTGAAACGAAAAGCCGGGACGATTGCTCGGGTCGTTGAAGACCGGTTCATGCCTCCATGGCACGCCGTCGGCGGAGATGTTCCGCTTCAAGGTGATCGGCGACTGACGGAAGATGAAATCGCAATGTTTCGAGCCTGGCGCGAGAGCGGGGCACAGGAAGGCGATCCCGCTGATCTGCCTCCTCCGGTCGAGTATTCCGATGGATGGAGGCTGGGCGAGCCGGATTTGATTTTAAAAATGGAGGAAGCGTATGAACTCCCGGCGGAAGGACCTGACATTTACCGAAACTTTGTCATTCCGACCGGCCTCAAAAAGAAACGATATTTAAGGGCCGTCGAGTATCATCCTTCCTCGCCTGAGGTTGTTCACCATGCGCTTTTCTATTCTGATACCAGTGGGCGTGCCCGGGAGATTGACAAGGCGGACGCGGAAACTGGATTTGCAGAAATGCCGGTCGGAGAAGGTGCCGGTTCCAGTATCGGTGGTTGGGTGCCGGGAACAAAGCCGAGGCCGCTTCCGAAGGGGATGGCATGGACGCTTCCTCCGGGAGGCGACATTGTCATTCAGATTCATTTTCATCTCAGTGGAAAGCTGGAAAAGGAACAGTCGGTGATCGGCCTCTACTTTGATGGCAAACCTCCGACGAGATTATTCACATCTATCCAACTTCCTCCGCTTTTCGGGGCGTTCTCGGGGGTGGACCTTCCTCCCGGTGAGGACAACATCGAAGTGAGCGACACCTTCGAACTGCCGGTTCCCGTGAAAGCTTTCGGGCTCAGTCCGCACTCGCATTATCGAGGTAAATCTCTCTCTCTCGTGGCCGAACTTCCCGGAGGGAAATCCATCAAGCTGCTGAACATTCCGGAGTGGGATATGAACTGGCAGGAGGATTATCGCTTTGAAGATGAGGTCGCTCTTCCTGCCGGAACTCTTCTCCATTCCAAAATCGTGTGGGACAATTCTGCAACATCGCCAGAGAACCCGGTTCTGCCGCCGGTTCGGGTTCGCTGGGGCCTGGAATCTTTTGATGAAATGGGAAGCATCGATTTGTTTGTGGTGCCGGAGGGAAAAACCAAACAGGCCAGCGCCTCGTTGAAGATTCTTCGAGCCCGCTACCGGGAACACATCACCTGGAAAGCGGGAGCTCATGTGCTCGGGCCGGAGAAGTTGAGTGTCTTCGGGGATTTGAGAAGCAAGGCCATTGCTCGATTTGATCAGAATGGAGACGGCATTCTCGGCGGGAAAGAGCGGGAGGATGCGCGGAAGTCTTTGAAGCTGGTTCTACCCTGACAAAAACTTATCGGACGCCTTTCGGTGCTTCTCTGGTTCGCAGGAACCCGACGAGATCGCGAACGTCGTCGCGATTCAGATTGTCGATCAATCCGGGTGGCATCAGGGAAAGTTCGGAAACCGTTCGCGACTCAATTTCGGAAACGTCGATCCGCGTTTCCTGGCCGATCTGCCGGAATGTCAGGACTTCACCGTTCTCCTCCGCGATGTTCCCGGTGAGGGTTCGACCGTCTTTGAGGACCAGTGTCACCAGTTGGTAGGCTTCGTTCACATCCTCTGCCGGGAAGAGCACATTGATCAGGAAATAGTCGAGGTCGTGACGATTGGATCCGGTAAGGTCAGGTCCAATTTCCTGACCTTCGCCATACATTTTGTGGCAGGCTGCGCAGATTCGCTGGAACACTTTTTGACCTTCTTCGGGATTGGCGGATGCGAGCGTTTCTTCATTGAGGCGATTCTTCCATTTCGCAATCAGAGCGCTCTTGTCTTTGGTTTCCTTCGCGTTCAAACCCATGAGTTCGGAGAACGCTTTTGCTTTGGTGGAGACGGTCACAATCTGGCGGGCGATGTAGGTGGGGATGTCTTTCGGCGAAAGCTGTTCAAGGGCCACGGCATGGACAAGCCCGTCTGCGAAATTGGGACGGGAAGAAAGGGTTTCCAGGATGGCAGTTCTGGCCTCTGAGCTTGTTTCTTTTTCTGAGAAAAGTTCAATCAAAACAGACGGGTCACTCGCTTCCGGAAAAGTGGAGATGGCGCGGATTGCTTCAACCCCGACCACCGGATCGTTGAGTAAAGAGGAAAGGTGAGTCGCCAGTTTTTCTGATTTCTTCGAAACCAGCATCCGTATCAAATCAATCCGTTCTTCTCCGGTAGCGTCCCGGGAAAGAACCGTGCTAACCATTGCTTTCTCCGCGTCGGGATCGCCAAAACAAAGGGCGAGCCGGAGCACGCTTTTTTGGGTGACTTTGTCGCTGGTGGATTGCAATTTTTCCTTCAGCCTCTTCCAGTTTTCCGGCATGCTCCGCCGCGCCGGAAGGGCGAGAAGTAATCCCTCGAGAATCGGGCCGGCGGATTTCGACTTGGGATTTTCGGCCAGAGATGTAATCACAATATTTGTGGCATTGGCGGAGACAGCGCGGCGGGCAATGGCACGGCTCAGGTAGGGATGGCCGGGTTCGAGTGCGATCTTCATGGCCTCCGCCGGATCGTGTTCGACCAGCGGTTCAATGCCATACCAGCGCATCAGGACAAGATTTCGATCTTCCTGTGAAATGGGAATTCTGGATAGAGCGATTGCTGATTCTTTACTGCTAGCCAGCGGAATCATTTGCAGGGCCGCTGCCATCCACAATTGGACAAGTTGGGATTTCTCTTCGGAAATTTTGTGGGCGAGCCAGGCTGCCCTCTCGTCAAAATGCACGTCTCCAAAGAAGGCTAGGCTGATGATCTGTGCGCGGATGGCCTCACGACTGTCTGCTTTGTTTTTATCAAAAAGATTTCGGATCTCGTTTTCGTTAATTGCCCCGATTGCATGGAGCGCTTGCAGCGAAGTGATGGAGTTGCGAACCGATCCGGTTTCGATGGCCTCGATTAGCCCGGCCTTTACTTTTTCCTCGGTTCCTCCGCGTTCATAAAGATTACGCAGGGCATGACGGCGCCACCATTCGTTCTCGTGAGAGAGCAGCCCCACCAACTGGATGGTGTTCATCTCTGCGATGTCGAACTCTTCTGCTGGCGGATTTTCCCCATGCTGCACCCGGTAGATTCGTCCACTGCTTCGGTGGATACCGTCGCGGTCGTGGCATTCACCGAAATCCGTCCATTCCGAAATCATCACTTCGCCATGCGGTCCTTGTTTCACATCCGTAGCGCGGAACCAATCACTGGTGCTGACTAACAAATCCTCACCGTGTCTCCCGACGTATCCCGATTTGCTTCTTTCAAGGGAATCCATGTTGATCCGGTGCCCTAACACATTGCTGAAAAATGCCTTTCCCCGGTATTGCTCCGGCCATTTGTCGGATTGATAAATCATCAGTCCGCAATGCGAATGCCCACCGCCGGCGTGTCCGTGGGATTCGCGCTGCCGTCTTTCGGTTTCGCCTCCCGTCCAGTGCCGATGGTCCGAGCTTGGCTCCATCAAATTGTAGGAATAGGAGTTGAGCGAATCGGTTCCTCTCCCTATCCAGCGTTTGTATCTTGCGCCGGGAACGAGGTGCCAAAGATGATCAATCACGCTTGTCGTGATAAATGCCTGCCCTTCAGCATTCCAGTCGAGTCCCCAGGGGTTGATGGTTCCGTCGGCGTAGAGTTCAAATTTTTTTCGCTTCGGGTGATAGCGCCAGATGCAGCAGCTCAAAGGGGTGCGCTTCGGATCAAGCGTTCCAGGGCGACCTACCAGGGAGGGTTTCTTTATTCCGTGCCGACCATAGAGCCAGCCGTCGGGCCCCCAGGTGAGGCCGTTGAAAAAATTGTGTTCCGCTTCGGTGGACCAACCGTCGAGGACGACTTCGGGTTCGCCATCGGGAGTGTCATCGCGATCTCCATCCGGAATGAAGAGAAGATTCGGCGCATCGCAGACCCAGACTCCGCCGTGGCCGATCTGAAACCCACTGACATGATTACCCTTGTCCCAGAAAACTTTCCGGGAATCGAAGTGTCCGTCTTTGTCTGTGTCTTCGAAGATCAGGATACGGTCGCGCCCGTTTCGTTTCCATTCGATGTAGGAGAAGCTCTCAGCAACCCAGAGTCGTCCGCGATCATCGTAGTTGATCGCGATGGGTTGCGCGACATCGGGCTCGCCGGCAAAAAGAGTGGCTTTGAATCCTTCGGGAACAGTAATTAATTCCAGAGACTCTTCCGGTGTCGGTGGCTCGGCATCTCCTTCCTGAGTGTCGACAATACCTTCAGGCAACTGGGCTGCCAGCGGGAAAGTCGAAGCGAGGATAAGCGTGAAGTGGAAAAGCAGGTGTTTCATCTGGCTGGAGACTGTAGACGGTTAAATCGTGGACTGAAGAGGGTTGGATCGTAAAGCGGAAAGATGCTAGGTTTCCTTTCGATGTGGCTTCGCACTTTTCAAATATTCACCCTTATCTTCTGGCTTGGCTCGATGGGGTGGCTGGCGTCAGTGATATGGGCGCCTTTGGGGACGAGGATGAAGCCGGTCGAAGCTCGCGAAGCCTACAATGCGTTTTTCCAGTGGAATGAGTCAACGAACATGACCCTGCTGGATAACGGGGTTCGCCGTGGTCAGATCACCGTAGCCGGTTATTCGGGTTTTGATGAGAGGGCAGAGCGTAACCTGAACGGAATTTCCGTGTCCGGTTTGATTGAGAGCGAGACTGAAATTGGGGTGTCTGGAATGGTTGACCTCTTTTGGAGAGGCGTTATCGATTTCATCGAAGAGGAGGATATGAAAATGCATGGCGGGGATTTTTCGATCCGGATTCCCAACCGTCAGTTGTCGGCTCATGTCGCTTTCGAAGGGGATCCTATGATTATGAAGGCCCAGGCGCTGCTGAACAAAATCCCGATATTCTCCTACAACAGTGCAGACGGGAAAGCTCCTCCGGCAATTCCAAAGTCAGCGGCGTCACTCCTTCCCATTGCGGGAATGGGCGATCCTGCGGAAATGAATCAGGATCAGTTCAAGCCGGAGATCACGGCTCAAAGAGGGCTCTACAAACTTTCGGGAAGAGAGTTGCCTGTTTATCTTTTGACGCTGGACTTTGTCGGGATCGGCCAGAAACTCCGGGTCTTTCTCAGTGAAGCGGGCGAACCTCTTTTGATTGAAACGGATCTCGGATACGAGGCTATTTCAGAAATGTTGGTTCCTCTTGAGGTCTATAAAAATAACGGCTCCACCCGCAAAAACGGCAATACCAAAAGTGAATGATTGAAATTTCCGGACTCTCAATGCGCTACGGCAGTTTGCTGGCCCTGGACGAATTGGATCTCACGATTGAAAAGGGAGAGTTCTTTGCCTTTCTCGGACCCAATGCGGCGGGGAAGACCACTACGATTAAACTCTTAACCGGTTTAATGGCGCCGACTGACGGTTGTGCGAAAATTTGTGGCTTTGATATTCAGAAAGATCCGATGGAGGCGAAGCGTCGGATTGGGTACATTCCGGATGTCGCCGAATTTTACGACAAGCTAACTCCGATCGAGTTCATGGCGTTTATTGCTGAATTGTTCGAGGTTGACCTTGAAACTGCCCGGCAGAGAACCCCGGAGTTAATGGATCAGTTTTCCCTGATTCCTTATGGTCAGCAAAGGATTGAAAATCTCAGTCACGGAACAAGACAGCGGCTGGCGATTGCCTCCGCGCTGCTGCATCAACCCGAAGTAATTATCATCGACGAACCTATGGTCGGCCTGGATCCCCGGAACGCCCGAGTTGTGAAAGAGGAATTGAAGGCGCGAAGCGAGAATGGCGTGACAGTTTTTCTCTCGACTCACCTCTTGAATGTTGCTCAGGAATTGGCTGACCGGGTGGGGATTATTAACCATGGAAAACTCCTGGCTCTCGGGACGGTTGAAGAAATTTGCGAACAATTCGGCGCCGCGAAAAACGGGAGTCTGGAAGAGGTTTTCCTCAAAATTACCGAGGGAGAGGCCGATAAAGTGAAAATGTGAGCGAAATGTAAGATTTTTGCTTTACAGACCCCCCGAAATATTTCATCAACATAAGCTTTCACCTTATTAAAAAATACTAACACACACAATGTCTCTTAAACTTTCATTCCTCCGCAGAAACCTTCCAGTGATTCTCGCGGTCGTCGCTTTGGCCTTTGTGATCCTTGCCCCTGAGGTTTGGGCACAGGACAATGCAGCCGCAGATTCTGATATTCCGGCTGAAGCCGAAAAGAAGACTCTGATGAACAAGATCGTCGATGCCGGTGCATTCATGGCGCCCATCGGGATTCTTTCTGTTCTGACGATTACGCTCGCAGTATTCAATTTTCTTCAGCTGAGCAAGAAGAAATTCGTTCCACCAGTGTTGAAAGAAACCATTCTCGCAAATATGGCTGATGTCAGGGTGCGGAGTGCGATCGATGCTTCGGCGCAGGATCCGTCTTATCTCGGACGAATGATGGCGACGGCTCTTCCTCACGTGGATGCAACCGATCCTGAATCTCTTGGTCGTGAAAAAGTGGAGGATGCAGTGGCTGATTTCTGTCTTCGCGAAAATTCCCGCTACATGTCCTGGGTTGGCTATTTCTCAGTTATTGCTCAGGCCGCTCCGATGATCGGACTGTTCGGAACAGTTGCCGGTATGATTTTGGCGTTCGACACCATGGGTATCAGTGGTGGTTCTGACCCCGCTGAACTTGCGGGAAACATCTCACTCGCCCTGATGACTACCGCTGGTGGTCTTGTCGTTGCGATTCCGAGTATCTTTTTCTTCTACATCTTCAAAAACCACTTCAACAAGTTGGTCGGAGAGTGTCAGGAAACTGCAGTGGAAGGCCTCGACCTGGCGATTGCCACGGTGAATGCCGATCAACAGCTCGCCAAAGTGCCGGAAGGTATCGCAGAAGGGTAGAAAACCTTCTCCTTCCATTTCCGGTTAGATCCGGTTCAGCAGATCCTGCGATCCTTCGTTCGTTTTTGCTGGCCGGTCCGGTCGTGAATTGGTAGGGTAATGATTGGTAAGCGGTTACGATAGAAACAGTGCGGAAAGGATAGACTTATGGCTTCATCAAAAATGCAGGCAGCCCTCGCGGGGGACACTGAGGAATTGGAAATGGACATGTCGTCAATGATTGACCTCGTTTTCCTACTGCTGATTTTCTTTATGGTCAGTTCACGACTTATCATCGTTCAGATTGATAAGCGGGTGAACCCTCCAACAGCGAAAAACGCTCAGGTTGCGAAAAACGCAATGGGACGGGTCGTTGTCAATGTTCTCGAAGATGGATCGATCTGGGGACAGGATATGCTGGAACTCACAACGACCGAATCGATTACCGATTATGTGGATCAGGCGGTTCAAATGCACAAGGAGTCGAATATTGAGACGCGACTCAACCTTCGTGCAGATGAAAACGTGGATACCCGAATCATTAAGAAAGTCGTTCAGGCAGCCGGTGAAGCCGGTGTCGTGGACGTGATCTTTGGCAGCTACGTGGTTGAAAGATAAGCCGCTTTTTACGAACTCCTTTTTATTCCCGATTTTAGAAACAAATTATGGCCCGTCGCAGACAACAACCGCCGGACGAGAATCCGGCCCTGGATATGTCATCACTGATTGATGTCAGTTTCCTACTCCTTATTTACTTCCTGGTGACTTCCACTCTTGAACCAAAAGAGGCGGATCTGGGAATGACCATGCCAACCAGTCAGGGCGGCACTTCTGACGTTGAGATTGATCAGATGACAGTGGAGGTGAATGCTTCCGGTCACATCGTTCTTAACGAGGAAGTTCTCGATACCGATCCGGTAAACCGGGACGTCCCGCTTCTTCTGGATCGATTGAAGACTTACGCTCAAAGCGCGGAGCTGACGGGTTCCAAACCGATGGTGATTATCGCTGCGGATGACGCGGCGAAAGGTCAGCGATTTATCGATGTTTTAAATGCCCTTGCCGATCAGGAGGTCGGCATTAAAAACGTAACCATTTCCGGATTCACTGAGGAGTAGGGTTGTCCTTGCGTGGCCGGATAGAGACACAGCACAGGATGATCAGAAAAAGAGTCGGACGCAGAACAGGAAACGGGGAAAATCCAGGACTGGATATTTCCTCCTTGATTGATGTCAGTTTTTTACTGCTGATCTATTTTTTGATCACGTCGACTCTGGAGCCAAAGGAAGGGGATATTGGGATGACGGTCCCGACTGATAGACTTAATGAAGCACCCAGGGAATACGATTTTGATCGTCCTGAAATTGAGGTCGATGCCCTTGGAATCGTAACTTTTTCCGGTGAGATCGTGGGGGCCAATCCTGAGGTTCGGGAGCTCGTGCAGTTAACAGATCGACTCGAAACTTACCTTAAGGCCGCGAATGTATACAGCAGCAAGGCTAAAGCAGGGGTTAACCTTTCTGTGGACGATAGCGTTAAAGGTCAGCGCTTTATGGATGTAATGAACTGTCTCGCCGGGGTGGGTATCACAGATGTGGCGATCGACGGAATGAAGACAGAACAAGAATAGATTTTAGAGAAATTTCGCTACGGCGGAGCAAACCAGTTTTCAGAATACTTGATAATGAATAAAAGATGGATGAAGCGCGGCGCGGGTCGCATTTTGGCAATCACTGCCGCGATGGTCGTCGGGAATTCCGGTGCTGTTCAAGCGCAGGAAGAAGATGACGTCAGCGTCGAGGGCTTGTATCAGGCTGCTGCTAATTTGACTCTTTCGGGGCAACATAAAGAGGCGTCGGATAAGTTTGAGAAAATGTTCGATCTTTCCGGTGGCTCCGAAACCCTGGCGGAGGATTACGGTGCGCAAGCCGGTGGATTCTATTTTGATTACGGACTGACTCTACTTCCCCAGCAACGCTGGCAGGATGCGAAGGAGGCTTTCACTACTTGTATTGGATTCGCGGAACTTGCTAAAAAAGTGGAGTCGCCGATCAAGGGTACAAATGGACGGGAAAATCTCGCGAAATTTCAACTGGGGTTCTGTGAAGCGCAGTTGGGTAACCACGAAGAGGCGGTTCGTCTCTATGAAGAGTATATCAACGGGAGTCCTGCTCAGGGCGAACTGGCTCAAGTCAGAAACAGCTTCAAGCTCCGAATGGGTGCGTCGCTGCTCAAGCTTGGCAGGAATGCGGAAGGAACGGCTTCGATTCAGGAGCTTTTCGACAACCGTGTTGAATGGAAAGTAAATCCTCAGGTAATGATGCAGGGGATTTTGGAAATGGGGCTCGCCTGGGTCGACGATGCTGCAGCTGCCGGGACCGAACAGGGCGAGATTGAAAAAGTTTCACAACGTGGTCACGAGTTCCTGGACAAGAACTGTCTCTTATACACATCTCCGAGCCCACGAGACCGAGGCTGATCTC
>CAJXQE010000131.1 GCA_913058215.1 uncultured Verrucomicrobiales bacterium
TCTACACTATCCTCTTCGTCGGCAGCGTCAGATGTGTATAAGAGACAGGTTGCTGACTGGATTCATCAACGCGTTCGGTCGCCTCCTCAGCGAGAATATCCGAGAGGTCATCGCTGAAAAAATGACGGTCACGAGCCTGATCCCTTCGCCACGCCATCACTTGATAGCGGGCAACGCCGAAAGCCCACTTCCGAAAATTTTCAGGAGCATCCAGTTCTCCAAACTTTCGCCACAGGACGATGGCCGCTTCCTGGACCACTTCGGAAGCGTCGTCCCGGGATGGCACCAGCGACCTGACGAATCCGCGAACCGCCGGTTCATGGGCTGCATAGAGCCTCAGAAACGCGTCATGTTGGTTGGAATCGAACTCACTCACACCTATTCACTCCGGTTTTCGGGAAAGTTTGCCGCTTTTTCTGAAGTATTTCTCAATAGGATCAAATAGATCATCTAACCCTCCTGCGTCGTTCCAGGCAAAAGGCGGCCTATTTTGTTCGGGAAAGTTCCAGCCAAATTTTCGCGGATCGCATCAGGACCAGCCTTGATGATGGAGTGCTGAAGGCAAATGACTGTGCGAGTTGAATCCCGGGGCCGCTAGAGTTCCGAATACTTTTTCGCGCTTCCTTTGGACTTCTCGACAGGATACTTCACTGCGTTCTTCTGGATTTTTTCCTCCATCGCTTCGAGAAGATCAATTCCCAAATTGTCAGCTAATTCGGTGAGATAGATCGCGATATCCGCAATCTCATCCCGAATTTCCTCCCTGTGAGAAATCACCCGCTCTTCGACCTCCTGAGGAGATTTCCACAGAAAATGTTCCATCAATTCGCCCGCTTCCAGAGAAATGGCGATGGCCATGTCCTTTGGATTATGAAATTGCTTCCAGTCCCGCTCGTCGCGGAAGTTGCGGATGGATGTAGATACGGATTGTAGCGAGCGCATCGGCTTATTTTCTAACTTGAGAAAAGGTCCAGTCATAGACGCCCTCTGTTTTTGCGAGGGTCCAGTGGATTTGGTTGTGTATATGATCCGGAAATCCTTCAAAGTGCGCAACTTTTCCGGCTGAAGTGTAGGCCTTCGCGACTTCCTCGGCCCCTTTGAGATCACGCTCTCCGGAAAAAGTGAACCAGAGTGCTGTATCGACTTTTTCGACCCAGCTCATTTTGGCTTCGCCGTCAGCGAAAAGTCCTGCAGCGTAAAAGTTCGGGCGGGACTCGATGAGCGATCCGACTCCGCGGGAACCCATGCTGTATCCAGAGAGATATATTCGCTTTCTGTCGATGGGGAGAGAGTTGATAAGGGTATCAATTAATCCTTCTAGCTTGGAGGTGTGGTCACCCCATCCGGTATCCGGCGGGCAAAGCGGGACGATGATGAGGCAGGGGTGATCATCATAGAATTCGTCCTTGGCGAGACGCTGAGGCGCGATTTCCACTTTTCCGACCTCAACGTCATCCGCTCGAGCTCCGGCACCGTGGAGATGAACAAAGAGCGGGAAAGGTTCTTTGAGTCGTTTCAGTTTTGAGGTCCCGTAAATTTGGAAGACGAGACCGTGTTCCTCGATTGGTACTTTGATCCACTCGCCGTCGATTTTGTCAGCAAAAGGGCCTTCTTTAAGACCATTGGCTCGATTCTGATCGTTTAGGTATTGTTTGATGTATTTCTGATCGACGTCGGAAAGTTTATCCAGCGGCAGTTCAAATGTCCGACCATCCGCCCGGCGAAGCTCAGCTGTGGTCTCGGTCGCTGATTTGAGGGAGCCTTCAAAGGTTTTGCCTTCGGAAGAAGTCCAAGTGCGGTCCTCGGCAAACAAGGGTAGCGCGAGCGAAAGGATAAATGCCAGATATGTTCTCATTTTACTAAAGTGTCTCATTTGATCCGCTTCGCTCAAGTATAGAGTGAAGATCTCTTATGACGATGATTTCAAAACATTACGCGAATATTTTCCAGAAAACACGTACCAAGGCGGAGGACGACAATTCTCGTCTTTCGGCTAGAATAGACTCGTGAAAATCTTGTTTTCAGTTTTTGGGCTTGGGTTGGTTCTGCTCGGCAGTTCGGCGGTTTCGTCGGCTGAGGTCGACTTTGCCAGGGATATCCGGCCAATTCTTTCGGATAAGTGCATCTTCTGTCACGGACCGGATGAGGAGCATCGCGAGGCAGAATTGCGTTTGGATTTGCGAGACACTGCCTTTGAGGAGCGTGATGGCGTCGCGGCTTTTCGTTCCGCTAATCTGAAAGGTAGTGAGGCCTGGTTACGGATTGTCAGCAAAGATCCGGATGAATTGATGCCGCCGAAAAAGTCCCACAAGTCACTTGATGCAAAAGAGAAGGACCTGATTAAACGCTGGATCGAAAGCGGTGCGGAATGGACGGAACACTGGTCTTTTGTTCCTCCTGAAAAAGTGGCTGCGCCGGCGGTGACTCATGAAACGTTTGTGCAGAAGGAATCCGATAAGTTTCTGCTGGATACAATGAAGTCGAAAGGGCTCAATCCTTCCGGGGAAGCGGATCGCAATACCTTGATTCGCAGGGTAACACTCGACTTGACTGGTCTGCCTCCGACTGCAGAAGAGGTGCAAAGTTTTCTGAACGATAAATCGCCGGACGCTTTTGAAAAAGTGGTCGACCGGGTTCTTGCATCAACTCACTACGGGGAGCGCATGGCTCTGATGTGGCTCGACGCCGCACGTTACGGGGATACTTCAGTGATGCACGCCGACGGTCCTCGAACGATGTGGCCCTGGCGGGACTGGGTGGTCAATGCCTTCAATGAGAATCAACCCTTCGACCAGTTCTCTATTGAGCAGATCGCGGGTGACTTGCTGCCTGACGCGACGCTGAAACAAAAAATTGCTTCCGGTTTCAACCGGAACCACGCCTCATCGGATGAGGGTGGTGCCATTGCCGAGGAGCTTCGCGTTTCGTATGTCGTTGATCGAGTCAAGACCACTTCCAATGTCTGGCTCGGGCTCTCGATGGAGTGCGCCCAGTGCCACGATCATAAATACGACCCGATTTCCCAGAAGGAATATTATGAGATGTATGCGTATTTCAACAATACTTCCGATCCGGGAATGCAGACGCGGAAGGGAAACCAGACGCCGGTGGTGGATGTGCCTGACGAAAGTCGCGCAGAGCGATTGAAAGAGGCGCAAGTCAAAGTCGATACTGCGCAAAAGAAACTCGATGCCCACCGCGCCAAGTCGGATGCCGCTTTTTCTGCGTGGTTGAAACCGGCGCAGAATGCACGCAAGAAAAAGCCCAAACCAAACGAGCCGGAAGGATTGGCTCACTGGTTTCCGATCGAGCCCGGGGACCGCGACGGTCTAAGGGATGCCGCTACCGGAATGCGCGGACAAGTCGTGGACAAGGGAACTTTTCAACTGGCTGAGCACGAAGGTGTGGGTCGCGGGCTGAAGCTCGACGGGAAAACTGCCTTTCAGTTTGCTGACTGGCCCGCATACGACGCCGATAAACCTTTCACCTGGACGGGATGGTTGAAATTGAAAGCCAATGCCGGCGGGACGCTTTTTTCCCATATGCGTGTAGCCGATGGATACCGCGGCTATGATTTCTGGGTGCAGGGTGGAAGTGTGGGGACGCATTTGATCAATGCCTGGAGCGGGAATGCTCTCAAAGTCGTTTCAACTGAAAAGCTCAAACCGGATAGCTGGCAACACGTCGCTATTGTATATGACGGCAGCAAAAAAGCTGCCGGTGTAAAAATTTATCTGGATGGGAAAGTGGCGAAAAACAAAGTCGAGGCCGACAAACTCACGGGAACAGTTACGCCTGAAAAGAACATTCCTTTCAAACTCGGTAGCCGAAATAAAGGCTCCAATCTCACCGGAGAAGTCGATGAGATCCGGATCTACCATCGCGCCCTGACTGAAGCTGAAATTGCAGTGACGAGGGCGAATCCGATCGAGGGATTGCTTACTCTGCCTGACGAAAGTCTGACAGATGCCCAACGCGAGTTGCTGCGTGATCATTTCCTCAATACCAAAGATGCCGAGTGGAAGAAGCTTTCCAGTGAGCATGGCAAACTTGCCAAGCGGGCAGCCGATCTAAAAACTTCTCCAACGACGACTATGGTGATGGGGGACAATCCGGAGGAAAAAATGCGGATGACTTACATTCTCAATCGGGGAGCCTACGATCAGCCTAAGGAGGAAGAAAAGATAAGTCCGGGTACTCCGGCAATTTTACCGCCTATGCCTGAAGATGCTTCGAGCAATCGACTCGGTTTGGCGCAGTGGCTTTTCGCCGATAGTCATCCGCTTCCGGCGCGGGTCACTGTGAATCAGTTCTGGCAGTTGTTTTTCGGGAAAGGAATCGTGACCACGGCTTCTGATTTCGGGGCACAGGGTTCGTTTCCTTCGCATCCTGAATTGCTGGACAATCTGGCGGTGGACTTCCGCGAAAGCGGTTGGAACGTCAAAGCTCTGGTGAAGAACCTGGTGATGTCAGGGGCCTATCGTCAGTCCTCGCGATTCCGGCCTGATGATGTTGAGTATGATCCTGAAAATATCTATCTCGCCCGGGCGCCGCGCTTTCGCCTTCAGGCGGAGGTGATCCGTGACAGCGCCCTGTCACTCGCTGGAATCCTCAACACCGAAATGGGAGGGCCTGGAGTGAGGCCATACCAACCACCCGGCCTGTGGGCCGAAGTCAGTCTCGGGGGAAATCCTAAGTTTGTTCAAGATAAAGGCGAGAAGCTATACCGGCGAAGCCTCTACACTTATTGGAAACGGTCTTCGCCACCACCGGCGATGCAGATCTTTGATGCTCCGACTCGCGAGAGTTGTGTGATGCAGCGCCCGCGGACGAACACGCCATTACAGGCTCTTGCCGCAATGAACGACGTTCAGATGATCGAAGCGGCCCGGCATTTTGCGGAGCGGATGATCAGAGAGGGAGGGGAGACTCCCGCAGCTCAGGCCGGGTATGGATTTCAACTCGCTACGGCACGCACTCCGGCAGATTCAGAATTGACCGCTCTGTTGGAAGTTTATGAATACGGGAAAGCCGAATATTCAGCCAAGAAGGAGGAAGCCGGCAAGCTGCTGGCCGTGGGAGAATCAAAACGCGACGAGAAAATCGACGCAGCAGAGCAAGCCGCGCTGACGATGGTGGCGAGCTTGATTTTGAACATGGATGAGAGCCTGACGCGGGAGTGAGGGGAAGAAATTTCAGAGCTCAGTAATCGGAGATTAGTTAAACAATATGAGTGATCAATTTTTGATGCATGAAGAAGCGGCCGCACTTGCGTCGCGCCGACAATTTCTGGGACGAAGTTGTTCCCTGGTCGGAGGGGCGGCTTTGTCTTCGCTTTTGGCTAAGGATGGTTTTGGAGCAGCAATGCCGACTGGCGAAGGGCTTGCCGGTCTTCCGCACTTTGCACCGAAGGCGAAGCGGGTGATTTATTTGTTCATGGCGGGTGGGCCGAGTCATATCGACATGTTCGATTACAAGCCGGCGATGAAAAAGATTCATGGCACCGAGTTGCCGGAATCGATTCGGAACGGACAACGAATCACCGGGATGACGAGTGGCCAGAAGTCATTTCCCTGTGTCGCTCCGATGTTCAACTTCCAAAAAGTGGGCGAGCGAGGGACCTGGATGAACACCGATGTTCTTCCTCACACGGCCAAGATTGCTGACAAAATTTCGATCATCCGTTCAATGAATACGGAAGCGATCAACCACGATCCGGCAATCACCTTTATCAATACAGGGACACAGCAGTTCGGACGGCCCAGCATGGGCGCATGGTTGTCATACGGTCTCGGAAGTCTCAGTGACAATCTGCCGGCGTATGTGACCATGATTTCGGTTGGGTCGAAACCGGGGCAGGCGCTTTATTCGCGGCTTTGGGGAAGTGGCTTTCTTCCTTCCAAACACCAGGGGGTGCAATTTCGGAGCGGCAAGGATGCTGTTCTCTACCTTGGCGATCCTCCGGGGGTCGATTCGAAGATGCGCCGAAAAATGTTGGACAGTCTTGGGAAGATTAATTCAGAGCGTTTCGAAACGGTTGGTGACCCTGAGATTCAGACGCGTATTTCTCAGTATGAAATGGCCTACCGGATGCAGTCATCGGTGCCCGATCTCATGGAAGTCGATAAGGAGCCGGAACATGTTTTTGAAAGCTACGGTCCTAAGTCGAAGGAGAAGGGAAGCTTTGCGGCGAACTGTATTCTTGCCCGCCGGATGGCGGAAAAGGGGGTCCGTTTCGTACAACTGTTTCATCGAGGATGGGATCAGCACGGCAATCTTCCTAAAGATCTGAAGAAAAACTGTGAGTCGGTTGATCAACCGGCGGCGGCGCTTGTGAAAGACCTGGAAGAGCGGGGGATGCTCGATGACACCGTTGTGATTTTTGGAGGGGAATTCGGCCGGACCATTTACAGTCAGGGCAAGCTTACCAAGGATAATCACGGTCGTGATCACCACGGTCGTTGTTTTTCAAGTTGGGTCGCCGGAGGAGGGTTTCAGCCTGGAATGGACTACGGCGAAACAGATGACTACGCCTACAATATTGTGAAAGATCCGGTCCACATCAACGATTTCAATGCCACGGTTCTGCACAATCTCGGCATAGATCACGAGCGGTTCTCGGTGAAATACCAGGGGCTCGATTCGAAACTGACCGGGGTCGAAGGAGCAAGAGTTGTGAATCAGCTGCTGGCCTGAGCCGGTCACAAAAAGACCCCGCCCTGAGGCGAGGTCTGCAAGTTTTCGGATCTGCCCCTGTTAGATCAATAAGATAACAGGGTTGAAGCGAAGCTGGTAGGTGGGATCGAATCGACCTTATTTCTTTTTACCGCCGAATTGAGTTTTTAAGCCTTCATCGAGATTGGAATTTCTGATCCAGTCCCGTGCAAACTTTCCATCCATGGCAACCCATTCATCGAGAAGCATGGTAAGGTGTTCCGTTTTCTGAGCCGGGTCGGAAATGGTGGCTGCCCAGGTCACAGCAGACTCGGGATCAATATCAATGATCGCAGTTGAAAAGGTGGAGAGAACTTCGTCGTGACGTTCGCCTTTGGGTTGATCATTCAACCATTTTGCTGCGGAATTCGGGTCGTTTGTTGACCAGTTCAGCATAACATCCTCAACGACTCTCTGGCGGGTATCTTCATCGTCGATAGCGCTTACACTCCATTCGAGCGCAGCACCGGGATCGTGCTCGGACCAGCCAAGAGCAGTTCCGAGAGCTGCGTAGCTACGATCCTCTTCATTCGGGAGACTCTGAATCCAGGAGGTGGCAGCGCGGGGATCGGACATGCCCCATTCGGTGCCGACTTCCATATGGGTCACCGCACGAAGATCCGGACTGTCGAGAGTGTTTGCCCAGGCAGCAGCAGACTTAGGGTCGCTACTTGCCCACTGACCGGCAACGTTCATGAGGAATTCGTCGCCGAAGTCATACTGCAACAGGTCCTTACCAGCAGCAGCAGCAGCAGCAGGGTCTTTGGCTGCCCATCCTTCTGCCAGTGCATCCATAACTCCGGAGCGAGTGAAGGCATCAAGATTGTCAGCCCAGGCAAGTGCCTTAACCGGGCTTTTGCGACCCCAGGCTTCAAGAATTTCCCAGACTGCATCTTCGCGGGTGGTTCCGTTGGTATTTGCATCAAACCAGAGAGCAGCCGCCTCTGGATCTTTTTCTGCC
The DNA here is from genome assembly GCA_913058215.1 of uncultured Verrucomicrobiales bacterium. GTDB lineage: Bacteria > Verrucomicrobiota > Verrucomicrobiia > Verrucomicrobiales > DEV007 > Arctic95D-9. Next base: position 7,676 of record CAJXQE010000131.1, read on the forward strand.
CAGCCGTCAGCGATATTGAAAAGGGCGTCTGACTTGTCCATTCCCTTAAGATTGGCTTCGACCCAGTCTGCCGCAGCGGCTCCATCCTTCTCGCCCCAGGCGGTAAAGACGGACTGAAGGTAGGCGAGGCGGTTGTCACGACCGGGAATGCTGTTGGCTTTGTCGAGGGCACCTTTCGGATCGTTCAAACCATCCTGATAGCCAGCTTGTTCGAGATGAAACGGATTGATGGTTTCCGCAGAAAGATTGCCTGTTGAAGAGCCGCCTTTCGACATGTTGGCTCCGTCAATGGTCAATGTCTGCGTTCCGCCATTGGCAGAGTTGTCAGTTCCCGAGGATTTTCCCCCGGTATTTTTAACAACAATAAAGGTAACAACAGCACCGAGAATGAGGCTGACAATATTAGAGAGGAGAAGTTTATTTTTCTTCATGAATTCGTCACAACCTACTGTTTTCGCGCCGGAAATCGAGAAGAATTTAGGGGCACCATAGTGTATGAGGAGTTTGCGGCTCCCGTTCAGTGAGGCCGGACGGAATTACAGATCCTTGTAGAGAGCGTCGACAAGTTTCAGCGATTTCTGATTTGGAAGAATTCCGCTTTCCATTTGATTCATGACGTAAGCGAAAGCGATGCCATTTTCCGGATCAGCAAAGGCGTGGCTGCCGCCTGCTCCCGGTTGACCAAAAGCCGAAACCGATGGGCCAAAAAGGGATCTGATCTTACCACCTTCTTCATCGAGAGGATCCATCATGCAGCCGGAAGAAAAAGAAGTGGGAAGCAAAAGCGTTTGGTCCATCCCGTTGACGAGTGGTTTCTTCATCAACTCCCGAATCGATTGCGAAATCACCTCGTCATCTGCCTTCTCGCCTGGATGAATGAGATATTGATAAAACTGAGCCAGCGATCTAGCAGTTCCCAAACCTCCCAGTGAAGGGATCCCAGCCTGTATATACTCGGGTTTGTTGATATCGCCCAGTGCTCGCATTCCACCTGGAGATGAGAATGCGGCCAGTGAGAGCGAATCGGTGTCGCCAAGGGCCTTGTAGAAACCCATTTCCTGAGGTGAGGGTCTATGAATTTTTGGAGGGTATATTCGGGCGACACGTTCAAGAGCATCGGCTGTAAGATTTCCGATCCAGAAATCGAGGCCCAATGGTTTTGCAATCTGATCTCTCCAGAAGGTGCCAAGCGAACTTCCACCGGTACATCGGCGCACGATCTCTTCAACAAGAGTTCCCAGAGTTCGGGGATGATACCCGTGGGCTTTGCCGGGTTCCCAGAAAGGTTCCTGTCTTTCAAAGGCGGCACAAACTGCTGAATGATTTAAAATATCCGGCCGATTATCAGGAGACAAGGCGGCAATTCCTGACTGATGAGAGAGAAGTTGCTGAAATGTCAGGGAGGTCTCCGATGCCGCTTTCAATTCCGGCCAGAGAGTGGATACCTTGGCCCGGGGCGATATCCCGCTATTCTTAAGCGCCAACAAAGTGGCTACTGCAGCAGGGGCCTTCGTCGAAGACCAAACGGGGACCAAAGTATTGGCGGTCCATGGGCTTTCCTTTTCCTTGTTTGTCCACCCGTGATTCAGGGAAATGATTTCCTGTCCGTCTTTCCAGATCGAAAGAGATGCGCCCAGTTCATTGCCGGTTTCGAAGTTCTCCAGAAACAGGGGTTCCAGTTTTTCCTGGAGACTCATGCCTTTTCTTCTTTCAGCACTTCGTGGATGGCGCTCAAGTCCGGATCCTCCAAAGCTTGAGGAAGAAGGCGCGGATTCATTTCAAAAGAACGTTTCAGCCAGGCAACCGCAGCATCGGTGTTTCCCACCGAGAGGTCGTAGCAACCTAGATTGTAAAAGTAGAGAGGTTCCTCTCTCATCGAGTCGGGTCCGGTCTGCAAGCATTCACGGGCTTCGTCAGAGCGCCCCAGTTCGTGAAGGCTGTAGGCAGCCTGAATGTAGCCCTCGTGATCGTTCGGATGGCCGGCAATTAACTTTTTGGAATGTTCGAACGCGCCTTCGTAATCTTTCCGGTTGAGAAGGATTACTATTCTTTGTTTTCGAAAATCAGGATGATCTCTGGATTCGTCGGGAACAGAGTCCAGCGTTTTCCAGGCTTCGTCCAGCATGCCAAGCGCAATGTATCCCCGGGTGGATTCCAGCCAGTGAGAGTGTGTCATATTTGAGGTGGGGACAAAGATGCCTGAGGGAAAAGGGAAGTCAAACGCTCGGCTGATTTGGAATACTCGCTTACAGAAGGCTGCGGACTTCACGAAGAATCTGTTTTTCCTGTGACGAATCTCGCGGACTGCCGGCGTAGCGAATGCGATAAAAGTAATCAACGCCGCTTTGAAGGATCTCGCCACCGACCCCCTGACTCAGTAATAGATTAACATACTCTCCCAGAGCCTGCGAAGCTTGGCGCTGGTATCCGTATGACTCTCCCAGTTCGCCGATTGCCAGAACAAAGGCTGGAGTCGCCGCATGCAATCTACCTCCCCGAAGTTCCTCTGCACCGTCATTGGAAAAACGATGTCCGGAGCGGCGATCCAATCGTTTTCGAACTGCCCAGTAAACGAAGGCAATGAAACCGATTCCCGAAAAGACGAGAAGGAAATTTTGAGACAACCAGAAGAGAATGACATCAAACCAGGTCGAGAAAATGGATTCTTTGTTTTTGGATACGAGTTCCGCCTGTCCCACGTCTTCATAGCGGTTCATGTCGATTTTCTCGAGACTGGTGCGATTGGCGTTCCGGTTCGCTGCGCCGAAAGTGACCGGTGTTGTATCAAAAATCCTCCACTTCCCCTTGGCGTCAAGAATCTCCGGCCAGGCGTGAAAATCGCTGTCGGCAAAGGCAATCATCCTCGTGCGGGGATCGGCCGATCCACCGGAATATCCGTAGGCAATTCGCGCCGGGATGGCAACGCTCCGCAACATCATTACTGCCGCCGCGGCATACATTTCACAGTGGCCTTTTCCTTCGTCAAAAAGAAAGTTTTCCACCGGGGGGAGGTCTTTTGGATTTCGATAGGCCAGGGAATACTCACAATTCTCCTTCAGATATGCAGCGACGAGTTGGGGGATTTTGGAGCGAGGTCGGCCCGCAACAATTTCCTCGGTGAGTTGAGTGATCTTTGCGGAGAGGTTCGTTAGGGGAAGTCGCATGTAGTCCGAGGCAAAGTTGATTCGTCCGAATGACTCTTCTATTTCGATGGATGCCGGTCCGGGAGGCGCCACGGCGCTTGCTCGAAGTCGAATCCAGGGAATCCCGGCATGAGGGGCGATCTGAAACCAGTCGTCGGCAAATTCGTAAACGGCATCCGTTGCGACCTGATGAGTTTCGGCGATTAGAGGCAACTGATCCGAGTCACTTTGATTCAGAAGAACGGCGTAGTTGATAGTCTTCCCCGGCAAGGGATCCTTTATCTCTGTCAGCGCATCAGCCTCACCGTCGTCTGTATCGTATGCCCACTGGCCCACCCGAACCGGGCTGATGATGCTGTCGCTTTCAAACGCAGAAACGGTGGATGTTCGAACATAGATAGGATTCCGAATCAGCCGATGAAAATCAGGACCCGTGTCCACTTGCAGATAGAAGCGGATCTTTCCGTCGAAGGAAATATTGGCGCGCTGAGGCAATTCCCTCGCGCTGGAATCATTTCCGCCGGGACCGGCTTTTGCGGGGCCGCGATCTCCATAGTCTTCCAGTGAACTCTCGCCGGTGTCATCTTTGAAAACCAGGTAGAGCTTGTCGGCTCCATCGTTGGATAGCTCCACGAGTTTTCCAAGAGCAAGAATCGTGAGTGCTCCGGCGGTGATACGCTTCCACCGCATAGGGCGTCCACGGAAAATACCGCTCCAAAGTGAAAGAACCAGAGGGGCGCCGGCGATGGAGTGAGCCATCCAAATGTTTGCCTCGTAAATTTCGACGGCTCCTCCCGTCCAGAGGATCAGAACCGACCCGGCAAGCCCCATCCAAAATAAGGGAAGAGGGGAATTCTGTCCACGTACTGGCAATCGGAATGACTCGACAAGACAGGCCCAGTGAAGACCTATTCCGAGATGAAAAAACCAGGGCAAATCTGCGAGAAGAACAAAGGCCCGTCCCGTTCCGAACAAATACCACTGCGCCATCGCAAAGAGGGAAGCCAGGCAGATGGTGAGAAGCGGGCTTCTCCGTAAGGGAGTCAAAGCAGCGAGTGGAAAAAGCACAGCGATTGCCAGCGAAATTCCCATGGGAAGGGGGGACGCCGACAGGATCCAGCCGAGCAGCGAGGAAAGAAGGACGAGCGAGATTGCTACGAGTCGGTTCATCGAGTGATGCCTCCTGCGATTCGCAGCCTTTTCGGCTGTCGGCTTGAGGAGATGCTTTCGGGATCAACGCAAATGGCTGACGGGAAGGTGAGTCTTACTTCATCCTGCCAGAGAATTCTCTGGGCCGGTCCCAGAACAAAGATCTGATCGCATTGCTCAAACTCCGTTGCTTGCTCGAGAAGGATTCCGAGTTCATCGACGTTTCGGTTTTTGGAGCGGGCCAAAAGTTCGAGAGCTCGAAATGTTCCCAGATTTTCAGGAACCCGAATCGCTTTTTTATCTCCGAACCCGGCCAGAAACGTTACGGGAATTCCTCGTGTTTGGAACCGCGTTAACAGGCCCGAGGCAATTCGGAGGATCAGTTCAAAGCGCTCCGGTTGGATCAGTTCCCCGGAGGGCGCCATTCGGTGAATGAGAATACCATATCGCCGTGGTCTGGGTTTTGGCGGATCGGTCTCCCGGACGATGATCTTCCCTGCACGGGAGGAAGTGGGCCAGTGAATCGTTTTCACTGCGTCACCGGAGCGAAATTCCCGCAAGGATCGGAATTCGGATAACTGATCTGGTTGATTGGCAGAGAACTGGGCTGCCTCACTTTCAATTCGATCGAGAATTTGACCGAGGAATCCCGGAACGAGTGGACGGGGCAGAATCAGAACCCCGTCGTTTTTGGGATCTGCTGATTTGAAGATTCCACTGGTTTGGCTGGCGAAAAGCCCGAGTGGCCAGAAAGAGGAAAGCTGGTAACGGTTTCCCGCATTCCATCCCCGGCGAAAGAGTCGGCAATGGTATTCGATTTGAGTAGAACTGAGACGCTGAATCAACGGCACGAATACAGCATTTTTGTTTCGGTTTATCAGCCCGTCCTGAATCTCCAGAGCCCCAACTGAACGAGTGGACTTCAAATTTTGAATTCTCGTTTGGATGATAAATGGTTCTCCCAGAAACGCGCGCCTGGGAAGGTGGCGCTCTAAAGTGAGGTCACGGAGCTGGGCCCGAGAAACGAATCGAGCAATCAGGAGAAGGGAAAAACCGATCAGTCCGAGGAGCAGGGCGGGGCCGGAAAAGAAAAAACAGCCGAAGACAAAAATGGCAATGCTGACCCACATCACCACGATGCCGACCGGCTCAATAGTGGTGGTGATTTTTTCCGTCATAGCAAAGGGCAATCCGGAAAAGAGGTTACTCGACGGGAACCGAATCCTGCAAGCTTCGAACAATCTCGACAACACGTCCTCTTCTCAATGCGGCATCACCGATTCCCGGCTCTTCCCCGGCAGGACAGACCCGATGAGCCAATGCCGGAACGATGGCGCGCTTGACGTCTTCCGGGAATACGGCGTCATGTTTCTGGAGTGCTGCGATCGATTGCGAAAGGCGCATCAGAGCAATTCCTCCCCGGTTGGAGATTTCCCCGTCGAGATCCGGGTGGCGGCGCACGGCATCGCAAATGCGGATGATGTAATCGCAAATTTCGTCAGCGACCGGAAGGTCCCGGATTTTTTCCTGAATCTCCACGACTTCTTCGACGGATGCGACAGCGGGTTCGGTTCCGTTCTGCTTCGCCGGGTCGTTGGCGTGAAATTTGAGAATATCAGACCGGGTTGATGCCTGAGGAAGGCTCATTTCCACCGAGGCCAGAAAGCGATCAAGTTGCGGTTCGGGAAGGGGGAAGGTCCCTGATGTGTATCGGTTGTTCTGTGTGGCGATGACGTGAAACATCCGGGGCAGTTGACGGGTGGTTCCATCGATCGAAACCTGTCCTTCGTTCATGCATTCCAGCAGCGCGCTTTGGATCCGCGGACTGGTGCGGTTCACTTCATCTGCGAGAAGGAGGTTGGTAAAAACGGGGCCTTCCGCAAATTCGAATTTCCCCTCGTTTTGTCGATAAATGGAATAACCAACGAGATCAGAAGGAACAAGATCGGGAGTAAACTGGACCCGCTTAAAATCACCCGACACAGCTTCTGCCAAGGTTTTGACAAGAGTAGTTTTGCCGATCCCGGGTGCGCCTTCAATCAGAACATGCCCTCCCGCCAGCATCGATGCTATCAACTCGAATACAGCTTCCTCGGCACCGAGCACGGCGGAGTTGAGGCGGGACTGGAGTTTTTCGACGAGAGCAATCATTGGAATCTACATTTTCTCTGTTGTGCGGATACCGAGAAGTCCGAGACCGCATTTTAGAACGCGGCCAGTCAGTTCGCATAGGGCGAGACGTGTTTCACGAACGGCTCCTTCTTCACGAAGAACCGGACACGCTTCCCAGAATTTGTGGTAAGTCGTTGCCAGTTCGTAAAGGTAGGTGGCGAGTCCGTTGGGGCGAAAATCGTTGAGAACGGTCGGAACCGTTTCACCAAACTGGGCCAGTTTGAGGACCAGGTTTTTTTCGGCGTCAGCGGTCAGAGTGAAGGAGTCAATTCCTGCAAAATCACTGCCGAGCTTCCGGAAAATTGCGCGTGTCCGGACGTAGGCGTTGATCAGATATGGAGCGGTGTTGCCTTTCAACGCGAGCATCGTATCCCAGTCGAAGATATAATCCGTCATCCGGAACTGACTCAGCTCAGCATACTTGACGGCTCCAATTCCGATGACCGTGGCAATTTCGTGTTTCTCTCCATCGGAGAGATCAGGATTCTTTTCATCGATGACCTTGCGGGCTCGTTCGATTGATTCCGTGAGAACATCGGCCAGTTGGACGGTTTCTCCTTCTCTTGTTCTGAGCATCTTCCGGTCTTTACCAAGGATGCTCCCGAAAGGAATAAACTGGAGGTCGGCTTTTTGTCCGCGTCTTTTGGAAATTTGAAAGAGTTGATCAAAGTGGAGTTGCTGCGGAACTCCGACAACATACCAGAGTGCATCGGCGCCGAGATCGGAAATTCGATAATCGATCGTAGCGAGATCGGTCGTTGCGTAGAGGAACCCGCCGTCCGATTTTTGAATGAGTGCCGGTTGAGGTTTGATTTCACCGTCCTCGCTTTTCAAAAATGGATCCTCTTTTTCAGAAAGAGTTCCGTCAGAGAAAATGACGATCGCGCCGTCAGATTCTGTCGCAATATTTTCGGCGACGAGTTGTTCTACCAATGGCCCAAGCTGGTCATTGTAAAAGCTTTCACCGAGCCAGTGGTCAAAGCTGACATCCAACTGGTCGTAAATTTTCTTAAGGCCTATTTTGGAAAGCTCGATGCACTTTTCCCAGATCGCGAGGTTCTCTTTGTCACCGCTCTGGAGAGCAACCAGTTGGCCTTTGCACTCCTCGCGGAGTGACTCGTCTTCCTTCGTTTTTGCATTCACCTCGCGATAGACGCGAAGCAGTTCGGGAATCGGGTCGGCTTCCAGAGCCTTTTCGTCGAGAAGGTTTTTCCAGCCCCAGAGAATCATTCCAAACTGGGTTCCCCAGTCGCCGATATGATTGTCGGTAATCACATTGTGTCCCAGAAAACGGGCTACCCGGGACAGACTATCACCAATGATGGTGCTCCGAATGTGGCCAACGTGCATCGGCTTGGCGACGTTGGGCGCAGAAAAATCGAGGACGATCGTCTGAGGATTCGTGGCTTGTTCGACACCGAGATGATCCGGGTCGTTGAGAAGGATCGCGGCCCGTTCGGCAAGGGCATCGGTCGTGATCCGAAAATTAATAAATCCGGGTCCGGCGATTTCCGGTTTGTCGCAAAGAGTTCCTCCGTCAAAAGATTCTGCGATCTCCGACGCCAGTTCGCGCGGGTTTTTTTTCACCTGTTTGGCGAGGATCATCGCCGCGTTGGACTGGTAATCCCCGAACTGACGATTCTGAGCTTGCTCTACGTGGGCACGAAAGCCTTCCGGTAAATCGCCGGCGAAGCTCGATTTCGCGAGGGTTTCATTGAGCCTTTCGGCCAGGAGAGTAGCAAGTGTTTCAGCCATAACAGGATGATAAGGAAGGGAAATGAATGTGGCGAGTTTCCCCGCCGCTGCAAGCATCGGATTCTGCAATTCGAAATCAGACTCCCGCAGCGCGGTGAGAAAGAACGTCCAGAATTCGGTCCGGAGTATCCGCGTCGGCGAGATTATTGCGGGTGTCCGCGCTATTGAGAATCTTAGCGATTGCTGCCAGCGTCTTCAAATGAAGGGTATACTGTGACTTCGGAACGATGAACAGAACGATGAAGTGAACGGGAGCACGATCAAGTGCGCAGAAGTCGACTCCCTTTTCTGATCGGGCAAAGATCGTGACCACTTCCTCAATATTTTCGATAAAGCAGTGGGGAATGGCGACTCCGTTTCCAATCCCGGTCGTTCGCTGCTCTTCCCGCTGACACAGGGCTTCGATAGTCTCCTCTGCCAATTCAGCCGGAAGGGAACCACCGGTAACGAGGTGGTTCACCATCTCTTCGATAGCAGGGATGGTTTCGTCTGCCTTTAGTTTGGCAATAACCCTTTCTGAGGACAATAGACTTTCAAGAGTCATAAAATTTGGCGCGCGTCACGACTCGTGACGGTCGACCATAGCCTCAGTGAAAAAGCGTTCAAGAGTGATTTTCGTGGCTTTGCAGCTTTACTTTCGGTCGTTAAAAGCTCTGTTGATCCTTGATTTCCTGCTTCATGAAAAATCGTGTTCTCTTTGTTTGTACGGGCAATGTTTGCCGCAGCCCCATGGCGGAAGGCCTCTTCCAGTCCATGGTGGAGGAAGCGGGTGATGACGACATCATTGTCGAATCCGCAGGTATCGGGGCAATGGATGGAATGGGGCCGAGTGCTCATTCGGTCACGGTGATGGCTGAAGAGGGGATCGATATTTCAAGGCAGAGAAGCCAAATGCTGACTCCTGAACTACTGGACCAATGCACCCACGTCTTCGGGATGAGCAGGAGCCACATTGAGGCCATTCGCGCTTATTTTCCCGAGAGTCAGGAAAAGACCTTTGTGCTCCGTGAATTCATCGTTGCTGATCATCTCGATATTGATGTCCATGATCCGATCGGTATGGATGTCGACGAATATCAGCTTACGCGAAATCTGATAAAAGAAGCCCTGCCGTCGGTCTATCGATTTGTGAAAACCGGGGATCCGGATGGCGCTACGAGTTGATATGCGATTTTCGGCGAAGGACGCGTACCTAAACTCCTCCTGCAATCCGAATTCCTTGTTGATTGGTGGGATCGTTAAACTCAAGACTTGAAACGATAATCATCCTCACCGAAGGATTGCCTCAGCTGAAAACTGAACACTTGAAACTGAAAACGTTACCATGAGCAAACCCAGCATCATTATCGGCACCGATCACGGTGGATTTGAACTGAAAGAAGCAATCGTCAGCCATCTCAAGGGAAGCGGCTACGATGTCGAGGATATTGGCTGCTATTCAAAAGAGTCCGTTGACTACCCGGATTACGCCAATCATGTCGCCGGGTCTGTTGCTACAGGTAAAAAGGATCTTGGAATTCTTTGTTGTACAACGGGAATTGGTATGAGTATCGCAGCGAACCGTTTCGCCGGTGTTCAGGCTGCAGTCGTAACCGATGCCGATCTTGCTGCGAAAACTCGCGAACACAATGATACGAACGTTCTTTGCCTGGCTGGTAATTACAATACGGGAGAAGAAGCGGCTGCAATTGTGGATGCGTGGCTTGGATCAGCCTTCGATGATGGCGGTCGCCATGAGCGTCGGGTGAATAAGATGAACACCTGCGGAATTGCTGTGGCGGCTCCGCATTTGCAGGTCACGGATTCCGCTATCGCTGATGTCATTGCTGAAGAGGAAGAGCGTCAGAAAAATAACATCGAACTGATTGCTTCGGAGAATTTTGCATCGAAAGCAGTTCAGCAGACGCAGGGGAGTTGCCTCACCAATAAATACGCCGAGGGCTATCCCGGGAAGCGTTGGTATGGCGGGTGTGAAAATGTCGATGAGGTCGAGATTCTCGCAATCGAGCGTTCCAAAAAGCTTTTTGGCGCAGCTTTTACCAATGTGCAGCCTCACTCCGGTTCACAGGCCAACGCAGCGGTCTACTTCAGTGTTCTCGAGCCGGGCGACAAAATTCTGACGATGGACCTTAGTCACGGTGGGCATTTGACTCACGGTCACTTTGCCAATTTCTCCGGAAAATTATACGAAGTCCAGCATCTGTCTCTTATACACATCTCCGAGCCC